>JANPAR010000001.1:0-1969 GCA_031430015.1 Burkholderiales bacterium
GACCAGCGCGAGGCCTTCATTGCCGGCCGAAAGGTCCTTGCTCTTCGAGTCCTTGCTGTGCAGCTTGATCATCAGGCGCAGGTCGTTGACCGAGTCCGCATTGCGCAGGCCGTCTTCGTAGGAAATGCGGCCGTCTTCGTAGAGATCGAACAGTGCCTGGTCGAAGGTCTGCATGCCGAGCTCGCGCGACTTCTTCATGATTTCCTTGATCTCGTGCACATCGCCCTTGAAGATCAGATCGGAAATCAGCGGTGAGTTGAGCATGATCTCCACCGCCGCCGCGCGGCCCTTCACGTCTTTCAACGGGATCAGTCGCTGCGCCACCAAGGCGCGCAGATTGAGCGACAAATCCATCAGCAACTGCGCGCGCCGCTCTTCAGGGAAGAAGTTGATGATGCGGTCAAGCGCCTGATTGGCGCTGTTGGCGTGCAGCGTCGCCATCGCCAGGTGGCCGGTTTCGGCAAACGCAATCGCATGCTCCATGGTTTCGCGCTCGCGGATCTCGCCAATCAGGATCACGTCGGGTGCCTGGCGCAGGGTATTTTTGAGCGCAGCTTCCCATGAATCGGTATCGACGCCAACTTCACGGTGCGTCACCACACAGTTCTTGTGCGGATGCACGTACTCGACCGGGTCTTCAATCGTGATGATGTGGCCGTAGGAGTTTTCGTTGCGGTACCCAATCATCGCCGCCAGCGTGGTCGATTTGCCCGAACCGGTGCCGCCCACCATGATGACCAGGCCGCGCTTGGTCATGGCCACGTCCTTCAACACACTCGGCACTTTGAGATCTTCAAAAGTCGGGATCGCCGTGGTGATCACCCGGCACACCATGCCCATCGCGCCCTGCTGCACGAAGGCATTGACGCGAAAGCGCCCAATGCCGGCCGGCGATATGGCGAAGTTGCACTCCTTGGTCGATTCGAACTCCGCTGCCTGCTTGTCGTTCATGATGGCGCGGCACAGGTCGGAGGTGTGCTGCGGCGTCAGCGCCTGGTTCGACACCGGCGTCATTTTGCTGTCGATCTTGAACGCCGGCGGAAAACCCGACGTGATGAACAAGTCCGACCCTTTTTTGCTGATCATCAATCTCAGCAGGTCGTACATGAATTTTGTTGCCTGGTCGCGTTCCATGATGATCTTCCTCGTCGCCGTTGCGCCGCGTCTGCCCGAACTATCGGTTCAGATTCAAGCTGCGAAATTGTCCTTATTGGCTGCCTTGGTACGCGCTTCGGCCGACGACACGATATTGCGCTTGACGAGATCTTGCAGATTCTGATCGAGCGTCTGCATGCCGAATTGCTGGCCAGTCTGGATCGACGAATACATTTGCGCGATCTTGTTTTCGCGGATCAGGTTGCGAATGGCCGGTGTGCCGATCATGATTTCGTGCGCGGCGACGCGACCGTTGCCGTCCTTGGTCTTGAGCAGGGTCTGCGAAATGATCGCGCGGATCGACTCCGACAACATCGAGCGCACCATGTCTTTTTCCGCCGCCGGGAACACGTCCACAATCCGGTCAATTGTCTTCGCTGCCGACGAGGTATGCAGGGTGCCAAATACCAAGTGGCCGGTCTCAGCCGCAGACAGAGCGAGGCGAATGGTTTCTAGGTCGCGCATCTCGCCGACCAGGATCACATCGGGGTCTTCGCGCAGCGCCGAGCGCAGTGCATTGTTGAACGACAAGGTGTGCGGCCCGACTTCACGCTGGTTGATCAGGCATTTCTTGGACTCATGCACAAACTCGATCGGGTCTTCCACCGTCAGGATATGGCCATACTCGACTTCATTCTTGTGATTGACCATCGCCGCCAGCGTGGTCGACTTGCCCGATACGGTCGGGCCTGTCTCCAGCACCACACCGCGCGGCTGGTCCGCGAGTTCCTCAAAAATCTTCGGGCATTTGAGTTCTTCGAGCGACAAAATCTTGGACGGAATGGTGCGCATCACCGAGGCGGCACCGCGGTTC
>JANPAR010000002.1:0-1826 GCA_031430015.1 Burkholderiales bacterium
GAAGGTGTTCTCGGCGTACTCGCGGTGGGTGCTCGGGATCACGAAGCGGTCTTCGTAATTGGCAATTGCCATCACCTGGTACATGTCTTCAATCTCGGCCTGGCTCATGTGCACCTGCTCGAGCACAGCGAGATTGATGCGCCCGTCAACGTGCTTTTCGCGCTGGTAGGCACGCATCGCCAACAGGCGCTCGAGCGAACGGATCACCGGTCCGGTGTCGCCGGCGGTGAGCAGGTTGGCAAGGTACTTGACCGGGATGCGCAGTTGCGTCACATCCGGAATCTCGCCGCGGCTCTCGACATGACCCGCGTTGGCCGCAGCGGTGATCGGCGACAACGGCGGCACGTACCAGACCATCGGCAGGGTGCGGTACTCGGGGTGCAGCGGCAGCGCCACCTTCCAGTCCACCGCCATCTTGTACACGGGGCTGTTGCGCGCCGCCTCCATCCACTTGTCGGGGATGCCATCTACCTTGGCTTGCGCGATCACCTTGGGATCATGCGGGTCGAGGAAGATGTCGAGCTGCGCCTGGTACAGGTCGCGGTCGTGTTCAACGCTGGCGGCCGCCTGGATGCGGTCGGCGTCATACAGCAGCACGCCGAGATAACGAATGCGGCCAACGCAGGTTTCGGAGCACACCGTTGGCTGGCCGGCCTCGATGCGCGGGTAGCAGAAGATGCATTTCTCAGCCTTGCCGCTTTTCCAGTTGTAGTAGATCTTCTTGTAGGGACAGCCGGAAACGCACATGCGCCAGCCGCGGCATTTGTCCTGATCGATCAGGACAATGCCGTCCTCCTCGCGCTTGTAAATCGAACCCGACGGGCAGCTCGCCACACAGGCCGGGTTGAGGCAGTGTTCGCACAGGCGCGGCAGGTACATCATGAAGGTGTTCTCGAACTCGCCGTAGATCTCCTTCTGGATGTCGTCAAAGTTGCGATCCTTGCCACGCTTGGCAAACTCGCCGCCGAGGATCTCTTCCCAGTTCGGGCCCCATTCGATCTTTTCCATGCGCTTGCCGGTAATCAGGCTGCGCGGCCGTGCGGTCGGCGTGGCCTTCATCTCGGGCGCCGACTGCAGGTGGTCGTAATCGAAAGTGAAGGGTTCGTAGTAGTCGTCGATCTCGGGCAGGTTCGGGTTGGCGAATATGCGCATCAACAGCTTCCAGCGTGCGCCCTGGCGCGGTTCGATCGCGCCATTCGCCTTGCGTACCCAGCCGCCGTTCCATTTATCCTGGTCTTCCCAATCTTTGGGGTAACCAATGCCGGGCTTGGTCTCGACGTTGTTGAACCACGCGTACTCCATGCCGGGCCGGCTGGTCCAGACGTTCTTGCAGGTCACCGAACAGGTGTGGCAGCCGATGCATTTGTCCAGGTTCAGGACCATGCCGATTTGCGCGCGGATTTTCATGCTGCTTCTCCTTGCGCTTGTACCGCAGCCGCGCGCTCGTCGCCGAGCGGTGTATCGAGCCAGTCGACCTTCTTCATCTTGCGCACCACCACGAACTCGTCGCGGTTGGTGCCGATGGTGCCGTAGTAGTTGAAGCCGTAACTGAGCTGCGCGTAGCCGCCGATCATGTGGGTTGGTTTGAGCACGATGCGCGTCACCGAGTTGTGGATGCCGCCGCGCGCACCGGTGATCTCGGAACCGGGGGTGTTCACAATCTTCTCCTGGGCGAGGTACATCATCACCATGCCAGGGTTGACGCGCTGGCTCACCACTGCGCGCGCCGCGATCGCGCCGTTGATGTTGAAAAGCTCTATCCAGTCGTTGTCGACGATGCCGGCGCGCTTGGCGTCGTCTTCGCTCAGCCACACACAGGGCCCGCC
>JANPAR010000003.1:0-10889 GCA_031430015.1 Burkholderiales bacterium
AGCCCCGGCAGCACCGCCCGTGAGCGCGAGATCCTCCGAACGCAAACCGCGCCAAACCTTGCGCACCGCTGGCTGATCCACTGCATCGCTGTCAAGTACACGCCGCGCGAAGACTTGCAGATCAGCGCAATGCCCCGTGCGCAAACCCATGCCGATGATGGCGATGGGTTCAGGCTGCGCCTCTGCCTCAGGGCGTGCAAAAGAGCGCTCAGACGGACGCTTCTTTGCTGGCACGTGCATCGCCAGCGACGCCTCGCCCAGCCACTCTTCAATCAGCAGATGCGCATTGATACCGCCAAAGCCAAAGCCATTGATCGCGGCGCGGCGCGGTATATCCGCAAAGCGGCGCTGCCAAGGCTGGCTCTTGTGCAGAATCGCAAACGGGCTGTCTGCAAGGCGCACCTTGTCCGATGCGTGTTCAAAATTAGCCACCGGTGGCAGCGTGCCGTGCTGCATTGCCATCAAGGTTTTGATGAGTCCGGCACTGCCTGCTGCCGTGAGCAGATGTCCGATGTTGGACTTGACCGCGCTTAGCACGCAGCGTGCCGCAACCGCCTGCTGCGAAGCGCCGCGCTGCCAGAGTTGCACCAGGCTGTTGAACTCGACGGCATCGCCCACCGGCGTTCCGGTGGCGTGACACTCGATCAAGTCCACCATGTCGGGTGACCAGCCCGCAGCGTCGTAGGCCATGCGCAGCGCGCGCAACTGCCCTTCGGTACTGGGCGCAAGCAGATTTCCCTCAATGTCGTTCGACCAGCCCGCGCCGCAGATCAGGGCAAGGATGTTGTCACCATCACGCAACGCATCGTCGAGACGCTTCAACACCACGATGCCCGCGCCTTCGCCGACGATCAGGCCATCGCCCTTGACATCAAAGGGCGAACAGCGCCCGCTCGGCGACAGCGCGCGCAATTGCGAGAAGCCCATTTGCGTGTAAAGCGAGTCGGGGCGCGACAGGCCGCCAGCAAGCATGGCGTCGGCACGGTCCGCGAGCAACTCGTCACACGCGAGCTTGACCGCATAGAGAGAAGAGGCACACGCGGCATCGAGGCCGTAGCAGCCGCCACCGAAGCCGAGCGATGCGCCAAGCATGGTCGCAGGCAGGCCAGTGACATAGCGGTTGAGCGGGTTGGAGAGGGCGGCTTGCGGCGCGCGCGGTGCTGCGCCCTCTGCCATGCAGCGCGCAAACAACGGCCCCAACACTTCGTCACACAATGCCGACGACCCACTGGTCGGCAAGGCAATGCTGCCGATGATCACGCCCATGCGGCTGCGATCCAGTGCGTCGGTGCGCGCCTGCGCAAAGGCTGCGTGACCCGCAGCGAGCAACAAATGAAACGCCGGGTCCAGGGTTGCAGCCACATCACGCGGCAGACCCGTCAGCGCGAGGTTGGGATTGAAACCCTCAATGAAACAGCCGCGATCAGTGAACACCGCATCGGGCGCGCCATGCGCAGTGTTGCGAATCAGCGCGGGGTCGAGCAGCCAGCGCCCGGCCGGCACCGGACCACAGGCGTCGATGCCCGCTTCGACCAGTTTCCAAAAATCATCGAGCGTGGGCGCGCCAGGGAACACGCCGCCCATGCCGACGATCGCTACCTGCCGGGATGCTCCGCCAGTGCCACGCCGGGGAGAAAGCTGTGCATCAGGTGTCAAGCTTCAGCCGGTTCTGGCGGAAGGCATCGTGCAGCGCAGCGTCCACCACGAACTCACAGCCTTCGGCGGACGCGAGCAGATTGCCCTGCCGGTCCAAAAATTGAATCGTCGCCACCGCAATCGCGCTGATGCCGATGGCGACGCCGATCACGGCACGGCAGCCCCCTTTGGGGAAAGCACCGACGAATTGCCGGTAGCTGCCGAGTGCGCTCGGCAGCGATGGCCCGCCGCGATGCGCGTTGCTCCACAAAATCATCATCTGAAACGCGCTATCGAGAGCGAGCGGGTCAGCGATCCAGCTGCCGCGCAATGGATTGCGCATCCATTTGATCGGCGCCGATGCGGCCTTGAGCAACGCCGCCACGCCCTTCTCAGCACATACCTCCACCGTTTCAATGCCGTGCAGTGCAACGCCGTGGAACAACACGCCGAGCGAATAGGCATCGGCAATCGCGCCGCCTTGCATGTCGAACTTTTTTGCAATGGGTGCGGGCGGCAGTTTTTCTTCGCTCAGCAACACATCAGCCTGCGCATGCAGCACTGCGCGTCCGTTGGTTTCGCTGGTCATCTGCACCGGCACGACATGCTGTTTGTCGCGTGGCGTGCCTGCCCCTGCACGCAAACTCACCGTTACCGTTTGGCCGGCGTCCAGCACCACCCCCTTCAACACCTTGAAGTCATCAAGACCGTGAAAGCGCATGCCCGGGTTGCCGTGCAGCGCCGCTTGCGCGAGCCACTCGACCATCAATGCCGCAGGCAACACGGCGCGGCCATTGATCACATGGGACTCCAGGAACGGTAATGCGGCCACGCTCACATCGCGCTCGAATGCGACGCTTGCGTGCAGCTTGAGTGCAGCGCTAGCCATCACCGCAGTCGCGCCAACGGCAACCGGTGTAGCTGCATTGCGTGCTGGCGCAAGCGTTGGAACAAGCGCTTGTGGCGTCGATTGCGGCGACGGTGCCAGTGCCAGCACTTCTACATCGGCCATCGCAGCACCTGCCGCATTTGCTCGCGCTGCATTCACGCCAACACTGCCCGCGCAGAGTTCATCAACCAAAAATTGCGCGCCCGCGCCGGTCTCGATCAACCCGACGCCTTCCTGTTCAAACAGGGTGCGCAGTCCGGGCGTGACCATGCCGCCATTCCACGGGCCCCAGTTGACCGACACCACACGGCTTGCCGGGCGGCGGCGCGCTTCGGCTTGCGCAATCTTGTTGAGCACTTCGTTGGCCGCCGCGTAATCGACCTGACCGACGCGCCCGAAGCGCCCGGTGAAAGACGAGAACAGGGCAATGACCTTGAGCGTGTCCCCCGCCAGCGCGTCGAGCAGATGGCGCAGGCCGGTGACCTTGGTGCCATAGACCGCGTCGAACTGCTCGGCGGTCTTGTCTTCTATGCGGCGGTCAGCCAGCACGCCAGCACCGTGTACCAGACCGTGAATGGCGCCGTGTTGCGCACGAATCCGCGCGACGGTACTGGCGACTGCGGCAGCATCACGCACATCGACAGCGCAATAGTGCGCACGCGCGCCCAGGGCTTCGATGCGTGCCAACCGCGCGCGAATTTCGCGTTGCGCCGTCAGACTGCGGAATTGGGTTTCCACCTGCGCTGGCGAGGTGCCGCGTGGCAGTTGCGCAAACAGGGCTTTCTTCAGGGCCGATTCGCCTTCAATGCCCTGCGCCCACGCCGGCTCGGCAGCATCGAGCGCGCTGCGGCCCAGCAGGACGAGGGTGCAGCCAAATTGGCGCGCCATGGCGAGCGCGGCGTCGCCGGTCACCCCACGGGCGCCGCCCGAGACCAGCACCACGTCACGCGCTGTCAATGGCGCAGGCATTGCTGCGCCGGCGCCGGGTGAAAGCACGGCAAGCGGTTCAAGCTCAACTTCGAGTGAATAGCGCGCAGCAGCCGACAACCCGACTTCAACCGGACCAGCCAACAACATTTCCTCGACAATCTGGCGCGCCGCGTCAGCCGTATCCAGCGACACCGGGTCGATGTCGATGGCCTTGCACTGCACATCAGGCCATTCCAGGCGCGCGGTTTTCACCAAACCCGCCAGACCACCACTGACCGGATCGGCGCGCTGGCTCATGGCACCAAAACCGAAGCGGCCATCGAGGCGCGACACCGTGACCAACAGCGCGGCAGACTCGCCACTGGCTCCGGCCTTGCGCAGCGCGGGACTGGCTTGTTGCATCAATTGCAGAGCACGCTGCAAGAAGCGTTCGTCGCAACCCGCCGCAGGCGCCAGCACCAGCAAGGCGTTGGGCTTGCCCACGCGCGCGCCGGTAAATTTATGTTCGACACCACCGCGCTGGACGGTGAGGCGTTTTGCCTTGAGCAAGGTCTCGATCTGTGCGGCGAGGGGTGAACCATCGTCCACCAGCCACACGTGCGCACCGGCGGGCAACGGTAAGGTCTCGCGATGCTCGTGGGGTGACAGCATCACCGGGCGCACCACCTGGCGCATCACGGTTTGCTGCACGGCGCGCGCGATCACTGGCGCGGGCGCTGCGACAGCAGCGGAACTGATGTGACCCGGCGCAGACGCCAACGCCGAACTGGTGGGTGATGTGACAGGCGAGAGCACTGCGGCTGCCGAACTGGAGCCGCCCTGCGGCCCGGCCAGAAAGTCCACCATCTGCTGCAAGGTTTGCAGCGAACCCAGGTGCTCCGGCTTGATCTCCGGTGCGCCGGGCAACTGGCTGCGCAACGCCGCCATGATCTCGACACGCTTGATCGAATCGATACCGAGATCGGCATCAAGACCCATGTCAAGACTGAGCATATCGACGGGATATCCGGTCTTTTCTGCAACCACGGCCAGCAGCACATCGGCTATGTGTGCGCTGCTCGTTACGGCAGGTGCAGAGGCGGCAGAAATGGGGGCGGTCTGCACAGGCACGGATGGCACAGCGTGCGACGCGGGCTGCGTTGAACTCTGCGAACCCACGGCCAGAAAATCGGCAATCTGCTGCAGCGTCTGCAACGCACCGAGGTGTTCCGGTTTGATTTCGGGCGCGCCAGGCAACTGGCTGCGCAATGCCGCCATGATCTCAACGCGCTTGATCGAATCAATGCCGAGGTCCGCATCGAGACCCATGTTCAGATCGAGCATCTCGGCCGGATAACCAGTCTTGTCGGCGACGACGCCGAGCAATACTTCGACGATGCGGGCACTGCCTGCGCCGGCGTTTGCAGTGGTGGCGGCAGGCAACGCGACCTGCGCGAAAGCCTGCATCGGGGCAGGGACTGCGGCTGACGCAGCAGCATGCGCGGCGACGCCCGCGGGTGCACCAGCCGCAAGAAACGCGACGACCTGCTCCAGCGTCTGCAAACTGCCCAGATGTTCGGGCTTGATCTCGGGTGCCTGTGGCAGGCGGCCACGCAGCGCGGCCATGATCTCGACGCGCTTGATCGAATCGATGCCGAGGTCGGCATCCATGCCCATGTCGAGGTTGAGCATCTCGATTGGATAACCGGTTTTGTCGGCAACGACTGTGAGCACCGCTTGTTCGATCGCACTGCGGCCTGCAGATGCTGGCACACCGGTTTGCGCAGGTACAACGGACACAGCTGCCACTGGGGCAACCGCTTGCTGCACCACCGGCACCGGCATCGCGACGGGCCGCAGCGCCGGTGCGGGGGCTGCAGGGGTGTGGGCTGGCGCGTAGTGTGCAGCAACCGGTACGCCACCCTGCGCGCCCAACAATGACATCATGGCGCGCCGTGCTGATTCCTGCCCCTCCAGAAACTGCTTGTGCAATTGCGCGGTTTGTTCCTGCAAGCGTTGCAAGGCGAGGATGCCCTCTTGCGCTGCGCGCAATGCGGCGGGCAATTCGGCGACGGTTGCGGAAACAGCGATGGACGGCGAGCTTGGCTGCGCGGGTGGCGTCATGGGCATGCTCTGGGAAGGAACGAACGCAGCAGGTGCGGCCTGAATGGAGGAGGCGGCCTGAACCGAAGGTGCAGCACGCGGCGGCGCTGGCGGACGCACAGCGTGCGGCGCGCGATAGTTTGCGCCGCTGATCGCGACCGTCAGCGCGGGTTTGCCATTGCGCGCACCGGCGGGCGCGGGAGCGTTTTCCCAGCGCGACAAATCGATTGTGTGACCGAGCGCAGCGAGGCGCGCGAGCGCCAGTGCAAGATCGAAAATGCCGGAGCGCGCGCCACCTGACGCGTCGAGCGCGATGGTTTCTGCCGCTCCGGCAGGCAAAATCGACTGCACCAGATCACTCAACACATGACCGGGGCCGACTTCGACAAAGGTGCGTACGCCTGCCGCGTGCATCGCGCGAATCTGGTCGATGAACAACACCGGCTGCACGATCTGGCTTGCCAGCAATGCGCGCGCGTCTGCGGCGCTTGACGGATAGGCCATGCCGCTGGCATTGGCGTAAACCGGCAGCGCGTTGGCATTGAAGGTCACACCGTCGAGCGCGGCAGCAAACGGCGCACGCGCATCGGCCACCAGCGCACTGTGAAAGGCGGCCGATACCTGCAACACGCGATGGCGAATCGAGCGCGCGGTCAACGCAGCAGCAGCCCGTTGAATCGCCTCTGACGAACCGGCCAATACGGTTTGCTTGGGTGAATTGCGATTGGCAACCACAAGATCGCTGCCCGCCCCCTGCATGAAACGCGCAAGCGTGGCTTCATCGGCCTGCACCGCGACCATGGCACCGCGGTCCGCACCATCGCTACGGCGCGCCATCAGGCGCCCACGCAGATTGGACAGTTGATGCAGGGCGGCAGGCGCAATACGGCCAGCACCACACAGCGCAGACAACTCCCCATAGCTGTGCCCGCAAGCAGCAGCGGCACCCACACCAAAGTAATCGAGCACCTTGAGCGCGCCCATGCTCACGGCGCCGAGTGCGGGTTGCGCCACTTGGGTGGCCTTGAGCGCCGCATCCTGCGCGTTGCGCGCTGCATCGGAAAACGCGGGGTGGGGATAAATGAAATCGCTCAGGCGCGGTGCGCCACCTGCTGCGGCAAACGCGTCATCGGCCTCGGCCAGCGTGTCGAGCATCCCCGGAAACTGGCAAGCCAGATCGCGCAGCATGCCCGGATACTGCGAACCCTGCCCAGGGAACAGTGCGCCGAGTGTGCCGTGCGCCGGGCCAGCGCCATAGGCGATACCGCTAGGCGCGGTCCATGCCGGCTTGCCGGCATTCTTTTCAAGCAGGGTGCGTGCGCTGTCGAGTAAGGCTGCGCGATCAGACTGCGCCGTCATTACCACCAACAGGCGGCACGGCGCATCACTGCGGAACTGCGCACGCGACGCGTGCGCGGCACGGCGCACGTCGAGCCACGACGCGCCAGCGGCGAGCGCGCCACGCTGTGTATCGAGTTGCGCGATCAGCGCGGCAGTACTGTCGCCACATAGAGCAAACAATTCGACATCGCCATCCCAATCGGGCGCTGTCTTCGCCGCTGAATGCTCTTCGAGCACGCAATGAAAGTTGGTGCCGCCGAAGCCCAGCGCGCTCACCCCGGCGCGGCGCGGATGCGCAGCACGCGTGACCCACGGGCGTTTTTTGGTATTGACGTAAAACGGTGACTGCGCGCCAATCGCCCCTTCGAGCGGTTGCTGCACCTTGATGGTTGGGGGCAGCACCTTGTGGCGCAGTGCCATTGCTGCCTTGATGATGCCTGCGACGCCGGCAGCAGCCTTGGTATGGCCGATTTGTGATTTCACTGAACCGAGAGCGCACCAGGCGCCCTGCTCAGCCGTTGGCAATGGCTGGCCCGCCGCCCCGCCAAACACCTCGGTCAACGCCGACAACTCGGTCGCGTCCCCAACCTTGGTGCCGGTGCCATGCGCTTCCAACAGATCAATCGATTGCGGCGTGACGCCAGCAGCAGCGTAAGCGCGTTGCAACGCCAGCTTTTGCCCACCTGCACGCGGCGCGTAGATCGCGCTGCTGCGCCCGTCGCTCGACGAGCCAATGCCCTTCAACACCGCATAGATGCGGTCGCCATCGCGCTCGGCATCGGCGAGGCGCTTGAGCACCAGCATGCCGAGACCCTCACCGAGCACGGTGCCATCGCAATCAGCGTCGAACGGTTTGGCGTCACCCGTCGGCGACAGCGCCGGCGTCTTGGAAAAACACATGTACATGAAGATGTCGTTGAAGGTATCAACGCCACCGGTAATAACCATGTCAGACAGACCCGCAGCCAACTCCAGGCCTGCAAGATGAATCGCCGCGAGCGAGCTTGCGCAAGCGGCATCGACCACGCAGTTGGTGCCGCCGAGGTCGAGGCGGCTGGCGATGCGCCCGGCCGCGACGTTGCCGAGCAGGCCGGGAAAGGAGTTTTCCTGCCAGCCGACATAGGAGTCAGAGATGCGCTGCACCACATCGTCGGCGATGTCCTGCGCCACGCCCGCGTCTTTGAGAGCCTTGCGCCACTTTGGATGGCCCAGTCGTGCGCCAAGCGGAATCACCAGTTCCAGAGCACCGGTCACGCCGAGGATCACGCTGGTGCGGTCGCGGTTGAATTCACGCGCCGTGCGGCCGGCCGCGCCATTGCGCCCGCTTCCGGTGCCTGTCCCGGCTGCTGCTGCATCCGCCTGAACTTGCCCAGACACGCCAGTCGCGTAGCCAGCATCGGCCAGCGCCCTTTGCGCGGCCACCATGCCGAGCAATTGCGAAGTGTCGGTGGCCTCGATGTCTTTCGGCGCCATGCCGAATTCCATCGGGTTGAAATGCAGCGGTGACAAAAAGCCGCCGCGCTGGGCGTAGGTGTGATCCGGCTTTTTCGGATCAGCGTCGAAATAGTCTGCGGCGTTCCAGTGGCTGCCGAGCGGCACCGGCGTGATGGCATCGACGCCGTTCTTGATGTTGGCCCAATAGGCCTGCAAGTCGTCCGCCTTCGGAAACAGGCAACTCATGCCGACAATGGCCAACGGACAGTTTTGGCTGCTCATGGTGTGCGGCTCTTGGCAAAGTGCAGGAAATCAGACCGGGTGAAGGGCGGCTTGCAATTGCGCCAGCGGCAACGGCCCACCCTCTGACATCCCCCGGGGTGGCGGCACCGGTTGCAGCACCGGCGACGGCCCTGCAGCGCGAATAGGGGATTGTATCGCCTGCGGCCCGCGCTGCATACGCTGCATACGTTCCCACTGCGCTTGCAACTGGCGCGCTGCCCCCACCAACAGGTTGTGCGCCACCACCACGACGGTGCGCTGCTGCGGCTGCTCGAGGTAGCTGCCGCGTGCCCATTCGTTGAACGCACCCATCGCCGGGCCGCACCAGATCTGATAGTCCATAGCACGCGTGGCCTCGCCCGCGTTGGCCCAGCGCGAACTCAAGCCCAGATAACTGCGAAACACCAGCGCCATTTTGTGTTTGGGGTCGCGCTCGGCGCGCTCGACCTGGGCCGGGTCGCGCTCCAGGAAAAACGCGCGCGTGCTGGCCCAGGCCTCATCGGCCGTGGCGCGCAACAACTGCTTTTCGACCATGGATTTATCGGCTGGCGGCAACGCGTCAAGACCCGCATGGGCACGATAGAGTTCGTACAGCTTGGCGGCGCGCATCGGAAACATGGTGCCGCGTTTGAGCACCTGCACCTTCACGCCCATCTCGAACATGTCCGCCGCCGGCGCCATCGCTACGTCAGCCTGCCCGGCCTGCGCCAGCAGGGCACGCACGGCATCACTGCTGCCCGACTCGACGCAAGCCTGATTGACCGAGCCGGTAAGCACGTAAGCCGCGCCCATCGCAAACGCGCCAGCCAGCGCGGACGGCGTCGAGAGGCCGCCCGCGGCCCCCACCCGCAGGATTTGCGCATAGCCATGCTTGGCCTGCAAACGGTCGCGCAGGGCAAGCATCGAGGGCAGCAAGGTCACCAATGGGCGGTTGTCGGTATGGCCGCCTGAATCAGCCTCAGCGGTCAGATCCTGCGCCACCGGAATGGTGGCGGCGATTTGCGCCTGTTCCGGCGTGATCTCGCGCAGCCGCACCAGCCCAGAGAGCATCTCATCGGGCGGCGGCGAAAAGAATTGCGTCGCTACCTCAACGCGCGACACCTTGGCGATGACGTGGTTCGGGGTGACGACTCGGCCCTGCGCGTCGCGGCCAATGCCCGTCACACGGTAGCGCACCAGTGGCAGCGTGAGGCCCAAATAGGCAGAGGCTTCGACCAGGCGGACGCCGCGGCGCAGGTAGAGCGCGGCGACCGCCGCTTCAAGATCAACCTCATTCGGGCTATGAATCAAATTGAAGCCGTGCGGCACGACCGCCCCGTCCGGCCCGGCGCGCATCGACGCCGCCAACTGGTCAATCGCTGCCTCGACACGCTCCAGACTCAGTCCCGCCGCGCCGAAAAAACCGAGCATGCCGGCTTTGCCCATCGCCTCAACCAGCGCCACCGACGCAATGCCGTTGGCCATGGCACCGGCCACGTAGGCATGGCGCAGGCGGTGATCGGCGCAAAATCCGGCGTCGCCGAGGTGTTCGGCGCGCAGCGGCAAAGGACTGAGTGGCAGATCGGACGGCATGCTGTGGATTATAGGGAATTACTGCTATACTAATAGGCTTGGCTTTAGTTGAATCAACGACTTAGGCCTTCACACTGGCAGCGGGCGTACGCTGCGGGAAAGCACGTTTTCCCCGGCCATCCTGGTGGTTCCCCCGCCGCCGTTTTATTTCACTTCAGGAGCTTCTCATGGCAAAAGTCTGCCAAATCACGGGCAAAGGCCCAATGGTCGGGAACAACGTCTCCCACGCCAACAACAAAACCAAACGCCGCTTTCTCCCCAACCTGCAATATCGCCGGTTTTGGGTCGAGTCGCAAAATTGCTGGATCCGCCTGCGTGTGTCATCGGCCGGTCTGCGCACCATCGACAAATACGGTATCGACCATGTGTTGGCCGATCTGCGCACCAAGGCCCAGGCGGCCAAAGCTGCCGCTTAAGCGGCGCTTCGCGCCCCACCCCATCAGGAGAATCCATCATGCGTGACAAGATCAAGCTCGAATCCACTGCCGGCACCGGCCATTTCTACACCACCAACAAAAACAAGCGCACCATGCCCGAAAAAATGGAGATCAAGAAATTTGATCCCAAGGCACGCAAGCACGTGATCTACAAGGAAACCAAGATCAAGTGATGTTGGGTGAGTGATGAAATAAAAAGCCCCGCAATGCGGGGCTTTTTATTTGGGCTGCTGTTTTTTTTAGCTGCTGCTCTATCTTTTTACTTGGGCGGCTGGCTGTGGAGCAGC
>JANPAR010000004.1:0-87906 GCA_031430015.1 Burkholderiales bacterium
CGTGCTGGAAATGCAGCAACGCGCCGGCAACTCGCTGGAATTTATCGAAAGCGTGACGATCGACCTGTTCCCCGACGAGGTCTACGTGTTCACGCCCAAGGGCCGCATCATGTCGTTGCCGCGCGGTGCGACGGCGGTGGATTTTGCCTACACCGTGCACACTGGTGTCGGCGATGCCTGTGTCGGTTGCAAGATCAACAACGAGCCGATGCCGCTGCGCACCGAGTTGAAAAACGGTGATCTGGTTGAGGTCATTACATCGAGCGGTTCGCAGCCCAATCCCGGCTGGCTCGGCTTTGTGCGCACCGGCAAGGCGCGTGCGCACATTCGACACTACATGAAGACCATGAAGTTCGAAGAGTCGGCGTCGCTCGGCGAGCGCCTGCTCGGTCAGGCGCTGCGCGCAGTCGGGATCAACGACATTGAGCTTGATTCAGCGCGCTGGGACAAACTGCTGCGCGACACGGGCGCCAAATCGCGTAACGACCTGTTCGCCGATATCGGTCTCGGCAAACGCTTGGCTGCGGTGGTGGCGCGGCGGCTGCAAGCGGGTGCGCCAGGAACGCAGGGCGCTCATGGCGCGCATAGTGGTCATGGCATGTCTCACGCTGGCGTGTCTGGTGCAGGGCAGGGTGCCAGTGGCGGCGAGAATGCTTTGCTGCCGGGCGGCGCAGAGGGCGCAGGCAACGAGCACCGCCGCGAACTGCGCGCGCCGCCGGTGTTGATTCGAGGGGCTGACGGCATGGCCGTGCAGCTTGCGCATTGTTGCCAGCCGATTCCCGGTGATCCGATCGTTGGTCTCATCAGCAAGGGCCAGGGCCTCGCGATCCACACCCACGATTGCAAGACCATTGCCAAGGCGCGCGGCCGGCAGCACCATGATTGGGTCGATGTCGGATGGGATGCCGATCCCGACCGTCACTTTACGGTGGGCATCCGCATCATCGTTACGAACGGGCGCGGCATTCTGGCCAAGGTGGCTGCCGCGCTGACCTCGGCCGACACCAACATCACCAACGTGCATACGAGCGATGACGAGAGCGGCAACTATGCCAACATGGAATTTTCGATCCAGGTGGCTGACCGCCAGCACTTGGCCAAGGTGATGCGCCGGCTGCGGCGTGTGCAGGAGGTGGTGCGCATTCTGCGCGTCCGCCATTGAGTCGCCGATGCGCACTGCATGGCGCGTGCGCGGCGAGTGAGCAATCCAGCTATTTATTCCGGGAGAACCCTACGTGTTTGAACCCACCATCGCGGGCAGCCTGCCCAAACCTTTCTGGCTGGCCGAGACCGGCAAGCTCTGGCCGCAGTGGCAAGCCCAAGGCGAAGATCTCGCCACCGCCAAGCGTGACGCCACCTTGCTGTGGTTGAAGGCGCAGGAAGACGCGGGTGTTGCGACCGTCACCGAGGGCGAGCAATCGCGCCAGCATTTCGTGCATGGTTTTCTTGAACAGGTCGAAGGCATCGACTTCGAACACAAGGTCAAGATGGGCATTCGCAACAACCGTTACGACGCGATGGTGCCGGTCGTCACCGGGCCGCTGCGCCTCAAGGGCCGCGTGCATCAAACCGAAGCACGGTTCGCGCGCGCACATACCAGGAAGCAGCTGAAGTTCACCCTGCCCGGCCCGATGACCATCATCGACACCATCTCCGATCAGCACTACGGCGACAAGGTCAAGCTCGCGATGGCGTTTGCTGATTTGCTCAATCAGGAGGCACGTGCACTGCAAGCCGATGGCGTTGACGTGATCCAGATCGACGAGCCGGCCTTTAACGTCTATATGAGCGATGTTACGGTCTGGGGCATTGATGCCCTGCACCGCGTGATCGACGGCCTCACCTGCAAGACGGGAATCCACATCTGCTACGGCTACGGCATCCAGGCCAATCTTGACTGGAAAAAAACGCTGGGCGACAACTGGAACCAGTACAAGGACATTTTCCCCGCCCTCGCCGCCAGCCGGATCGATCAGGTCTCGCTCGAATGCGCCAACTCGCATGTGCCGATGGAGTTGATTGCTTTGCTTCGCGGCAAAGACGTGCTGGTCGGTGTCATCGATGTCGCTTCAGACAAAGTCGAGACACCAGAAGAAGTCGCCGCGACCATCGAGCGCGCGCTGGCCTTTGTGCCCAAAGACAAACTCTTCCCCTGCACCAACTGCGGCATGGCGCCGATGTCGCGTGAGATTGCGCTGGCCAAATTGCGCTCGCTCGGGCTGGGTGCGGCGCTGGCGCGGCAGAAGCACGGCAGCTGATTTTTCGCAGCGCAACTTGCCTGAGAGGCGTATGGATCGGGCGTTTCAGGTCTTCATTGTCTGAGAGCCGCATCCACCATAGGTTGCAGCGGTATGCCCGTTGACGAATTGAATCGATCGAGGCGCATCGCCGTCATCGGCGCGGGTGTTGCGGGGGCAGCGGTGTGCGCGCGCTTTGCGGCGCGTGGTTGGCAAGTGCATCTCATTGACGCGCACGCGGCCCCGGCACAGGGCGCCTCGGGCAATCACGCTGCGTCGTTTCATCCGCTGATTGCGCGTGACAACAACCGCATGGTGCGCTTGATCCGTGCGGGGATCAAAACATCTCTCATCCACTGGCGCGCTCTGGAGCGTGCCGGCTTTGCGTTCCGGTGGGAGCAGTTCGGTGCCTTGCAATTGTCGCGTGCTGGGGCGAAGCAGGATGTGGCGCAGGTGCTGGCAGGACTGGAACTGGACCCCGCATTTGCGCGTGCGGTGGATCAACGTGAAGCCTCCGCGCTGGCAGGCGTGCAATTGCGCAGTGGCGGCGTGTTGTTCGGACAGGGCGGTTGGGTGCAGCCGGCGTCGTTGATTGCGGCGCAACTGGCCAGTTGCGGCGCGCGACTCACCACGCACTATGGGCAGCAGGTTGCGCGCGCGTTTCGGCCCGCAGTGCCCGGCGTGGCCGGCCCTGGCGGCAATACCGGCGCCGGCATCAATGCGTCTGGTGAATGGAAATTGTTTGATGCGGGCGGCGACCTGATTGCGCAGGTGCCGGTAGTGGTGCTGGCATCCGGTGCCGATGCATTCTTGCCGCGTTTGTTTGACCAGCACGAGTGGCCCGTTGAGGCTATTGCAGGACAGGTCAGTGTGGTTAGTGCGGATGGTACCGGTGGTGTCGATGGCCATGCAGATGCGAGCACTACGTGGCCGGCCCCGCAGTTGCCCGTGCATGGCGCAGGCTACGTATTGCCGTGCATTGACGGGAAGATGGTGACCGGCGCGACCTATGACCGGCACGGCACGCAAACAATCGATGCAGGGCATCGTCATAACTTCGCGCAGGCAGCGCAGATGTTCGCAGCTCGTTTGCCGCTGCCATTGTCGCCGGAATGCCTGTCTGCGCGAATCTCGATGCGCGCAGTGGCGCGTGACCGGCTGCCGGTGATTGGTGCGCTTCCAGACGTGAATGCTGTCGAAGCGAAGGCGGTGCTGCGCGCCGGGGCACGCCTGACGCATCTGCCGCGCCTGCCAGGCGTGTATGCGGCGACCGCCTATGGCTCGCGCGGCCTGACCTGGGCGGCACTCGGCGCGGAACTGCTGCTGTCGATGGTAGAGGGTACTGCTGGGCCGTTGACGCGAGAGCTGGCCGATGCGATCGATCCGGGCCGCTTTGCGCTGCGCGCCGTAAGGCGCACTTCGTAACGTTTGTACTGCGCGGCGTGTTTAGCGTGCGCTGCGCGCTCCACCGGTAACGTTCATGCCGCGCATGCCGTGCGCGCTGTGTTCAGCCCGCCATCGCGATCAGCACATTGCAGCCGGCGTGATCGATCAGGGTCTTGCCGACCGAGCCGCGCCACCAGCGCTCGGCCCAACCCTTTGAGCGGCGGTGCCCGACGCAAATCAGGTCAGCGTTGATGGCCTTGGCGCGAGCCACGATTTCATCCACCGGTTCGCCATTGGCCAGCGTGCCTTCGGGGTCTACCAAACCGCGTTCGCGCAGGCGCGACAGGCCTTCGTCGAGAATCGCCTGATAGCGCTTCTTCTCCTGTTCGAAGTCATTCTCCATCACCATGCCTTCGACCACCATCATGCCAGCGTAAAACGGGATCACGGCGAGCAAATGCACTTCGGCCTTGATGACGGCGGCAAGGTCGGCGCATTCGCGCAGGGCCTTGCGTCCTTCTTCGGTTCCATCGTAGGCCAGCAAAATTCGCTTGTACATGGCAGTCTCCTTGAAGATGTCGTGTCCGCCGCTCTTGCATTCGGCAACGGTTGCACGGATAGCGCGCTGAGTATACCCGCCTGATTTGGCGTTGTGCGCACTCAGAGTCTGTTGATCACGGCGTCGAGACGCGCGCGCGCGGTGCTGCCGGGCAGCGCGATCAGGCCGAGCAGCATCTCGCGCGGCTCGCGCTTGGTGCCACGGTCTTTGAGCGTGGTCGAAAGCAGCACCATCTGACGCATGCGCCGCGCCGCTTCCTCGCCCGGCTGCGCCGGAATGCCGAGAGCGAGTTCGAGGTCGAGCAGCACATCGGCGCGTTGCACCTTGGACGTGACGGGTTTGCCTTGCACGGCTGCCATCTTGCGCGCGGTAATGCCGGCGTGTGCTGCGTGCTTGGGGTCGAGCTTGGGGAGCAGGGCATCGACGCGTGCCGCCAGCTCAGTATCACCAGGCCGCTGCTCGGCTTCGTGCAGCAGGGCGTCTAGATCGAGCAAGGCATCCCACACGCTGCGTTCGTCCTGGCGCTTGAGGCCGGCGAGATGGGTTTTCACGCTCTGCACGGCATCGTCGAACTTGCGTTCGATGTCGCGCTCCGGGCGCGCCGCAGATTGGGTGCTTTGCCGCCACACGCCCTGCAATTCGGTCAGCCGCGTTTGCGCTTTGGCGAGATCAGACTCCTGCGTAAGTGCACGCACGTCGGCGATCTGCTGTTGGTGCTGCGCGCGTGCTGCGCCTTGTTGGACTTTGGCCGCTTCGCGCGCCAGTGAACGCATTTCGAAGACGGTATTGCCGAGCGCGCGGAATTTGTCCCACAGGGTCTGCTCTTCCTTGCGCGGCAGCATCAGGGGCGAGACGCGCTGGTTCCATTGTTTCTGGCAGTCTTGCGCGATCTTCATCGCGTCGGCCAGTGCCGGCCAGGGGCGGTCATCCCCAGGCCGCTGCCGGTTCTGAGCGGCGCCGGCATCGGCAGGGCGTTCCGTCTCGGCGCGCACCCGCGCGGCTTCGACCTGCTCGATCAGCGCACGGCGGCGCGCACGCTCGCGCCCGCGCTCGGCATCGAGCAATTTGTCGATGGATTTAACGGCTGCATCCATGCGCACCTGCAGGGCCTTTTGTTCCTTGCGCCCGACACCACCCTGGTCGTACCACTGGCGCACCAGCTCGCCGCGTTTGGCGGCCAGTTTGTTCCAGTCCGGGTTCTCGGCGCCCAGCGCGGTGGCGAGGGCCTCGATCTCGATGACCTTGGCTTCCTTCACCTTGAGATGCTCATCGCGCTCGGCAGCCTTGACCGCGCGATACAACGTGACGGTCTCGTACGCCTTGTTGGTCAGGGTGTGGAACTCGTCCCACTGCTTGCGTGGCGCGCCGCCGGCTTCGACATCGAGCGCCTTCCACTCGTTTTGCAGGGTCTGCACTTCCGAGCGCAACATGTCGATGTTGAGCGTGAGTTCGGGCAGTTTGCGCGCGCGCTCCATCAGTGTGGTGCGGCGGGTGCGCGCCATGTCGCGCGAGAACCCTTCGAGCTTGAGCACCTCGGACTCAACCGCGTGAAAGCGCGCGCGCAGCGCCGGGGCCAGGTGCTCGGCTTCTCCGCGATGCAGCTTGATCGGGCCGGCCGCTTTGATCGCCGCCTTGGCCTCGCCGGCGGCCAGATGGGCTTCGGTCTCGCTGATGAGTACCAGCAACGCGTCCTGGGCCGCTTTGCTCTCGGCGTGACGCGCATCGCGCTGGGCGTTGCGCGAGTCTTTGGCTGCTGTGCGGGCGGCGTCCTGGGCATCGCGCTCAGCTGCGCGTTGTGCGGCGTCGGCGCCGCCGGTGTGAATGTCGTAAGCGTCCTTGGCGCGTACCAGCAGGTCCTGCGGCAGTTGCGCGGCGACGATGTCGGCTTCGAGTGCGCTGCGCGCTTCCGCATCTTGCGGGTCGAGCGTGTTGATGCGCGCGATCAACTCGCGGCAGGTGAGCTCGGCTGCACCGCGCACGAGGGCGCTTTGCACCAGTTGTTCGAGCGCACTCAAGGCTTTGGCGGTGCGCTCCACGATGACGCCAGGGACCGCGGACGCATCGAGTGCAGTGAAGCGCTCGGCGAGCGCGGCATGCACCAGCGGGGCGGCGACGGTTTGCTGCGCCACCAAGGCAAGGCGAGCAGCGTCGGCTTCGCGTTCGATCGCGATCATCTGGCGTTGCGCATCCTGGCCGGCTTCGAGACGTGTGCCGACCTCCGCACGCAAGGCGGATAGCGCCTCAAGAGCGTTGGTGGGAGCGGCTTCCAGGGAATTTGTCTTGAGGGCATCGGCCTTGAGCGCATCAGCCCTGAGCAAGTCATAAGACGCGTCGAGTTCGATCAGGCGTGTGAGATCAATCGACGGCTTGTCCATCAGCGCGCTGAAATCCTGCGTGAGCGTGGCGGCGCGCGCGTCGAGATCGGCCTGACGGGTGAACGCCGCGATATGCTCGCGCGCGAGGCGCGACAGACGCCGGTCTTTGTCGGCCCAGGTGTGGGCGATGGCTTCCCAAGTGTCGCGCGGAGTAGCTTGGGTGGCGAGCGCTTCGGCGGCGAGTAGACGCAGCGCGGCGCGCTTGCCGGTGAGGGCAATGTCAGTCAGGCGCGCGGTGTCGGCACCCTCGATTTCGGCGCGCAGTGCCGCTTCCTTCTCGGCGGGCGTGAGTGCCGGGGCGGCGGATGGAACCGGCACCGGAGCGGAGATGACGGCCTCGTTGCCCAGCAGTTTGCGCAGGATATTCATGATCGGCAGATAGGGGGAATTACGGCGCGCGCTTGGGGTGAGAGTTTGATGCCGCGCAAGTGGTCAGCTGGTGCTTCAGGCGCGCTTGTGCTCGGGCTTGACCGTGTAGAGATACATGTTGCGATAGCGCGTGGCGACTTCATAGACGCGGTCTGGTTCCCAGCCGCTGATGGGGAAGGAATTGGACACCACGCGGCTGCCTACCTTGAGTTCTTTCCAGAACTTGGGGCGCAGGCGCGTGTTCATTTCCGGCAGCAGATAGAGCGCAACCACGCTGGCCTCGGACATGTCGGCGGTGAACAGATCCTGTTGCACCACTTTGACTTTCTCCGCCATGGTCTCGGCCTTGATGTTGGCCAGCGCGTATTGGTACAGGTTGGGTTCGATCTCGAAGCCAACGCCGCGCGCGCCGCGTTGCGCCGCCGCGATCACGATGCGTGCATCACCGCAGCCCAGGTCATAGACCACGTCGCCGGCCTTGACTTGCGCCACTTCAAGCATGCGCGCCACCACGCCAAGCGGGGTGGGTTCGTACACCACGTCGGGGCCTTTGCAGGGGACTGGAGCCTGTGCTTGAACGGAGGAGTGTGTGGCCAGCGCAGCGCCGGAGAGCGCGATGGCGGTAGGGAGGAAATTGCGGCGGTTCATGTTGGATGCAGTATGAATGAAGTGGAATCAATTGTACGTCGCGGTTGCGGTCTGATTGCGGATCACACCAGACAAGCGCGAAGGGGCAAGCGCGGGCCGGCGCGTGCCAACTGTCTGCGGTTTACAGCGCGCCTTCGCTCACCAGCCGGCGGATGGTGGTGATTGCGTCGATATCGGCTTCCACATAGGCCTGTTTGACGAATTCGTCGTAGTAGGCATCACGCGGGGCGGCACCCATTACCGCCTTGACATCGTATTCAAAGCGCACAAAAAATTGCTCCGGAGCGGGTTCTTCAATCGTGACCGCGAGGGTGGCGGCGGGCACCTCGGTCGACCCCTCGATGTCGTAGCGCACCTGCACGCCATCGACAAAACGCACGCGGTCACGCACCACCAGCTTGCCAAAGGTGAGGACGCGCGTCAATGTGCAGGCGTCGCGCGAGAGAATCTCGGCGCGGTCGAGATTTTGTACAAACCCGGCAGGCTGCTCTGCTCGACGCTTGAGGCCGCGCCACAACTGGTCGCGCGTGAGCGGGTCGACCAGCGGATTGAGCGGGTCGTTGATCTGCACCAGATGCTCGAACTTCATGCGTGGCCTGCCTGCACGGCCTGTGCATCCGGTCGAACTGCCCCCGTACCTACTGACAGCATGCTGATGGCCTCCATCTCGAAGCCATCGTTTTCAATCACCAGTGCTTCACCTGCGCTCGCACCGAGCACATAGAGCAATGGCAAATAATGTTCCGGTGTGGGGATCGACAGTCGCGCGTCGGCACCCTGGCTCGCAAAGTTAATCAGCGCCTGATCATCACGCGTCTGCAATGCGGTGCGTGCGTAATCGTTGAAGCGCCGTGCCCAGTCGTGGGTGGTGTCACGGCTGTTGGCGTGGCGGTGCATCAGGCCAAGGTTGTGGATCACGTTGCCGCTGGCAAAAATCAGCACGCCTTCGTCACGCAGCGGCGCGAGGCGCTCGCCGAGGTCATAGTGAAACTGCGGCGGCTGTGTGCCATCCATCGACAGTTGCACGACCGGAATGTCCGCGCCGGGGTAGACATGGGCCAATACCGACCAGGTGCCGTGATCCAAGCCCCACTCCTGATCGAGCGCCACCGATACGGGTGCGAGCAGGTCACGCACGCGCGCCGCCAGCGCCGGATTGCCGGGGGCAGGGTATTGAAAATCGAACAGTGCCTGCGGAAAGCCGCCGAAATCGTGAATTGTTTGCGGCTGCTCCATTGCGGTGACGCCGGTGCCGCGCGTGAACCAGTGCGCCGAGATGCACAGGATCGCCTTGGGACGCGGATACTCACGTCCAACGCGCGCCCAGGTCTGCGTGCTGTGGTTGTTGTCGAGAGTGTTCATCGGCGTTCCATGGCCGAGGAACAATGCGGGCATGCGGGGTTGGTTCATCGTTGTGCGTTCAGGAATCAACAGGCTGAATGTTACGACGGTTGCCACGCGGTGACACAGTCATGCATGTCTCGGCTGCGGCTGCCACGCCTACAATCGCCGCATGCCCGCCATCGTCCTCGCCACACTCAATGCGCGCTACACCCACGCTTCGCTCGGCCTGCGCTATCTGCTCGCCAATATGGGCGCGCTCAAGAGCGGCACATACCTGGCCGAGTTCACCATCCGCCGCCCGCCGCAAGACATTGCCGATGAACTGCTCGCGCTGAACCCGCGCATCATCGGCTTCGGTGTCTACATCTGGAACGTGCGCCAGACCGAGGCTGTCATTGCACTGCTCAAAGTTGCGCGGCCGGAAATCACTATCGTGCTCGGCGGCCCCGAAGTCAGCTTCGAGACCAGCCAGCAAAGCATCGTCCAGCGCGCCGACCATGTCATCACCGGGTGGGGCGATGTCACCTTCCCCAAGCTGTGCCAGCAACTGCTCGATGGCCCGCAGCCCCTGATGAAAATCCACGCCGGCGAACAACCCGCGCTCGACACCATCACGCTGCCTTACGCCGAATTCACCGCAGAAGACATCCGCCAGCGCACCCTCTACGTCGAAGCCTCGCGCGGCTGCCCGTTCAAGTGCGAGTTCTGCCTCTCGGCACTCGACAAAACCGCCTGGGCGTTCAACACGCAAACCTTCCTCGCCGAACTCGACACCCTCTACGCACGCGGCGCCCGCCGCTTCAAATTCGTCGACCGCACCTTCAACCTCAACGTCAAAACCAGCCTCGCCATCCTCGACTTCTTCATCCAGAAAATCAAAGCCGCACCGAACGATCCGTGCTTCCTGCATTTCGAACTCGTACCCGACCACCTGCCCGAAGCCCTCAAAGCCGGCATTGCCCGCTTCCCCGCCGGCACATTGCAATTCGAAATCGGCATCCAGACCTTCAACCCCGAAGTGCAGCAGCGCATCTCGCGCAAGCAGGACGACCAACACGCCGCAGACAACCTCCCCTGGCTGCGCACCCACTCGCAAGCCCATCTGCACGTCGATCTGATCGCCGGTTTGCCGGGCGAAGACCTCGCCAGCTTCGCGCGCGGCTTCGATCAGCTCTATGCACTGCGCCCCCACGAAATTCAGCTCGGCATCCTCAAACGCCTGCGCGGCACCCCCATCATCCGCCACACCGAAGCCTTCGGCATGCACTACAACCCCGAGCCGCCCTACAACGTGCTCGCGACATCGGTCATCAGCAGAGGCGACATGCAGCGCATTGAGCGCTTTGCGCGCTATTGGGATCTGGTCGCCAACTCAGGACGCTTTGGAAGAACACTGCCGCTACTTGTCGGGGCGGGTTCGGCGTTCGCGGGCTTCATGGCCTTTGCGGATTGGCTCCATGCCGCAACTGGTCAGACCCATAACATCGCGCTGGAGCGTTTGTTTGATTTGGCGCAAATCTATCTCGTCGACACACGGGCGCTCAACGCGGACGGCATCGAAACTGCCTTGCGAGAGGACTACGCACAGAGCGGGGCGAGCGGTCGCTTGCGCTTCATGCGCAAGGGCATATCGGCGGGATCAGCAAGAAGGAGTGCGGCCACGCCTGCGCGGCAACGCCAGCATCTGACTCCGTTTCAGTGACACAGCGTTGCGCTGCGTCACTCGCCGCAAAGCCGCGAATCGCGTGCTTGCGCTAGCCGCTCAAGTACGCCACGGTAACGGAATCGGTTGACCGTCGGGGAACTGCACCGCAAAACCGGTGCCGGCAAATGCAGCCACTACGTTCATCTCGACGCTGCCGGTATTGATGATTTGGTGGTCAGCATTGCGCGGAATCACCAGGGTGCTGTCAGGACCAAATGGCGTGACTTTGCCGTCCAGGTGCAGTTCGCCGGAACCGCTTTGGATCAGCACGATTTCTTCACAGTCGTGGCGGTGGGGCGGTGTGGCGGCCCCCGCTGCCACAGTCTGACGCCACATGGAAAGGTGCTGGAGTCCGCTATCCATATTGGCCAGGGTTTGGTGGTCCAGGCCCGGCAGTTGCTGACGCGGGACTAGGGCGTTGACGATGACGGTCATGGCATTTCCTTTCATGAGATGGGTGTGGAGAGGATTCTGAACCTGCGGTGATGGCGAGTGAAGAGAAGACAATGTCGTAACATTGACGACATTGTGTCGGTAATCAGGGAGGCCTCATGGCGGGCATGGCGGCGTTGATGAGCTTTGCGGAGACGGTCAAGCAGGGCAGCTTTGCCGGTGCCGCGCGCGAACTCGGGCTCTCGCCCTCGGCAGTGGCGAAGGCAGTGGCGCGATTGGAAGCAGACCTGGGGTTGCGCCTGCTCCACCGCACCACCCGCAAGGTGAGCCTTACCGGTGATGGCACCGAGCTCTACGAGCGCTGCCGGCGCATCGTCGAAGACATGGAAGCACTGCGCGAAGAGGCAGAAGGCGTGCGATGCAAGCCGCGCGGAACGCTGCGTCTGAATGTCCCGATCATCTGGGGCCGTCAGGTGGTGGTGCCCAAGCTTGCTGCACTGGCGCGCGCCTATCCCGAGCTGTCGTTCGAAGTCACCTTCACCGATCGCTTTGCCGATGTTGTGCGTGAGGGCCTTGATGCCGTGGTTCGCGTCGGCGCGCTGGCAGATTCCTCCCTGGTGGCGCGGCGCCTCGGCGAACAGCATATGCTGCTCATCGCAAGCCCTGACTACCTCAAACGGCGTGGCCGCCCGATGCATCCGGACGAACTCGCCGGTCACGACCACCTTGCGTTTCGCATGCCGACCTCTGGCCGGCCGATGCCCTGGCGGTTTCGCGTCGGCAAGCGTGCCCTCAGTGTGATGCCTCAGGCGCGCAGCATTTTTGATGACGGTGATGCACTGGTGCGTGGGGCGGTCGAGGGGATGGGCATGATCCAGATGCCCGACTACATGGTCGGTGAAGAGTTGAAGGCAAAGCGACTGCTTGAATTGTTGCCGCAGTTCCGGCCACCGCCGCTGCCGATTTCGCTCATTTTGCCGACAACACGACAAATGACGCCGCGCATCCGGGTGCTCATTGAAGCGCTGGCCGGGCCGCCTGAGGCGGGTGCCAGGGTGTAGCCCTACGTTGTCGGTCGGCAACGGCGCAATCTCGTAGAGGGACTTGAGGGACCGTGGCAGTCGACCGTAGCTGTCTTGTGCTCAAGGCTTGACCTCAAGCCGCCGGCACGATAGCCTGCGGGTTCATTTGACTTGGAACCAAACATGGGCGCACCCGCCGAAAAGTTCATGCTGTTCACCCAGCCGGGGTGAAGTAGCTGTCTCAAAACGAAAGAGTTTCTTTCGCATAAGGGAATCGACTTCACCGTCCATGACGTGGTGAACGATGCGGGCGCACGCGCGCAGTTGCTGGCGCTGGGGGTGCGCACCGTGCCCGTGGTGGCGCAGGGCAGGCAGTACGTGTTTGCGCAAAACCTGGAGGACGTTGCCACATTCGTCGGGCTTGCGGGCAGCGGCAACCAGTTGCTGCCGCCGGAGCGCCTGATCGAGCAATGGCTCACGGTGCTGGGCGCAGCCCGGCGCACCATCGGCCAGATGCCGGAGGCGCGCATGGACGAGCGCGTGATCGGCAATCGCGACCGCTCGATTCGCAGCCTCGGCCGTCACGTGTTTCGCATCGCCGAGGCGTTTCTCGATTGCGTGGCCGGCGGCGAGGAATTCACGGCAGCGCATGCCGCTGCAGAAAATGCCGAAGGCACGCATCTCACGGGCGATGAGATCTCCGCGTATGGCGGCAGGGTGATGACGCGGCTTGAGGCCTGGTGGGACGGGCTGGCCGACCGGTCGTGTCAGCGGCGGGTAAAAACGTTTTTTGGTGAACAGGCGATTCACATGCTGTTCGAGCGCTCGATCTGGCATTCGGCACAGCATGTGCGCCAGCTTGCTGCGGTGCTTGAACGCTTCGGCATTGAACCCGAATACCGCCTCAGCGCCGCCGATCTGGCGGGCTTGCCCCTGCCCGAAGGGCTGTGGGAATAGGGCGGCGTGCACAGCGAGCCACGAACTCACCTGCCGCGTTTCACCGCGCGCCCGCTCCGGTGAAAACGCGGCACTTTCCCTATCTGCGCGACAAGCGCTGGAGCGCGCTGTTTTTGGCGCTTGGCGTGCGCGACACCGACGGTGTCACCGTCTCGGCCAAAGGCGAATTGATCGCCACCTACGGGCGCTTCAAGGTTGCCACCACCCTCGACAACGTCGAGCACACTAAGGTGACCGGCCCGCATCGCTGGTACACCGCAGTCGGCTTGCGCCTGAGCCTCTCGGACGATGGCATCACCTTTGGCACCAACCACCGCAAGGGCTTGAGCATTGCGTTCGTCAAGAAGGTGCCGCGCGTGATCGGTTTCAGGAAGCACTCCACGCTATGGGTCAGTGTTGCCGATCCAGAGGGCCTCGCGAAATTGATTGAGGCATGGCGCTGAGAGGCGCTCCAGGCTTGTCTTTGCGGGGCGGTACGGCTGGAAATGGCTCTGGGAGCGCCTCACCGAAGCATGGTCATGGCGTCTTACGCGATACCCTCTTGCCGTTTGGCCGCCGGGACGTGGGCGACAATCCGTCGCTGGGCGATACCCGCCCCTAACCCTGTCTTTGCGAGGAGTCGTGCATGGCAATCTATGAACTGCGCACCTATGCTGTTGTCGTCGGCAAAATGGCCGAAGTGGTCGAGATGTACAACACGGTTGGCTGGCCGGCCTTGTCGAAGCATCCGCCGAAATTGATCGGTTATTTCACCGGTGACATCGGCGCGATCAACCAGTTGATCCACCTGTGGAAGTTTGACGATGACGCCGACCGGCGTGCGTTTTGGGCGGGCATTTATGCCGACCAGGTCTGGATGGCCTTTGTCGGCAAGTTGCGGCCGATGCTGATTTCGCAGGAAAACAAGCTGATGCTCGCTTCGCCATGGGGGCCGCATCCCTGATGTGCCGGTTGATGCGTCAGGCGACGACGCTTGGCGCTGACGTGCCCGGCCGCGGCGTTGGCGCGTCCGCCAGGCGCGCTATGATGGAAGCGCACTGAAAACTGCGGGAGACCAAGCATGGGGCACAAGCATCTGCCGGTTCGGCATGGCAAGAGGACGGCGCTGGCGATGCTCGCGGCGCGGGTGGCGCTGGGCGCATGCGGTGTGCTCACTGCGCTCCCCGCACTGCCGCAAGCGCAGACTTATCCCTCGAAATCGATCCGGTTGATGGTGCCCTATGCGCCAGGTGGTGGCACCGATATCCTCGCGCGCCTGTTTGCGCAAAAGCTCACCGAGTCCTGGGGCCAATCGGTGGTGGTCGAGAACCGGCCCGGCGCCGACGGCGTGATCGGCTCGGAAGTCATCATGGCCGCACCGCCCGATGGGCACAGCCTGATGCTGGTGGTCGCAGCGCACGTGATCAACCCGTTTGTGAAAACACGCCTGCCCTTTGATGTGCTCAAGGATTTCACCCCGGTCACGCTGGTCGCAGCATCGCCCTGGGTGGTGGTGGTCAATCCGTCCGTGCCGGCGCAGAACATTCGCGAGCTCATTGCGCTGGCCAAGGCGCAGCCCGGCAAGCTTACATTCGGCAGTTCCGAGCCATCATCGCGTCTCGCGGGTGAGCAGTTCAAAGTGCAGGCTGGCGTGGATCTGCTGCACATTCCCTACAAGGGCGGCTCGCAGATCATGGCCGACCTGCTGGGCGGGCATATTCAGGTCGGTTTCACCAGTGTGCTCACGGTGTTGCAGCATTACAAGAGTGGCAAGCTGCGCGTGCTCGGTGTGGGTGGCAGGAATCGCTCCCCCTCCATGCCCGACATTCCGACCGTGATCGAAGGCGGCTTGCCCGGCTACGAGACCTCCGCGTGGTACGGCATGTATGCGCCGCCTGGCACGCCGGCGGACGTTGCACAGAAGATTCAGCGTGAGGTCGCGCGTATCACCAATCTGCCGGAGGTGCGCGAGCGCCTCACCCAACTCGGTGCCGAGCCGGTGGCAAATACGCCCGAAGAATTTGCCGCGTTCGCGCGTGCCGAGTATGCGAAGTACGAGAAGCTGGTCAAGCAGGCAGGAATGAAGCCCGAGTGAGCCTCGCGCCATGACCCAGGTTGACGCTGCCACGCACCCGGCGCCGGAGCTTGACATCGCCACGTGGTTGAACACGCCGGCGCCGCTCAGCCTGGCAGGTCTGCGCGGGCGTGTGGTGGTGCTGCATGCGTTCCAGATGCTTTGTCCCGGCTGCGTGCTGCATGGGGTGCCGCAGGCGCAGCGGATTCACAACCTGTTTGATCCGGGCGATGTGCAAGTAATTGGTCTGCATACGGTGTTTGAACATCACGATGCGATGCGCGAGGCCAGCCTCATCGCTTTCGTGCACGAGTTCCGGGTGAGCTTTCCGGTCGGCATTGACCGCCATGCGCAAGGCGACACCATGCCGATGACCATGACACGCTATGCGATGCGCGGCACGCCGACGCTGATCTTGATTGACCGCGCTGGCCGCATGCGCGCGCACCAGTTCGGACAGGTGGACGATATGGCGGTGGGGGCGCAGATAGCCCGCCTCGTGGCCGAGAGCAAGTAGCCTGGCAACGAACCAGCAGAGCCACAACAATTTTCAGGAGACAAAACCATGACATTGCGCCCGATTCTCGTTTGGTGTGCCGGCATTGTGCTGGGCGGCTTGGCGCTCGGAGTGGCGGCACAGCAGCCGGCCTTTCCGTCCAAACCGGTCAAACTGGTGGTCACGGTCAATCCCGGCAATACGGGCGATACGCGCTCGCGCCAGATCGCCGAGAAACTCGGGCCGCTGTTGGGTGGCACTGTAGTGGTCGAGAACCGCCCCGGCGCGAGCGGCAATATTGCCGCCGAGTTCGTGGCGCGCGCGCCGGCCGACGGCTATACGATCCTGATGGGCCACGTGTTCAACATGACCTGGAACCCGCATTTGCTGAAGATGAATTTCGATCCGGTCAAGACCTTGACCGGCATCACCATGGTCTCGGCCGGCCCGCCCTTGCTGGTAGCGCATCCGAGCATGCCATTCAATACCGTGGGCGAAATGATTGGCTACGCAAAGACCAACCCCGGCAAGCTCAACATGGGCGGCACCACCGGTGGCGTGGCGCATGTGCTCACCGAGATGATGAAGCAGAGCACCGGCGCCAACATCACCTTTGTGCCGTACAAGGCGGCAGGCGGCCAGATTACGACCGACGTGGTGGGCAACGTGATTCAACTGTATTTTGATTGGACCGTGACCTTGCAACAACTCATCAACACTGGCCGCGTCAAGGCGCTTGGGGTGGCGAGCGACAAGCGGCTTTCGGCGGTGCCGAACATTCCAACCTTTGCCGAGAGCGGTTATCCCGGCGGCCTCGATGTGCCATCGTGGCAGGGCTTTTATGCACCGGCCGGAACACCGCAGGAAATTCTCGCGCGTATCGCCACGGAGACGGCCAAGGTGCTCAATCTGCCGGAGATCAGGAACGCGTTTGAGTCGACCGGCGGCGTGATTGGCGGCAATACGCCAGAGCAGTTTCAGGCGTTCACGCTGGCCGAGTACGAACGCTGGGGCAAGGTGATTCGCCAGGCCGGCATCCGGCTGGAGTAAGGGTTGGCGGCAGCGCGGGAGTCGCGGAGCGCTCACGCAGCGCCGAAGCGCAAGGGCACGTGCGTGTGCGCAGTATCGCGGGCCAGGTGGGCGTGAACTACACCGCCGTCATGCAATTGCACGCCTTCGCGCAGGGGCGTATCCGACTCGACGGCGGCCCGAAAACCCTTGGTACACAAGGCTTTCACGAAGGGCAGGCTGGCCGCTTCGAGTGCCAGCGTGGCGGTGCGCGCGACCGCGGCGGGCAGGTTGGGCACGCAGCCATGCACGATGCCTTCCTCAACATAGAACGGTGCCGAGTGTGAAGTCGGGCGCGAGGTCTCGCTGATACCCTTCTGGTCAATGCCGATGTCGATGAAGACGGAGCCTGACCGCATGCTGCGCAGCATCGCCCGCGTGATCAAGGTAGGGCTGGTCTGGCCCGGGTTGAGAACCGCGCCGATCACCACATCGGCATCGGAGATTTCACGCGCGAGAGTGGCTGCGTCGTAGACGTGGGTAGCGAGCGTGGCCGGCGCCTTGTGATTTGAGGACAGATGGGCTGCATCGAGTGCATCGAGACGCCTGCGCGAACGTGCGAACACTACCGTGGCGCAGCCCAGTGCGAGTGCGACATGAGCGGCGTTGGAGCCCGATGCGCCCGCGCCGATGATGACTACCTTGCCCGGCGCCACGGATGGGGTGCCTTGCAACAGCACGCCCGCGCCGCCATGAATTTTCTGCAGCGCGAGCATCGCCATCTGGATCGCGAGGCGTCCGGCGATCTCGGACATCGGCCTGAGAATCGGCAAGCCACTCGACTGCCCCACTGTCTCGAATGCAATTGCAGTGACGCGTGCATTGAGACACGCCCGCAGCGCCGCCGGTGTGGGCGCGAAATGCTGGAAGCAGAAGGTGATGAGACCAGGGCGCAACAGTGCGTGTTCCTGCGGGTAGATTTCCTTGACTTTAACCACAAGGTTCGCCGCGTAGACGTCACGTGCGTCCGGCGCGATACGCGCCCCGGCGGCAATGTAGTGCGCGTCGCCAAAGCCGGTGCCAAGGCCTGCGCCGGTTTCGATGCGCACTTCGTGCCCGGCGCGGACCAGCTCACGTGTGCCATCAGGCGTAAGGCCGACGCGGAATTCACCGTCCTTGACCTCGCGTGGAACGCCAACAATCATCGCAGCAGTTGATTCATCGAGGCGGCGCGGGGCGCGCGGGCAGACCTGGGGTGCAGTTGTAATTCACACATGACCTGCTGGCGGCTGAAGTGCGCCGGCTCAGGGGCGCCGCAGCGCACGTGCCGCTTCGGCCACCAGACCCGGTCCGCGATATACCAACCCGGTGTAGAACTGCACAAGACTCGCGCCCGCTTCGATCTTGGCCTGCGCATCCGCACCACTCATGATGCCGCCGACGCCGATGATTGGCAACGTGCCATCGAGATGTTTGGCGAGCTGGCGGATCACGCGGTTTGATGGCTGAAAAACTGGCGCGCCCGAGAGTCCGCCGGTCTCGTCAGCATGCGGCAGGCCATGCACGGTGTCGCGCGTGATGGTCGTATTGGTGGCAATCACGCCATCGATCTTGTGCTTGACCAGCAGCTTGGCGATGCCTTCGATCTGTGTATCGTCGAGGTCAGGTGCGATTTTGAGCAGCAGCGGCACGTATTTGCTGTGCCGGCCGGCGAGCCTCTCCTGTTCGCGCTTCATGCGTTTCATGATGCCCGCGAGTTCGTCCTCGTTTTGCAACTGCCGCAGATTTTTGGTGTTGGGAGACGATACGTTGACGGTGGCGAACTGCACGTGCGAATAGGTCTTGACGTAGCAATGCGCATAGTCTTCGACAGCGGTGTCGAGCGGTGTGTCGAGATTCTTGCCGAGATTGACGCCGATGATGCCTTTGTATTTCGTCGCCTTGAGACGTTCAACCAAAAAATCCACGCCCAGATTGTTGAAGCCCAAGCGGTTGATGATGGCGCGCGCCTTGGGCAATCGGAACACCCGTGGCTTGGGATTGCCCGGCTGCGGGCGCGGCGTGACGCCACCGAGTTCGAGAAAGCCGAAGCCGAGGGCGCCAAAGCCTGCGATGCATTCGCCGTTTTTGTCGGCACCGGCTGCGAGACCGACGGGGTTGGGGAAGGTAATGCCCATCACTGTACGTGGGTCGGCAGGGACCGGTGGCGCCACGGCGCGCAAGGCAAGGCGGCCAGGTGCAGTGGCTGCCATCGCGCTCAGGCTCTTCATCGTCAGCGCATGCGCGTCTTCGGCGTCGAGACGGAACAGCGCGGTGCGTGCGAGGGGATAGAAGGCGCTCAGCGTCATGGCGTCAATGCATTACCCGAGCCACCGCAAGCGAAAAGGTCAAATCCATTTCGACACTTCGGATGGCTTGTAGCGCGCGAGGGCATCGAGAGTCACGCCCACGTCTTCGCTTACGAACAACCACTCCTTTTGCCGGGCGGGTAAAAAACCATCGGCAATCATGCGCTCGATTTGCGCAAGAAAGGGGTCGTAAAAGCCGTTGGTATTGACGATGCCAATCGGCTTCTTCAAGCCGCCCAATTGCGCGCGGCTCCACATATCGCCGGTTTCCTCTATCGTGCCGATGCCGCCGGGCAGCACCAGGAAGGCATCACACAACTCGGCAAAGCGATGCTTGCGCTCGGCCATGGTGGTCACTACCTCGCAGGTCTGGATGCGCGGGTGCATCAATTCGAGGTCTTTGAGGTAGTGGGTGATGACGCCATGCACGACCCCACCGGCATCGAGTGCAGCATCGGCCACAACACCCATCAGCCCGCGATGACCGCCGCCGTAGACCAGCGTCAAGCCGCGCTGTGCGATCACGCGCCCCGCATGTTGTGTGGCTTCGCGATAGACCGGATTGTTACCGGGGTTTGAACCGCAAAAAACGGCGACGGATTTCATGAACAGTGGCGGCAGATGCAGGGGAAATGTAGAGGAGGATTTTACCGGTCTGCGGAGGAGTGGCGCTGAGCTGTATTTGTTGTGTGGAACGTGTCGTGCCCCATAGCAGACGGCGGCGCATGGCATACAATCCCGCCCTTCTGCAACACCCGGCCTGCCTCTTGCTTCAGCTTAGGGCTCAATGCTGCTTCAAGCTTAAGTCTCACACCACCTACATGGCTGCCGAATCCCTCGAATTTGTGATCATGGGTACCACCCAGGATGGCAAAACGTTTCGTCCCAGCGACTGGGCCGAGCGTCTCGCGGGGTGCATGTCGTCATTCGGTGGCGACGGCCGTTTGGGTTACTCGCCGTATTGCTTCCCGATCACGTCGGCCAATGTGCGCTGCGTGGTTGTTGACGTGCGCCTCAAGGAGTTGGAGCCAATGGCGCATGCCTTCCTGCTCAATTTCGCCAAGGACAATGATCTCAATACAAGGCCCGGGCGAATCAAGGAGCGCGACTAGCGCAAAGTCTGACCGGGCTGTGCTTCAGATCAGGGCATGGCCTCAGTTGGTCTCGATTGGCCGCTATTTGCGCGAATCAATCGAGGCAGCAAAAAGAGAGGCAATAACAAAGAGGTAACCGAAAATCGAGGCAATAAAAAAGCCGCCCGCAGGCGGCTTTTTTATTCAGTCAACAGTCAATCAAGCCATAGCCTTGACAGCAGCAGCGAGACGGCTCTTGTCGCGCGATGCCTTGTTCTTGTGCACGATGCGCTTATCGGCAATGCTGTCAATCACGCTTTGGGCGGTCTTGAACGAATCAGCTGCAACCTTCTTGTCGCCAGCAACGACGGCTTTGCGCACCGTCTTGATCGCGGTGCGCAGTTTGGAGCGCAGGCTGGAATTGCGTGCGTTCTCTTTGAGTCCTTGACGTGCGCGCTTGCGGCCTGAGGCCAGGCGCACGATCTTTTGCTTTGCTTTTTGTCCGGTAGCCATGAATACTCGAAAAAAATGTTGGGATGGGTGGAAATCGGGTAATCAATGATTATAGCAAATTCAAGGGCTTATTGGCAAATTTATCGCGTATTTTTGCTCTTGCGAGGGGCATGCAAGCGCGGTTCGCCTGCGCGCCGGCAAACTGCCCCCCCGTCTTTGCCGGCCTCGATTGCCCCGTTCGGTCTTCCGGGGCCAATTTGACAAAATGGTGTGGCGGCGAGAGACAAAAATCACCGCGCTGCCTCTTTTCGAGCAGGAGTTACGCACTGCACGACCGGTATACTTCCCTTGTGAACCTTCTGGGCGCTCTCGCAAAAGTCAGTGGCTTTACGCTGCTGTCGCGCATTACCGGCCTCGCCCGCGAGTTTTTGATCGCCCGTGCGTTTGGTGCGAGTCTCTATACCGACGCGTTTTTCGTCGCGTTCCGCATTCCCAATTTGCTGCGCCGGTTGTTTGCCGAGGGTGCATTCTCGCAAGCGTTTGTGCCGATCCTGGCGCAGACCAAAAACGCGGCTGACAAGACAGGGGGCGGCGCGGCTGACAACGCGGGCAATAGCGTGGTCGACGATGCAGGCGACGACGCCAGCGTCCGCTCGCTGATCGATCACACTTTCGGCATGCTGGCGCTGCTGCTGGCCATCACCACGCTGCTGGGCGTGATCGCTGCACCTCTCATCATCTACGTCAGCGCACCGGGCTTTGCCGCCGATGCGCCCAAGTTTGCGGTGACGGTGGCGATGCTGAAGCTCACCTTTCCCTACATTCTCTTCATTTCGCTCACCGCATTTGCCGGTGCGGTGCTCAACACCTGGGGACGGTTTTCGGTGCCGGCGTTTACGCCGGTGCTGCTCAATCTCTCGTTTATTGCCTGCGCCTTGTGGCTCGCGCCCCATGTCGAGCCGCCGGTGATGGCGCTGGCGTGGGCGGTGCTGATTGGTGGCGTGGTGCAACTCGCGTTTCAGTGGCCGGCGCTGCGGCGCATCGGCATGACGCCGCGTTTTCGCTTTGACTGGAAGCATGCGGGCGTGCGCCGCATCCTGCGCCAAATGGGGCCCGCATTGTTCGGTGTGTCAGTGGCGCAAATAAGCTTGTTGATCAACACGATCATCGCTTCTTTTTTGGTCAGCGGCAGCGTGTCGTGGCTCTACTACGCGGATCGCTTGATGGAGTTTCCGGCTGGCATGCTGGGAGTTGCGCTCGGCACGATATTGCTGCCGAGTCTGTCGAAGGCAGCGGCTGCCGGGGCAGGCGCGATACCGGCAGGCCAAACCGGGCAGAATGCTGCGGGCGAGAAGGCGGTGCTCGAAGCGGTGCACAAGGCGGCAAACACGGCAGCGCGCGAAGCGGGTAACAATGAGTTCTCCCAATTGCTTGACTGGGGGCTGCGCCTCACATTTTTGCTGGCCTTGCCCGCTGCGCTCGGGCTGGCGATGCTGGCAACCCCGCTGGTGAGCACGCTATATCACTATGGTGCTTTTGCCGCGCACGACGTCGAGCAAACACGCGTCGCGCTGGTGGCTTACGCCGCAGGTTTGATCGGCTTGATTCTGGTGAAGGTTCTGGCACCCGGTTTTTATGCGCGCGGTGACATTCGCACGCCGGTAAAGATCGCGGTGTTCACGCTCGTTCTCACGCAGGCGATGAATCTGGCGTTTGTGGGCATGCTCCAGCACGCCGGTCTCGCGCTGGCGATTGGCCTGGGCGCCTGCTTCAACGCGTTTTTGCTCTGGCGTGGCTTGCAACGCGCTGGCAGCTACGTGGCGCAACCGGGCTGGGCGGTGTTTGGCCTCAAGGTGGCGCTCGCGCTGGCCACGATGGGGGCGCTGCTATGGGCGCTGGATCCCGGTGCCGCGCGCTGGCTGGCGCTGCAAGCAAGCCCGTGGCAGCGGGTGGCGGCGCTGGCGGGGATTGTCAGCGCGGGCGCGATGGTGTATTTTTGCGTCTTGGGTTTGGCTGGATTTCGGATCCGCGATTTCAAGAGAAACGTCTAGACAGGAACGTTGGGCTTGACGAACGAACCTTTGCAGCGCTTTCGCGATGCTGTCGCGCCGGAGCGCGTAAAAATTGATTTGGCCGAGGCCGCGCTGTTGTGCGCGCAGGACACCTATCCTGATCTCGATATCCGCAGTCAGCTCGATACGCTCGAAGCGCTCGCGGCCAAATTGCGCAACCGCTTGCCTGCCGATTTTTCGGTGACTCACCGTCTGGTAGCACTCAACAATTATCTGTTCAGCGAACTCGGCTTCTCGGGGAATGCGGACTCGTATTACGATCCACGCAACAGTTTTTTGAACGATGTGATCGAGCGCAAGACCGGCATCCCGATCACGCTGTCGATTTTGTATTTGGAGATTGGGCAGCGGCTTGGATTGAAGTTGAAAGGGGTCTCGTTCCCCGGCCATTTTTTGGTCAAGGTGCGCGTCAGCGGTGGTGAGCTGGTGCTTGACCCGTTCGCTGGCGGGCGCTCATTGTCGGAGGAAGATTTGCGTGAACGGCTGGCGCAATTCACCGGTCCCAACGCGGCCAAGGATTTGCCGCTGGAAGACTTTCTCGAGACCGCCACGCCGCGCCAGATTCTCGCGCGCCTGCTGCGCAATCTCAAAGGCATCTACCTAGAAGCCAAGGAGTTTGACAAGGCGTTAGGGGTGATGAACCGGCTCGTCATTCTGCTGCCCGAGGTGCCTGAGGAGCGGCGCGACCGCGGTGTGGTCTACGCGCAGCTGGAGTGTCCGCGCGCCGCGCAGGATGATTTGAGCCATTACGCGAGTGAACGCCCCAAGGCCGACGATGCGGAGGCGATTGCCGCGCAACTGGCGGCAGTGACGATAGCGGCGGCGCGGCTGAATTAGCGCAAACTGCGAAAAACCGCTTCTACCAATGGTTTCAGCGGCATAGGACCGCAGAACCGCACCCCAGGCGGCGCGCAGGCTGGGGCATGACCTGCGCAGCGGCTCCAGAAACCTCAACGCGGTGCCATGCGGATCGCGCCGTCCAATCGAATCGTCTCGCCATTGAGCATTTCGTTCTCGATGATGTGCTTGGCCAGGCTGGCGTATTCATCGGGGCGGCCGAGGCGCGAGGGGAAGGGCACTTGTTTGCCGAGCGACTCTTGCACTTCAGGCGGCAGGCCGTTCAGTAGGGGCGTGAGGAACAGGCCAGGCGCAATCGTCACGCAGCGTATGCCGTCGCGTGACAAATCGCGTGCAACGGGCAGGGTCATGCCGACGATGCCCCCTTTTGATGCTGCGTACGCGGCTTGCCCAATTTGGCCGTCATAGGCAGCGACCGATGCCGTGTTGATGAGCACGCCGCGCTCGCCCGCAGCATTGGGCTGGTTGTTCAGCATCGCAGTGGCGGCGAGGCGAATCATGTTGAAGGTGCCGATCAGGTTGATCTGGATCACGCGCGTGAAGCCGGCCAGTTTGTGCGGCCCGTTCTTGCCGGTGGTCTTTTCCGCCGTGCCGATGCCGGCGCAATTGACGAGGCCGTTGACGCCGCCAAAGGCTTTCACCGTGGCGTCCACCGCAGCTTGGCCGTCAGCTTCACTGGTGACATCACACTTGATGAAGATGCCCCCGGTCTCTTTGGCGAGCGCGTTGCCGAGATCCGCGTTGAGGTCAGCGATGGCGACCTTGCCGCCGTTCGCGGCGATCAGCTTGACTGTGGCGGCGCCCAAGCCTGATGCGCCGCCAGTGACCAGAAATGCATTGCCCTTGATGTCCATGTGAGTTCCCTTGTGTGTGGATGCGAATGCGGAATTTTAGCGGCGCAAGCAAGGGTGCAAGAGCGCGAGCGGCAAACCGCCACCTGCCTGAGGCGCACTGCCGCACGCCAGTGCCCGCTTTTACCATCTTGTACCGCCGGTGCCGCTCGTTCCCAGGTTATTGCAGCGCCTGCGCACGCGCCGCCGACGCGAGATCGCCCTGGCGCGCAGCCAGCAAATACCAACGCCGTGCTTCGGGCAGATTGACCGGGATCAGAATGCCATTGCTGAGCAGATCGCCAATCAATTTTTGCGTGGCGGCACTGCCAGTGGCACCGAGCACGTTGGAATAGGACTGCAACTGTTTGCGGTCTTCGGCGATGGCCCATTTGGTATCGGCCAGCACGATCATGTAGGCCTTGGCCAATTCGTTGCCGTGCGCGGCGGCGAGGGCCATCCAGCGGGTGCCGATGTCGCGGTCAAGTGCGGCGCCCTGGCCGAACAAAAACATCAGGCCCAGATTGGCCTCGGCATCGCCATGGCTTTTTTGCGCGGCCATGCGGAAGTAGTCGCCGGCACGCTTGAAATCGGTCTCGACGCCGAGGCCTTTCCAGTACAGCACGCCAAGGTTGTTGAACCCGCGCGGTTCGCCGAGCGCAGCCGCGCGCTCATACCAGCCGCGCGCCGCGGCGAGGTCTTTTGGCACGCCCACGCCATCGCGGTAATAATTTCCGAGGTTATCCATCGCAATCGCGAGGCCGGCGTCTGCGGCCCGTTGGTACAGCGCGATGGCGCGCGCGGGATCACGCGCCGCGCCTTCGCCGCGCGCGTAGGCATTGGCGAGCGTGTTGAGGGTGTTGGGTTCGCCGCGCGGCAGTGCCTGCTCGAGCCAGTACATCGCGCTGGCCGGGTCACGCTGCACGCCGATGCCGTCGGCATACATCACCGCGAGATTGGTTTGTGCGGCAGCGTGGCCGTTGCGCGCGCCGCGCTCGAACCAAGCCAGCGCCTGCGCGTAATCCTGTTTGATCACGTCACCATGAAAAAAGGCTGCGCCAATGCGCGCTTGCGCGGCCGGAATGTCCTGGTTTGCGGCTTTGAGAAACAGGTCAATCGCGCGCGGCAAATCACGCGGCACTTGCTTGCCGGGCAGCAATACTTCGGCGACGGCGTATTGCGCGTATTTGTTGCCGCGCGCGGCGAGCGGATCAAGCAGGCGTAAGGCGAGGGCAGCGTCGCCAATCTCGAACGCCGCCCAGCCGCTGCGCAGGCGTTCGTCGTCACTTTGGGCAACCGCAGCTGCTGCACTACCGATCAAGACGATGGTGGAAATCCATATTCCGATCGTGTGTGTCATGGCAACGGGCGAGGAAGGAAGCAAAACGGGACGAAAAAAAAGGCGGCCCGCAGGCCACCCGCAAATTCTAACGGAGCTTCAAACCATCACAGCAGCGGCACGATCAGCAGTGCGACGATGTTGATGATCTTTATCAGCGGGTTAACCGCAGGGCCAGCCGTGTCTTTGTACGGGTCGCCCACGGTGTCACCGGTAACGGCCGCTTTGTGCGCGTCCGAGCCTTTGCCGCCGTAGTGGCCTTCTTCGATGTATTTCTTGGCGTTGTCCCATGCGCCGCCACCGGTACACATCGAAATCGCCACAAACAAGCCGGTAACGATGGTGCCCATCAGGACGCCGCCCAAAGCCTGCGGGCCGAGCAGCAGGCCCACCAGCACCGGCACCAGCACCGGCAGCAGCGACGGAATCATCATTTCCTTGATCGCCGCCGTGGTCAGCAGATCCACTGCACGCTCGTACTCCGGCTTGGCCGTGCCTTCCATAATGCCCTTGATCTCGCGGAACTGGCGGCGTACTTCTTCCACCACCGCACCGGCCGCGCGACCGACGGCTTCCATTGCCATCGCGCCGAAGAGGAAGGGGATCAGACCACCGATAAAGAGGCCAATCACCACCTTGTGGTCGGCGAGGTCAAATGCGAAATGCATTTTTTTCGCAGCTTCGAGCGCGTGCGTGTAGTCGGCGAAGAGCACTAGGGCGGCGAGGCCGGCCGAACCAATCGCATAGCCTTTGGTCACGGCCTTGGTCGTGTTACCGACCGCGTCGAGCGGATCAGTCACAGCGCGCACGGACTCGGGCAACTCGCTCATCTCGGCGATGCCACCCGCGTTGTCGGTGATCGGTCCGTAGGCGTCGAGTGCAACCACGAAGCCGGACATTGAAAGCATCGAAGTTGCCGCAGTGGCGAAGCCGTACAGGCCGGCAAACGCAAACGACAGGTAGATCGCCAGACACACCACGATCACCGGCCAGCCGGTCGACTTCATCGATACGGCTATGCCGGCGATGATGTTGGTAGCATGACCCTTGGTCGATGCTTCGGCGACATACTTGACCGGATAAAAATCGGTACCGGTGTAGTACTCCGTGATGTAAACCAGCAGGCCGGTGAGGCCGAGGCCGACCACACAGCACATCCACAAACGCCACACCGCGCCGGTGGCAAAGCCGTCGCCCGCGAGTGCCGCGTCGGGGATGAACATTTGCGTGACCGGATAAAACGCGATTAGCGAGAGCACGCCGGCCACGGCGAGGCCGCGATACAGCGCGTTCATGATTTTGCCGCCGTCACGTGCCTTGACAAAGAAACAGCCGACGATAGAGGCTATGATCGACACCGCGCCCAGCACCAGCGGGTAAACAATGCCCGCATCGCTTCCCTTGATCAGGAGCGCGCCAAGCACCATGGTGGCGATCAGGGTCACCGCATAGGTCTCAAACAGGTCAGCGGCCATACCGGCGCAGTCGCCGACGTTGTCACCGACGTTGTCGGCGATCACGGCGGGGTTGCGCGGGTCATCTTCGGGAATGCCGGCTTCCACTTTGCCAACCAGGTCGGCGCCGACGTCGGCACCCTTGGTGAAAATGCCGCCGCCCAGACGGGCGAAGATCGAGATCAACGAGGCACCGAAGCCCAAGCCGATCATCGGTTTCAACAAGTCGGCATTGGACATGGTCACGCCAAGGCCGTGCGGCGCGGCACCTTTGAGCACCATGTAAAAACCAACCACTCCGATCAGGCCGAGACCTACAACTAGCATGCCGGTGATCGCGCCACCGCGGAAGGCGACGTCCAGCGCGGGAGAGATGCCGCCGGTTGCGGCCTGCGCAGTGCGCACATTGGCGCGCACCGAAACGTTCATGCCGATGAAGCCCGCCACGCCCGAGAGAAGTGCACCGACAAAGAAGCCCGCCGCCGTCATCGGCCCCAGCACAATCCCGAGGATCACCATGATGATGACGCCGACCACGGTGATGGTGGCGTACTGGCGCTTCAGGTAGGCCTGCGCACCCGCCTGAATTGCGGCAGCGATTTCCTGCATGCGCGCGTTGCCGGTGGGCAGGGCGAGAATCCATTTGAATGTAAAAAAGCCATACGCGACCGCGATCAAACCGCAGACGATGGCAATCCACAATGCTGCTTGAGACATTGTCTCCTCCGATGTTGTGAAAATACTTAGGGACTCTGGGCGCGGCGCTTAGGGTTGCGCGAACCACTGCGCAAGCCCCCCAGTGACTCTTGAGACTGCCTGGATCACTTTGGGTCCGTGGGTCTGGCCGCCGCCAGAAAAACTTTGTAATTGTAAAGGATTCAGCCTGCGAAGATGCTACGGCGCATGTGATGTGCGCCTGCAAACAGGCGCCCGCGCCGCAGCCTACTTGAGTGCGCTGAACGCGCGCGCGCGCACGGCATCGACCGCGCCCAGACCATCGATCTTGCGGTACTGCGGCGCGCCCGGCTTGCCACTTTTGGACCAGCCGGTGTAGTAGCCCACAAGGGCTTCGGTCTGTTCGTGATACACGTTGAGGCGCTTGGCGACAGTCTCTTCCCTGTCGTCGTCGCGCTGGATCAAGGGTTCGCTCGTCACATCATCGAGGCCCGCAATCTTGGGAGGGTTGAACTTGATGTGATAGGTGCGTCCGCTCGACAGATGTACGCGGCGACCGCTCATGCGCGTGACGATTTCGCGATCGGGCACGTCGATTTCGAGCACGAAGTCAATACCGACACCCGCGTCCTTCATCGCATCTGCTTGCGGAATCGTGCGCGGAAAGCCGTCGAACAAATAGCCCTTTTGGCAATCGTCCTGCTTCAAGCGCTCCTTGACCAGGCCGATGATGATGTCATCCGACACGAGACCGCCGGCGTCCATCACCTGTTTGGCGGCAAGGCCAAGATCGGTGCCCGCTTTCACAGCGGCACGCAGCATGTCGCCGGTGGAGATTTGTGGAATGCCGAATCGTTCCTTGATCGCGTTGGCTTGCGTGCCTTTACCCGCGCCTGGCGGGCCCAAGAGGATGAGGCGCATGAATGTTGTCTCCGGAAAATGGGTTTTGTTTACGGTCGATTCTAGCGTGAAAGGGCGGTCCTCTTGGCCCCTCTTTGTGGCTGACTGCTCACTGCTCACTGTTCAATGTTGACTATACAAGCGGCGCACCAGCGCGAGATCGCTGGCGGTATCCACCCCGGGAGCTGCGGTGGCTGCAGTGACGTGGACGGCGACGCGGTGGCCGTGCCAGAGTGCGCGCAGTTGTTCAAGCGCCTCGAACTGTTCAATCGGGGCAGGCGCCAGCGCGGGAAACAATTTGAGAAACGCCACGCGATAGGCATAAATGCCCATATGGCGGTAGATCGGCAAGCCAGCAGGAACGGCGGACGGTACATGCTCACGCGCCGCCGCAAAGGCATCGCGCGCCCACGGAATCGCGGCGCGCGAAAAATACAGCGCCGTGTTGCGCGCGTCGAGCACCACCTTCACGATGTTGGGGTTGAACACCTCGGCCGCATCGCTCAAGGGGTGGCAAGCGGTGGCGAGTGCGCAATCGGGACGGGCCGCCAATTCGTCCGCAACCGCGCCAATCAGCGCAGCTGCAATCAGCGGCTCATCGCCCTGCACATTGACCACGAAAGTGTCATCGGAGAGACCGAGCAGGGCAGCGGCTTCAGCGAGGCGGTCAGTGCCGGAGGCGTGATTTGCACTCGTCATCAAGGCGCGAAAGCCGTGCGCCTCGACCGCCGCTTTGATCTCGGCATCATCGGTAGCCACACACACTTGCGCTGCACCGCTCTGCGCCGCTTTTTCCGCGACGCGCACCACCATCGGTTTGCCACCGATATCGGCGAGCACCTTGTCCGCCAGGCGCGACGACGCGCGACGTGCCGGAATCAGCGCGACAAACGACGTCAAGCGAGCTGGGGCCAAGCTGGTTGGGGTCAAGCGAGTTCGGCGTCGGTCAGCGCGCGTGCTTCTTCTTCGAGCATGACGGGGATGCCGTCGCGCACTGGATAGGCGAGGCGCGCTGAACGCGAAATCAATTCCTGCCTGTCTCGGTCGTAGACCAGCGGCCCCTTGGTGATCGGGCAGACCAGAATTTCAAGCAGCTTGGTGTCCACGCAGACTCTCCAGAATCAACTCGATCAACACGCCGTCGACTTGTGCCATCACTGGTAAAACCCAGATGCGATCATCATTGAGTGAAGCACATTTTAGCGCGTCCTTTTCGGTGATGATCAGGATGTCTGCATTGATCGCAGTGAGATCAGCGCGCGTGTACGCGTGGTGGTCGGGGAATACGTGTTCGGTAAAGCTGGGGCCATGATTAACGGCAACTTCACTCACATTGGCGGTACCGTCGCCAAGACCCTTGACGCCAAGGCCCCCGGCGCGCAGGGCGGCGAAAAAGCGCGCCGGATTGCCGATGCCCGCCATGGCAGCAATGCGGCCATGTGGCGCGCGCGCAGCCAGCGCGGCGAGTGTGCTGGTGTCCGCTTGGTTGCTCAACCGGTAGCAAAGCTGCGGCACCAATTTCATCTGTTGCATGGCTGGAAAGCGTTGGTGCAAGCTGTTTTTAGCCGCAATTCCGCCAGAATCGTTGACTACCAAGGCTGTCAGGGTGGCGGCGCGTGACAAAGGCTCGCGCAATGGCCCGGCGGGCAACAGGCAACCGTTGCCTGCGCCGCGTTCGTCGAATACGGCGATCTCGATGTCGCGCGCGAGCGCGTAGTGCTGCAAGCCATCATCGCTGATGATGACGTTGACTTCAGGGTATGCCGCGAGCAGCGTGCGGCCAGCGCGCGCACGATCGACATCAACAAATACCGGCACGCGCGCGGCCCGCGCGATCAACAGAGGTTCGTCGCCGCTGTTGGTGGGAGCGCTTTCCAGCGTGACCTCCACGCTCCCCGTTGGCTCGGTGTTGTTGCGCCCATAGCCGCGGCTGATGGCGCCAGGCCGCCAGCCCTGCTCGCGCAGCGCTTTGACCAGGGCAATCACCAACGGGGTTTTGCCGCTGCCGCCAATTGTGAGGTTGCCGACCACTATGACCGGTACCGGCAGGCGTTGCGCGGCCAGCACGCCGCTGCGGTACAAGGCGCGGCGCACGATTGCCGCACATCCGAAAAGCACGGCCAGCGGCACCAACAACACGCAGCGAACGGTAAGCCTGGGTAGCCACCAGTCGCGCACGAGTGAGGAGAGCAGGGACAGGGGTAGAGAGAGGGTCAGGGCAGGGACAGAAGTGTCCCAGCCTACTTCGTTGTAGTGCTCTGCGTGGTGAATGTCACCTGGCCGAGACCAGCCATTTGCGAGGCCTGCATCACCACCACCACCGCCTGGTGGGTCGCTTGCGCGTCGGCGTTGATCACCACCACCGGGTCTTTCTTGCCGGCAGCGGCCGCCTTGAGATCAGCGGAGAGGCCATCGACATTCGTGAATGCGATGGTCTTGCCGTTGATCGCATACTTGCTGCCCGCCGTGATGCCGACGTTGACTTCATTTGGTCGTTCCAATTGCTTCTCGGCATCTGCTGTTGGCAGGTTGATCTGCAGCTCAGCGTACTTGGAATAGGTCGTGGTGACCATCAAAAAAATCAGGATCACCAGCAGCACGTCGATCAAGGGGATGAAATTGATCTCCGGCTCTTCAGGTGCTTTGCGGCGGAAATTCATGGTGCGTTTGTCTTATGGCTGTCTTGTGGTTCGTGGCAGAGCAGGGGCAGACCGGTGCTGGTGCAACGAGGCAATGGCCGCTGCAGTGCGCGGTCAGGCCTTGCGGTCGCCGTGCGCGAGGTCGAGCAGCTTGATCGCACTTTGTTCCATCTCGACCACGTAGTCTTCGACGCAACCGCGGAAGTAGCGGTAAAAAATCAGCGCAGGCACGGCAATCATGATGCCGAAGCCGGTGTTGTAGAGCGCGACCGAAATGCCGTGGGCGAGCGCTTGCGGGTTGGTGCCGGAGGGCGACTGGCTGCCGAAAATTTCGATCATGCCGACCACCGTGCCGAACAATCCCATCAGCGGCGATGCGGTGGCGATGGTGCCGAGACCGTTGAGAAAGCGTTCGAGTTCATGCGTGACGATGCGACCGGACTCTTCTATCGCTTCCTTCATTACATAGCGCGAGCTTTTGTCATTGCGCAGACCGGCGGCGAGCACACGACCAAGGGGAGAATTGTTTTCGACCTTATCGATCACTTCGGAGGTGATCTGCTTGTTTTTGTACAGGCCGAGCACCTCGGGCAGCAGTTGCGCGGGCAGCACTTTGGATTTGCGCAAAGCCAGCAGGCGTTCGATAATCAGCGCCACCGAGATGATCGAAGCGAGCAGCAGCGGGTAAATTGGCCAGCCCGCTTCATTGATGATTTTCCACACAGCGCAAATCCCTTTACAAAATGATGTCAGTTAGGCGCGCACCGCATCGGCTGCGGCGATACTCCCTGAGAACGGCAGCAAGTGTAGCCGAAACATCGCGCTCTTATCCACACATGCGGTGGATAAGTCTGTGGAAATCCTGTGGGCGGGAGCGCGCAAGGGCTTGTGGCGCAAGGACTTGTATTAGGGTGCCTGCGAAATACGCAGCGCCGCCGGGAAACCACCGGGCGAGGCCTGCATGCTGAGCCGACCGGATTTTGAATTGAGCGCAGGCGTCGGCACTGCGCCAAGCGCAGCTGACGCCGCCTGCTCTGTCTCGGAACTCAACCGCCGCGCGCGCAGCCTGCTTGAAGGCGCGATTGGCCGTGTGCGCGTGCGTGGCGAAATCTCCGGTTTCAGCCGCGCCGCCTCGGGGCACATTTATTTTTCACTCAAGGACGAAGGGGCGCAGGTGCGCTGCGCGCTTTGGCGCAGCAAGGCGGGCGCGCTCTCGTTCGAGCCGAAAAACGGCGACGCGGTTGAAGTGCGCGCTTCCGTCACGCTGTTCGAAGCGCGCGGGGAATACCAGTTGAGTATCGAGTCGATGCGCCGTGCCGGCGCGGGTGCGCTGTACGAACAATTTTTGCGTCTGAAAGACAAGCTCGCCGGCGAGGGGCTGTTCGACGCAGAGCGCAAGCGTGCGTTGCCTGCGATGCCGCGCGGCATCGGCGTCGTCACCTCGTTGCAGGCGGCGGCGCTGCGCGACGTGCTCGCCACGCTGGCGCGCCGCGCGCCGATGACTCCAGTGATCGTGTTTCCCGCGCCGGTGCAGGGCGAAGGTGTGGCGGCGCTGATCGCCACTGCGATTGGAGAGGCAGGACGATATGCAGACACCGCTCAGCCAGCGGGCCACTATGGACGCAGGGCTGCGGTGATTGACGTGCTCATCGTCTGCCGTGGCGGTGGCTCGATGGAAGATTTGTGGGCGTTCAACGAAGAAGTGGTCGCGCGCGCGATCGCTGCCTGCCCGGTGCCGGTGGTTTCGGGCGTTGGACACGAAACCGATTTCACGATTACCGACTGGGTCGCTGACCTGCGCGCGCCAACGCCGACCGCGGCAGCGGAACTGGTGAGCCCCGATATCGAAGACATGCAAGCGCAACTGGCAAGCGCAGCGGCCGCGCTCTCGCAGGCCACGGCGCGCTGCCTGGTGGACGCACAACAGCGGCTCGACTGGCTGGCGCGCGCGTTGGTGCCGCCCTCCGCACGCCTGGCGATGCAGCGGCAGCGCCTCACGCATCTGTGCGCGCGGCTGCGCGCCGTGACGGCATCCGCTCTGGCCGCACACGCTGCGCGCTGCGCGCAAGCACAGGGGCGGCTGCGTGCGCCGCGGCTGGCGCGGCAACTATTGCAACTAGCCCATGCACGCAAACGCTTGACTGGCGCGGCTCTTGGTGGCATGACGGCCCAAGAGGCGCATCTGGAGAGGCTCTTGGGGGCGTTGCAGCTGTTGAATCCCCAACGCGTGTTGGAGCGTGGCTTTGCCATTGTGAGCAATGCGCAGGGGCGCGTGGTGCGCGATGCCAATTCGCTGGCGGCACACGACGTGCTGGACATCGTGCTTGCCAGCGGTGGGGTGGCGGCGAGTGTGACCAATGTGACCAAGGTACGCCTGCCTTAAATACAACCGCCTTATAACCTGAGGCCAAGGAGCGCTGGCGTTAAATGCGACGACCTTAAATTGTGACCAAGGCGCGGCTGCCCTAAAATGCGCAGGCAATATCTGCGGTGCCCGCATTACTATTACCCTGCCATTACTTTGATGTACGCTTGTTCCCGTTCCGGTTCACTTGACCGGATTGTCCCTGCAACATATAGCTCATCACCCGTGCGTCTGCCCGCTTAACCGCGAGGTTGACCGCGACTTGCGATCACGACTGGAGAACCACGAATGGAACACAAACTGCCCACCCTTCCTTACGCGCTGGACGCTCTCGCGCCGCATTTGTCGAAGGAAACTCTCGAATTTCACTACGGCAAGCATCATCAGACCTATGTGACCAACTTGAACAATCTGATCAAAGGTACCGAGTTTGAAAACATGGACCTCGAGGCGATTGTCAAAAAATCGTCCGGTGGCATGTTCAACAACGCCGCGCAGATTTGGAATCACACGTTTTACTGGATGGGGTTGAAGCCGGGAGGCGGCGGTGAACCCACTGGCGCGCTGGCAGACGCCATCAACAAAAAATGGGGATCGTTCGCCAAGTTCAAGGAAGAGTTCAATAAATGCGCTGTCGGCACCTTTGGTTCGGGCTGGGCCTGGCTGGTCAAAAAGGCTGACGGCTCGCTCGATATGGTATCGACATCGAACGCGGCAACTCCGCTCACCGGTGCCGACAAGCCGCTGCTGACCTGCGACGTGTGGGAGCATGCCTACTACATCGATTACCGCAACGTGCGTCCGAAGTATCTGGAAGGTTTTTGGAATCTGGTGAACTGGGAATTTGCGGCCAAGAATCTGGCCTGAGCAAGACTGGCCAGCGCGAAAGCCGCAGCGGTTCGCAAAGTAGCGGCAGCGGCCAGCAAGGCAGCCGCAGTGGCTGGCAGGTCTGGCCGTCGCCGAGTAGCGCCATCCGGCGCATGACTTGAAGAAGCGAAGAAGCGAAAGGAGAGCAGCATGGGTAGCATTTTTCAATCGTTGGGACGTTCGGTCATCGCAGGTGTGGTGCTGCTGGCAGCCCTCATTGCCGTGTTTGGCAACATCAAGATGGGCCACGCCTGGGGGTCGTTTTTCATGCGCTGGCTGCACGTGATGTGCGGGGTGATGTGGGTCGGGCTGCTCTGGTATTTCAACTTCGTGCAAATACCTTCGATGCCGAAAATTACGGATGAGCAAAAAGCGGCAGTCTCGAAAGTGATTGCGCCCACTGCGCTGTTCTGGTTTCGCTGGGCGGCGCTGGCCACAGTTGTCACCGGCTTGCTGCTGTCGGGCATGAGCGGCTCGCTTGTATTGGGGTTGACCCTGCAAAAGCCTTATGTGGCCATCGGTATCGGCATGTGGATCGCGCTGGTGATGGCGTTTAACGTCTGGTTCATTATTTGGCCAAATCAGAAGAAAGCGCTGGGGATTGTGGCCGTGGACGCAGCGCCCAAAGCCGCTGCTGCACGCTTGGCGATGTTGACATCTCGATTCAACACCATGCTGTCGATTCCCATGCTTTATTGCATGGTGGCGCAGCAAAACGGCGGTTTGTAGAATGGATTGGAGCGCCGGGCGCGCGGAAGTCTGCGCGCATTGACTAATGCACATTGATTCAAAAACGGGGCCTTGCGGCCCCTTTTTCATTCCGGGTGCGAGCGTAAAATGCGCAGCCGCAGGCATCGCGTCCTGCACACTCTCCCGCGCGAAATCCTCATGCCAGTTTGTCAATGCCGCACCGTGTGATGGCGGCGCTGCCCCATGATTCCCCAGTCATTCATTCAGGATTTGCTCAACCGCGTTGACATCGTCGATGTAGTGGGCAAGCACGTGCAGCTCAAAAAAGGCGGCGCCAACCTGATGGGGCTGTGCCCGTTTCACAACGAGAAATCACCGTCGTTCACGGTCAGCCCGGCCAAGCAGTTCTATCACTGCTTTGGCTGCGGCGTGCACGGCTCGGCCATCGGCTTTTTGATGGAGCACGCGGGCCTGACCTACGTGGAGGCGATCAAGGATCTGGCGCAGTCAGTGGGCCTGACCGTGCCGGAAGAGCGCGGCAGCGCCCCGCGCCGCGACGGCCCCGACAGCAGCGCGCTGATGGCGCTGATGGAGCGTGCCGCGCGTTTTTATATTGACACACTCAAGGTCTCGCCCGAAGCGATTGCCTATCTCAAGGGGCGCGGTCTCACTGGCGAGATCGCGCGCACGTTTGGCCTGGGTTACGTGCCTGATGAGTGGAATAGTTTGCAAACCGTTTTCGCCGAAGAGTATGCGGGCAAGGCTATGCTCGATACGGGGCTGGTCATCGACAGTGAAAAAGGTTCGCGCTATGACCGTTTTCGCGGCCGCGTGATGTTCCCGATTCGAAGCACGCGTGGCGCGGTGATCGGTTTTGGCGGGCGCGTCACCGGCGCGGGCGAGCCGAAATACTTGAACTCGCCGGAGACGCCGCTGTTTGAAAAAGGACGCGAGTTGTACGGCCTGTTCGAAGCGCGTCAGGCGATCCGCGCCGCCGCCAAAGTGCTGGTGGTCGAAGGCTATATGGACGTGGTGGCCTTGGCGCAAATGGGTGTCGGCTACGCGGTGGCGACGCTCGGCACGGCCTGCACGCCGGCGCACGTGCAAAAGCTGGTCAAGCAGGCCGATCGCGTAATTTTCAGTTTTGATGGTGATGGTGCCGGCCGCCGCGCCGCCTGGCGCGCTCTCGAAAATAGCCTCGCCCTCACCAGTGACGATAAGGTGTTCTCGTTTTTGTTTTTGCCCGAAGAGCACGACCCCGACACCTTCATTCGCGAGTTCGGGCGCGATGACTTTGAGAACTTGGTGGACGGTGCGATGCCGCTGTCGCGGTTCTTGGTGCGCGAGCTGGCTGCGGAAAATGATCTGACCTCAGCCGAAGGACGTGCCGGCTTGGTGAGCGCCGCCAAGCCGCATCTGCAGCGCATCACTGCGCCCGGCCTGCGCCTCGCCATCGTCAAGCAAATCGCCGAGTTGGCCGGAATGACACCGCTGGAGGTCGAGACCCTGTGCGATCTCAAGGGTCAGGCCGCCTACGTACGGGCCGCGCCACTACGCGTGGCGCGTGCGCCGGTCACTTCGCTCGACGAGCAAATGCTGCGCTTGCTGGTACGCGCGCCGCATTTGGCGACGTTGGCCGAAACCGAAGAGCAGCGCCACGTACTGCCCGAAGGCTCGCCGGTGCGGGCGATGATTGATGCCATCTGCTCGACCGACAATCCGGTGTCCTCCACCGGTCTCACCGAGATGTTTGCCGAGACCGATGTCGCGCCCTTTTTGCGCCGCGCGCTGGTCGAAGAGCTGGAAATCGACAAAGAGCCGGACATCGTCGAAGCCGAGTTTCGCCACGCTCTCAAGACCCTGCGCGATCAGTGGCGGCGCGCACGCACGGCGCACATCATCGCTGCCGAAATGGGGAATCCGGCCGCACGCGCCGAGCTTGCCGCCTTGATTGCCGAGGAAGGTGCTTCTAAGTCTATGGCGTCAGCATCAACGGAGTGATGCGACCTCAAATTTACGCAGAATAATGCTATAATTCAAAGCTTTACTTCGTTTGGCGAATCTGCCCGCAACCCACTTTTCGGACAGTTTTGCCGTTCATCGCTTCCGCCGTAATTTGCATCAATCGTCCGGTGGGGGCGACTTCTTTTCGAGGCAATCGCATGGCCAAGAAAATCGCTTCCCGCACAACTCCTTCGCGCACCGGTTCGAAAAGCGCCGCCAAATCCGCACGGTCGGCACCGAAACCCGTTGCAAAAAAAGTGGCTGCAAAAAAGCTTGCCACGCCCGCCAAGAAAGTTCAAAAGCCCGTGACCAAAAAAGCTGCGCCGGCCTCAAAGGCCGCGGTACAAAAAACGGCGGCCAAGCCCGTCTCCATAGTCGTTCCCGCCAAGTCTGCCGCCACGCCAGCAAAAGCAGTCAAAGGCGCAGCCGCTGCAAACACCGCCGCGCTGACGGCCAAAGAAGTCACCGCCAAGCTGCTCAAATCTGCAGGCAAGGTCGATCCGAAGGCTGATTCCAAGGTTGACCCCAAGGCACCCGGCGCCGCCGACGCAGCGCCGGCTGTGGACGCTAACGGCAAGGCCCCGAAAAAGAAGAGCGAACGTTCCGCCCGCAAGGCGCGCGAGCGCATGGAGTTGCTGGTGTTGCAACAAGCGCCGACGCCTGAAGACGTCGAAGCGCGACGCAACAAGTTGAAGACCCTTATCAAGTTGGGCAAGGAGCGCGGCTTCCTGACCTACGCCGAGGTGAACGACCATCTGCCTGACGATGTGGTGGACGCTGAGCAGATTGAGGCGATCATCAGCACCTTCAGCGACATGGGTATCTCGGTGTTCGACCAGGCGCCCGATGCCGAAACGTTGTTGCTCAACGAGAACGCGACTGCTGCCGTCGCAGAAGACATTGAAGAAGAAGCCGAGGCGGCTGCGTCGTCACTCGACTCGGAATTTGGGCGCACTACTGACCCGGTGCGCATGTATATGCGCGAGATGGGCTCGGTCGAGCTGCTGACGCGTGAAGGCGAGATCGAGATTGCCAAGCGCATCGAAGACGGCCTGAAGCACATGATCCTCGCTATCGCCGCTTGCCCGACCACGATTGCCGAAATCGTCGAGATGGCCGGCAAGATTTCGCGTGAGGAAATGCGCATCGATGAGCTAGTTGATGGCCTGATTGATCCGAACGCCCCCGAGATCGTGCCGGCACCTGCAGTAGTAGTGGCTGAAGCAGATGTTGATCTCGAAGTCGAAGCTGTCGAAGAAGAGGATGACGACGGCGAGGCCGCCAGCGCTGCCAACGCTGCGGCGATGGCCGAGCTGAAGCAAAAGGCGCTCGAAGCCTTCTCGCGCATTTACCACTTGCACGAGAAGATGAAAAAAATTCTCGCTGCCAAGGGATACAAGACCAAGCCACATCTCGATACACAGCGCAAGATTTCCGACGAGCTGATGAAGATCCGCTTCACCGCACGCATGGTGGAGAAACTGTGCGACATGCTGCGCAGCCAGGTCGATCAGGTGCGCCGCCACGAGCGCGGCATCCAGGAGCTGTGCGTCATCAAGTCGGGCATGCCGCGCCCTCACTTCATCAAGGAATTTCCAGGACACGAAACCAACCCGCGCTGGGCGCAGCGTGAGGTTGAGTCGGGCCGTCCCTACACCCTGGTGATGGAGCGGTTCCTGCCGGCGATTCAGGAGCATCAGCAAAGGCTGCTTGATCTGCAAAACACGCTCGGCATTCCGCTCAAGGATCTCAAAGAGATCAACAAGCAGATGTCGACTGGCGAAGCCAAGGCACGCCGCGCCAAGCGCGAAATGACTGAGGCCAATCTGCGCTTGGTGATTTCGATTGCCAAGAAATACACCAACCGCGGCCTGCAGTTCCTCGACCTGATTCAAGAAGGCAACATCGGCCTGATGAAGGCGGTCGACAAGTTCGAATACCGGCGCGGCTACAAGTTCTCGACCTACGCCACCTGGTGGATCCGTCAGGCCATTACACGTTCTATTGCCGATCAGGCGCGCACCATCCGCATCCCGGTGCACATGATCGAGACGATCAACAAGATGAACCGCATTTCGCGGCAGATTTTGCAGGAGACCGGTGTCGAACCTGATCCGGCCACCCTTGCGGTCAAGATGGAAATGCCGGAAGACAAGATCCGCAAAATCCTCAAGATCAGCAAAGAGCCGATCTCGATGGAAACGCCGATTGGCGATGATGATGACTCGCACCTTGGCGATTTCATCGAAGACAGCAACACGCTGGCTCCGACTGAAGCAGCGATGTACGACAGTCTGCGCGATGTTACCAAGGGCGTGCTCGATACGCTAACCCCGCGCGAAGCCAAAGTGCTGCGCATGCGCTTCGGCATCGAGATGAGCACTGACCACACGCTTGAAGAAGTTGGCAAGCAGTTTGACGTCACGCGCGAGCGGATTCGCCAGATTGAAGCCAAGGCGCTGCGCAAGCTGCGCCATCCGTCGCGCTCGGAAAAGCTCAAGAGCTATCTCGAAGAGACCAATTGAACCACCGGGCCGTTAGCTCAGCTGGTTAGAGCAGAGGACTCATAATCCTTTGGTCGTAGGTTCAAGTCCTACACGGCCTACCAACTCGCGGAGCATCGTCTACCAAGGCTCTCCGCCAATACAAGCCAGATTTTTTTGGGCTTTCTTCGCAGTCTTGTTGGTAATTTTCAGCTCGAGGTGTCACAGTGTGGCCCTTTGGCGCCCTTGGTGCGGGTGAGCTTGTCGCTTGGCGGCGTTGCCGTCCGCGTTTTTTTTTTGGAGGATCGATATGGCTCGCCTCGCATGGATGGCGCTTGCAGTCTTGCTTGCATCGTGCGCCACAACCGCCGGCTACGAAAAGATACTCAATTCGTGGGTAGGGCGGGAAGAGATAGATTTGGTGCGAACCTGGGGGCCCCCGCTGCAAACTTACGAAACCGCCGGTCGCAAATTCCTGTCGTACTCGTCGGAGAAAATGGTTTACCGGCCAGCCTCACCCGGCATCGTTCACACGACGAGGCTAGGCAATGGGGCGTATTCGTCAAGGGTATTGGGTGGCGTTGGTTCGTCTCTCACGCATTTCTCTTGCCAAACCGTCTTCGAATTGGATGGCACCAAGGTTGTATCGTGGACGCACAACGGCAATGCGTGCAAGGCAGACGACTAGGGCGAGTCATTGCCTACAGAAATAGCTGCAATAAATCGTTCAGGAATACGCGGCCACGCTCGGTGGGCGCGATGCGCAGGTGATCGCGCGTGATGAGACCCTTGGCTTCGGCTTCCTTCAGCGCTTGCTCTACGCTGCTGACCGGCAGGCCGGTACGTTCACCAAACTCGCGTACTGCGAAACCCTTGGTGAGACGGAGCGCATTCATCACGTACTCGAACGGCAATTCGTTGGTGGTGACTTCCCGCTCTTCGGCTAGCGGCGCATCCGCTTCACAGCCCGCCATGTAGCTCTCCGGCTGGCGCAGCTTCGCCGTCCGCAGGATGCGGTGCGCGAACGAGAGCTTGCCGTGCGCGCCGGCGCCGATGCCGAGGTAGTCACCGAAACGCCAGTAATTGATGTTGTGGCGGCTTTGATGCCCTGGCTTGGCGTAGGCCGAGGTCTCATAGTGCTCGTAGCCTGCGCTGGCCAGGCGTGACTCGATCAGCGTTTGCATCTCCGCTGCCACGTCATCATCCGGCAACAGGGGCGGATATTTTGCGAACACCGTGTTCGGTTCGAGTGTGAGGTGGTAGTACGACAGATGCGGTGGATCGAAGCTGAGCGCAGTGTCGATTTCGGCCTGCAATTGCGTGAGATTCTGCCCAGGCAAGGCGTACATCAGATCGAGATTGAAATTGTCGAACAGTTTTGCAGCGATCTCGATGGCCTTGCGCGCTTCGTTGCCGTCGTGGATGCGGCCGAGTGACTGCAACTGCACCTTGTCGAAACTTTGGACGCCAATCGAGAGGCGGTTGACGCCGTTGTCGCGGTAGGCGGCGAACTTCTCCGCTTCAAACGTGCCGGGGTTGGCTTCCAGAGTGATTTCGGCATCGGCCTCCAAGCCGCTCCTGGAGCGGATCTCCGACATGAGTCTCGCGAAACCCTTGGGAGACAACAGGCTTGGCGTACCCCCGCCGAAGAAAATCGTGTGAATGCGGCGGCCCCAAATCAGCGGCAGCGACAACTCCAGATCACGGATCAGTGCGTCGATGTAGCGCGCTTCGGGGATGGCCGTGTTGCCATCCACGGCGTGCGAATTGAAGTCACAGTAGGGGCATTTTTTGACGCACCAGGGAAAATGCACGTAGAGCGAGAGGGGAGGCAGGCTGGCGAGGGTGATTTGGCCCGGCTGCGTGTGGGCAGTGACGGCATTGAAGCGGCCTGCGCGTGCATTGAGTGAGTTGGGCTCCGGAGAAGACACTCCCAGTCCTGCCGGGCTGGTCCGACTGCCCGGCAGCTTTGCGCCCGCCGGCGTGATCAGTTTGATCGGGATTACCACTGTTCCTGGATCAGTGCCGCCAGCCGCCGCAAGGCCTTGCCGCGGTGGCTGACCAGGTTTTTTTCGCGCGCGTCGAGTTCAGCGGCGGTCTTGCCCAGATCCGGCAGCAGGAAGTAGGGGTCGTAACCGAAGCCATTGTCACCGCGTGGCACCTCAACTACTTCGCCGGCCCAGCGTCCTTCGGCAATCAGCGGCTGCGGATCTGCAGCGTGACGCACCACCACCAGTGCCGCGAAGTAGTAGGCCGCCCTGTCATCATTGCCTTTTAGCGCGGCGACGAGTTTCTGGTTGTTGCGCTCGTCTGACTTCGGCTCACCGGCGTAGCGTGCAGATATCACACCGGGTGCTCCGCGCAGTGCATGAACGCAAATGCCCGAGTCGTCGGCGAGCGCGGGCATGCCGGTGTATTGCGCCGCGTTGCGCGCCTTGGCCAGTGCGTTCTCGACAAAGGTCGGATGCGGCTCTTCGGCTTCCGGCACGTTGAACGCCGACTGCGGCACCACCTTGAAGCCGAGCGGTTGCAGGATCGCTTCAATTTCGCGCAGCTTGCCCGCGTTGTTGGAGGCGATGACGATTTCTTTCATGGGGTTGTCCGTGGAAAGCGGAATCCTGAGCAGCGTGGTGCGCTGCAGCCTATGCGGCGATTGCCTGCTTTTGCTTCGCAATCAAGTCTGCGATACCGTCGTTAGCCAGGTCGAGCAGGGCGTTCATCTCGACACGGGTGAAGGCCTTGCCCTCGGCGGTGCCCTGCACTTCGACAAAGGCACCGGCACCGGTCATCACGATATTCATGTCGGTGTCGCAATTCGAATCTTCCGGGTAGTCGAGGTCCAGCACCGGCACGCCTTCAAAAATACCGACTGATATCGCGGCGACATGGTCGCGCAGCGGGGTGGCGGTGAGCGCGCCGCGTGCGATCAAGCCGCTGACGGCGTCGTGCACCGCCATCCAGGCACCGGTGATGCTAGCGGTGCGTGTGCCGCCGTCGGCCTGCAATACGTCGCAATCGATCTGGATGGTGCGCTCGCCCAACATTTGCATGTCGGTGACGGCGCGCAGCGAGCGGCCGATCAAACGTTGAATCTCCTGCGTACGGCCAGATTGTTTGCCGCGCGCGGCCTCGCGGTCACTGCGGGTGTGGGTGGAGCGCGGCAGCATGCCGTACTCAGCGGTGAGCCAACCCTGACCTTTGCCTTTCAGGAAACCCGGTACCTTGTCTTCGACGCTGGCGGTACACAGCACCTTGGTGTCGCCGAAGGCAATCAGCACCGAGCCTTCCGCGTGCTTGGTATAGCCACGTGTGATGGTGACGGGGCGCAATTGGTTCGACGCGCGCTGGCTGGGGCGTTGCATGAGATAGTGTCCTTTCAAATCGAAACCCGCTCCACAAACAAAAAGCCCCGCCGGAGCGGGGCTTTTTGCGAATCGACAATCAATTACTGGGCGCGGGTACCGACCACTTCGATTTCCACGCGACGGTTCTTGGCGCGGCCTTCGGCGGTCTTGTTGTCCGCGACCGGCTGCTTCTTGCCTTTGCCTTCGGTGTAAATGCGGTTCGGCTCAATGCCCTTGGTTACCAGATAGGCCTTGACAGATTCAGCACGCTTCACCGACAGCTTCTGGTTGTAAGCATCGCTACCCACGGCGTCGGTATGGCCGACGGCGATGATGACTTCAAGGGTGATGCCCTTGAGCTTGCCAGTGAGGTCGTCAAGCTTCGCTTTGGCTTCCGGCTTCAGCACGGCTTTGTTGAAGTCGAAGAAGGCGTCAGCAGCGAAGGTCACTTTTTGTGCAGCGACCGCAGGCTTGGGCGCGGGTTTCGGAGCAGGCTTGGCTGCCGGGGCCGGTGCAGGTGCAGCAGCAGGCGCGGGCGGGGGCGCCGGACGGCAGGCCGCGCCAACGATGTCTGCATCGCACTCGCAATTGGCGATGGCGGGCGTCCAGTAGCCGGTACGCCAGCACAGGTTGCCGATTCTGGGGTCACCGAAATTGGAATTGCGAACGATCACGCCACGCTGGTCCTGCACGTAGCCATCTTTGCTCTGCTGAGCGGAAACGCTCAAGGAAGCGCTGAGGCCGATTGCGGCAAACAGCACACCTAGTTTGGTCGAGAATTTCATTTTTCTCCTCTTTCTGCGAAATGGACTTCAGGTCTTAAAAAAATCGATGATTCCGGTTCACGCTCTTGACTGACCAGCCTATTTTAGCAACTTGTTGCCCATCACTGTGTGCGGTGGCTAACAGAGCGAGCACCTTGGCGCAAAATTTGGCTAAAAGAGGCGAGTGAATCAAATCCGCTTCTGACCGGCTATTGCAGTCGATTTTGCCACATCAGGGCGAGGGATACCAACTCCTGTTTTTCGATCCAGGTCAGTTGTTGCTTTTTTACCACTTGTTTCCCGCCGATCCACACGTCGCTTACGTCATGGCGCCCGGCGACGTAAATCAGGTGCGAGACCGGGTCAAACAAGGGCAGCGATTCGATCTCGCCCAGGTGGACAGCGGCCAAATCAGCATATTTTCCGGTCACGATGGAGCCAGTTCGGTCGTCCAGCCCGAGTGCGCGCGCCCCCGCCAAGGTGGCGGCATGCAGGGCTGCATGGGCCGGCACCGCGTCGGCGCGTCCCGAGGCACCCTTGGCGAGCAGGGCGGCGAGGCGCATTTCGGCAAACATGTCGAGTCGGTTGTTGGAGGCGGCGCCGTCGGTGCCGATTCCCACATTGACGCCAGCGTCCAGCAGCGCTGCGACCGGCGCGATGCCGCTGGCCAGCTTGAGGTTGGAGGTCGGGCAATGCGCCACCGATGCGCCGTATTTGGCAAGCAGCTTGATGTCCTCGTCTGCAAGGTGTACGGCGTGCACCGCGATCAATTGAGGATTGACCAGCCCGAGGCGATGCAAGCGCGCCAGTGGCCGCTCCCCCATGCGTCCGAAGGCGTTGGCGGTGTCAACGATCTCGTGCGCAGTCTCGTGAAGATGCACGTGGACCGGCAGACCGAGTTCGGCGGCATAACCGGCTATGCGACTGAAGGTCGTATCGCTGACCGTGTAGGGCGCGTGTGGCGCCAGACAAAACGACAGCAACTCTTCGTGACGCAACTGGTCGCGCAGGGCCAAGCCCTTGCTCAGGTAGTCATCAGCATTGGCGGCATACGCGGTCGGAAACTCGATCGCGATCAGGCCGAGTGCCGCGCGCATGCCGGCGCGCAGGGTGGCCTCGGCGGCTGCTTCCGGGAAAAAGTACATGTCGCTCATGCAGGTAACGCCTCCGCGCATCATTTCGGCGCAGGCGAGAACAGTTCCGCCGCGCACGAACTCATGAGACACGTGCTTGGCCTCGGCCGGCCAGATGTGTGCGGTCAGCCAAGTCATTAAGGGCAAGTCATCGGCCAGGCCGCGCATCAGTGCCATCGCTGCATGGGTGTGCAGATTGACGAGGCCAGGAATCAGCGCGTGCTCGCCAAGCGTAACCTGCTCGCGGGCATTGAACCTGGCCGCCGCGGCGTTGGCAGGCAGGATCGCCACGATCTTGCCGTCGCGCACGGCCACGCTGTGATGGTCGAGCACGGTGCCGGTCGGCTCGACCGGCACCACCCACCGGGCGTCAATCAGAAGGTCAATGGCTTCCATATGATTTCTGCTCCCGCAACATTATTCTGGGCTGAAAAAAAGCCCCGCATCGGCGGGGCTTTTTTTACTGTTTGAGCCCTATTTTGCCGGCCCCTGCACGTCAATGACGGCACGGCGGTTTGGCGCAAGGCATTCGATCTGCGCCTTGCGCGGCAGCTTGTCGTCGCACGACTTGATGGGCAAGGTTTTGCCTGCGCCGACAATTTGCGCACCCCCTAGATTTTTCGATCCGAGGTAGGCCGCGACAGCGGCGGCGCGCAGCTCCGACAGACGCTGGTTGTAATCGGCCGAACCGATGCGGTCGGTGTGACCGGTGACCAGCAGCAGTTTGATGCTGGCGCAGTCTTTCGCCTTGCTGACCACGGCGTCGAGGCGGGACTTTGCTGAAGCGCGCAGCATCGATTTGTTGAATTCAAAGGTTTCGTCGGCGCCCAGGGTCTCAACGAAATCACACTTGCGTGGGGCAGCTGCCGGCGCCGGTTTGGGTGCAACCGGCGTTGCCGACGGCGCACTTGGCGCAGCAGCAGGTTTGACCGGTGGTGGCGCAGCCGGGCGCGGCGCGATGTCGGGGTCGCATTCAGCGATGGCGAGAGCGGGCGTCCAGTACCCGGTGCGCCAGCACAGATTGCCGATCTTAGGATCACCGAAATTCGCGTTGCGCACAATCACGCCGCGTGCGTCCTGCACGTAGGCATCCTTGACTGATTGGGCGCTCGATACTGTAGCGACTGCTGCAGCGATCACGCCAAACAGGTGCAAGAACGACAAGCGGATCAACAGTGGGCGGCAGGTGGGCATGCGTCTTCTCCAAGACAGTGAATGGGTATTTTTTGTGTGAAAGATTAGAACACAAACGGGACTGAGAGGGCATGAAGGATAAGGGGCCGCATGTTAAAATTTCAGACTGCAAAAACAATTTCAAAACGCAGTCCCAACAGTGCCGGATGTGCGTCACCTGCCGTGTTTCAGAGTGCGGCGAGGTGAACTCATGGCGCGCCTGCCGTACCACTCCGTACCACTCCGTTCCATCCTGTTGCAGACATAACAACTAGCCCGCCCGCCCGTGACCCTGCCAGCCGACTCTTTCGCCCGCGAAACCCTGCCGATCAGCCTCGAAGAGGAGATGCGCCGCTCGTACCTCGATTACGCGATGAGCGTGATCGTGGGCAGGGCATTGCCCGATGTGCGTGATGGCTTGAAGCCAGTGCATCGCCGCGTGTTGTTCGCGATGCACGAGCTCAATAATGACTGGAACCGGGCCTACAAGAAATCGGCGCGTATCGTCGGCGACGTGATCGGCAAATACCACCCGCACGGCGACACCGCGGTGTACGACACCATCGTGCGCATGGCGCAGCATTTCTCGCTGCGCTACATGCTGGTCGATGGTCAGGGCAACTTCGGCTCGGTTGACGGCGACAATCCGGCAGCGATGCGTTACACCGAAATCCGCATGTCGAAAATCGGCCACGAATTGCTCGCCGACATCGATAAAGAAACAGTCGATTTTGGCCCCAACTACGACGGCAGCGAGAGAGAGCCGCTGATCCTGCCGAGCCGCATTCCCAATCTGCTCATCAACGGCAGCTCGGGCATCGCGGTCGGCATGGCAACCAATATTCCGCCACACAATTTGACCGATGTGGTCGATGCCTGCCTGTTGTTGCTCAAGCGCCCGGCGACCACGATTGACGAGTTGATTGAAGTCGTCAAGGCACCCGACTTCCCCACTGCCGGCATCATCTATGGTGTGGGCGGTGTGCGCGAGGGCTACCGCACCGGCCGTGGCCGCGTGATCATGCGCGCCAAGGTGCATTTCGAAGACATCGGCAAGGGTGCCAACGCCGGCGATCGCCAGGCCATCGTGGTCGATGAGCTGCCGTATCAGGTCAACAAAAAGACCTTGCAGGAAAAACTCGCCGACCTCGTCAACGAGAAGAAAATCGAGGGCATCACGCACATCCAGGATGAGTCCGACAAGGACGGCATGCGCCTCGTGATCGAGCTGCGCCGCGGCGAAATGCCCGAGGTGGTGCTCAACAATCTGTACAAACAGACGCAACTGCAAGACACCTTCGGCATGAACATGGTGGCGCTGGTCGATGGTCAGCCGCGCCTGCTTAACCTGTGGCAGATGCTCGACCAGTTTTTGCAGCACCGCCGCGAGGTTGTCACGCGGCGTAACGTGTTCGAGTTGCGCAAGGCGCGCGAGCGCGGACATGTTCTCGAAGGCCTCGCCGTGGCGCTCGCCAACATCGACGAATTCATCGCCATCATCAAGGCTGCACCGACGCCGCCGGTGGCCAAAGACGAGTTGATGAAACGGCCGTGGAATTCGCCGGTGGTGGCCGAGATGCTCGCGCGTTCTGCGTCGGATGCATCACGCCCCGAAGGTATTCTCGAAGCCTACGGCATGCACGAGCAAGGTTACATGCTCTCTGACGTGCAAGCCGGCGAAATTTTGCAGATGCGCTTGCAGCGCCTCACCGGTCTTGAGCAAGACAAGATCGTCGGCGAGTACAAAGAGGTAATGGCGGTCATCGCCGATCTGCTCGACATTCTCTCCAAGCCCGAGCGCATCACCGCCATCATTTCGGGTGAATTGGAGAAAGTGAAAGACGAATTCGGCGACGCACGCCGCTCGGCCATCGAAATGAACGCCGAAGACATCAACATGGAAGACCTCATCACCCCGCAGGACATGGTGGTGACGATGTCGCACATGGGTTACATCAAGTCGCAGCCGCTCGCCGAATACCGTGCGCAAAAGCGTGGCGGACGCGGCAAACAGGCGGCAGCGACCAAAGAAGACGACTGGATCGATCAGCTCTTCGTCGCCAACACGCACGACACGATTTTGTGTTTCTCCAATCGTGGCCGCATGTACTGGCTCAAGGTTTACGAAGTGCCGCAGGGGGTGCGTACTGGTCGCGGTCGGCCGCTGGTCAATGTGTTTCCGTTGGCCGAGAATGAAAAAATCAACGTCGTGCTGGCGATCAAGGCCTACGCAGAAGACCGCTTCGTGTTTATGGGGACCAAGCTTGGCACCGTCAAAAAGACCCCGCTCACCGATTTCTCCAACCCGCGCAAGGCCGGCATCATTGCGGTCGATCTCGATCCGGGCGATTTTCTGATCGGCGCGGCGCTCACCGACGGCAAGCACGATGTGATGTTGTTCTCCGACGCCGGCAAGGCGGTGCGCTTTGACGAGAACGATGTGCGCCCGATGGGCCGTCAGGCGCGCGGCGTGCGCGGCATGATGCTCGACGATGGCCAGGAAGTCATTGCCATGCTGGTCGCGCCGGCTTTGACCCATGCAGAGGGAAATAATGTTGCCACCACGCAGAGCGTGCTCACCGCGACAGAGAATGGCTTCGGTAAGCGCTCGCCGATCGCCGAATACACGCGTCACGGCCGCGGCACCAAAGGCATGATCGCGATCCAAACCTCGGAGCGCAACGGAAAGGTGGTCGCTGCCACGCTGGTCGCGCCCGAAGACGAATTGATGCTCATCACCACCGGCGGCGTGCTGATTCGCACCCGGGTGGCCGAAGTGCGTGAGATGGGGCGTGCGACGCAAGGCGTGACGCTGATCTCGGTCGATGACGGCACCAAGCTCTCGGGATTGCAGCGCGTGGTTGAGAGCGATGCCGATGCCAACGGGAACGGTGGTGAGCATGGCAATGGTGGCGCGGCCCCGAGTGCGACCGCCGAAGGCGGCAGCACCGAAAATAGCCATGGCGATACTCCGGAGAGCGGCCCCCAGAGCGCCTAAGCGCCGCATGGGTCTTGAAGACTGGCTCCCACCAATGCTTGCCGACAAATGCCGATTTGGGGCCAGTGCACCAAGAGCGAAAAGCCGCTTGATGCTTTTCTGTGCGGCGCTGCTTGCCGCGATCCTGGCCGCCATGCCGCCGCTGAGCGCGCGCGCGCAAAGCCCCGCTGCAGTGCAAGCCGATCCGCACAAAGAAGCGGCGGTGAAAGAGCTTCTCAGCGCTCTCAATTTTTCGCGCATGATGCGTGACGCCACTGAAGCCATGAAGGGGCTTCTCGGCGCGCAACTGCCGCAGATGGCGGACTACGTGATCGCCGCGGACCAGCGGGTACCGCAGGAGCAAAAGGCCAAGCTGCGCGCGCAGGTGCAGGGGCAGATGAAGTCGATGACGCCGCGGCTGGAGAGCCAGCTCTCGGAGATGCTCAACAACAAAGAGTATCTGGCCGACAACGAGGCGGCGATGACGGCGTTTTATCTGAACAATTTCACGCTTGCAGAGATCAGGGAGTTGACTGCATTTCACCGCACCCCGACTGGTCAAAAGGCCTCGCGCCTCACACCGCAGGCCATGAACGAAGTCATGAAGACGGTCATGCCCAAATGGTCACCGCGCTGGCAGCAGCAGATGGTCAGTTTTGTGCAGGCCGAGATCGCTCAAATGCAGCCCAAGTAAGCGCAGCGCTTCCTACCTCACTGTTTCCAACCTAGGCAATTCCCATTCATCGTGACGCGCGTATTCAATTTTTCCGCTGGTCCCGCAGCTTTGCCCGAACCGGTGCTTCAGCAAGCCGCCGCTGAAATGCTCGACTGGAACGGCGCGGGCATGGGTGTGATGGAAATGAGCCATCGCGGGCCGGAGTTCATGGCGATTCACGCCGACGCTATGGCGTTGTTGCGTGAATTGTTGGCTGTGCCCGCAAACTACAAAGTGCTATTCATGCAGGGCGGCGGCCTGGGCGAGAACGCCATCGTGCCCCTCAACCTGCTCGGTAAAAACAACAAGGCCGACTTCGCCGTCACTGGCTCGTGGTCGAAAAAATCCTTCAAGGAAGCGCAGCGTTACGGCGACATTCATCTTGCCATCGACGCCTCCACGAAGGGCTTGTACCAAGGCTTTGCGCCGGTTACAGAGTGGAAGTTGCGCAAAGATGCCGCCTACGTTCACGTGTGCACCAACGAAACCATCGACGGCGTTGAATTCTTTACGCCGCCCGATACCTGCGCGGTACCTCTGGTGGCCGATGCGTCATCGCACATTCTGTCGCGCCCGATGGACGTGTCGCAATACGGCGTGCTGTTCGGCGGCGCGCAAAAAAACATCGGCCCGGCTGGCCTCACCATCGTCATCATTCGTGACGACTTGCTTGACCAGGCGCACGCGCTGTGTCCGAGCACGTTCAACTACAAAATCGTGGCTGAGCACGACTCCATGTACAACACGCCGCCGACCTACGCAATCTACATTGCCGGTCTTGTCTTTAAATGGCTCAAAGCGCAGGGCGGCTTGGCAGGCATGGAAGTGCAGAACAAAGCCAAGGCGCAGTGTCTATATGACTTCATCGACGCCAGCAGCCTGTACGAAAACCGGGTCGAGAAATCCCGCCGCTCGCGCATGAACGTGCCGTTTTTCCTTAAAGACGAATCGCTTAACGCGGCCTTTCTCACCAGCGCGAAAACGCGTGGCCTGGTACAACTCAAGGGCCACCGCAGCGTCGGCGGCATGCGCGCTTCTATCTACAACGCCATGCCGCTGGCAGGCGTGCAGGCCTTGACGGGTTACATGGCCGAGTTTGAAAAGGCCGGCGGGAGGATTGCTGCATGAGTGATCTAAACAAACTGCGCCGCGAAATCGATCGCCTTGACGATGAGCTATTGAAGCTGCTCAACGCGCGCGCGGAAGTCTCCAAGCAGATCGGCGCGGCCAAACGTGCAGAGAGTACCGAGGATGCCCAGGGTTCCAACGGTGTCGAGGGTAAGAGTGGCCGTGCGCCAGTGGTGTTCCGCCCCGAGCGCGAAGCCCACGTGCTGCGCCGCTTGCAAGACGCTAACCCCGGCCCGTTGCCCAACGCCGCAGTCAGCCGCATTTATCACGAGATCATGTCGGCGAGCTCGGCGCTGCAGCGCCCGATTCGCGTCGCCTACCTCGGCCCGGCCGGCACCTTCAGCGAACAGGCTGTCATCAAGCAGTTTGGCCGCTCGGCAGTTGCCGTCGCGTGCGCCAATTTTGACGAAGTGTTTCGCCGCACCGAGACCGGTGAGACCGATTTTTCGGTAGTACCGGTCGAGAATTCGACCGAGGGCGCGATCTCGCGGGCGCTCGATTTGTTGCTCACCACACCACTCAAGATTTGCTCTGAAGTGGTAGTGCGCGTGCAGCAAAACCTGATGCGCAAGCGTGAGGGCATGGACGCCATCACCAAGGTCTACTCGCACGCGCAGTCGCTCGCACAAACGCAGGGCTGGCTCAATCGCAATTTGCCGGGCGTGGATCGCGTCACGGTCGAGTCCAACGCCGAAGCCGCGCGCCTCGCCAGCCTCGACACCGGCACGGCAGCCATCGCCGGCCTCAACGCCGCTGAGAACTACGGCCTCACCGTGCTCGCACCCAACATCGAAGACGACCCGACCAACCGCACGCGCTTCATCGTCGCCGGTCAGATTGACGCGCAGCGCAGTGGCCGCGACCGCACCTGGCTGGTCATGTCGGCACCCAATAAGCCCGGCGCGGTGCACGCGCTGCTCACGCCCTTCGCCAAACACGGTGTGTCGATGACCAAACTCGAATCGCGCCCCGCGCGCATCGCCTCGATGCCCGGCTCGTGGGAATACCTGTTCTATGTCGATATCGAAGGCCATCAGCAAGACACGGTGGTGGCCAAGGCGCTCGATGAATTGAAGTCGATTGCGCCCTATCTCAAGATTTTTGGCTCCTTCCCGGTTGGCGACTACTGATCGCACCCGACCGCTTGCGGTCAGCGTCTTCCCGCGCCGCGCTCCAATCTTCAGTTTCATTCCCGAGTTTCATTTTCTTGCCACGCCCATCGTCATGAACTACACCGACCTCGCCCCCGCCTACGTGCGCGCCATCGCCCCTTACCAGCCCGGCAAGCCGATCTCTGAAGTCGCGCGCGAGTTGGGCCTGGCCGAGAAAGACATCATCAAGCTCGCGTCGAACGAAAACCCGCTCGGCTGCGGCGAGAAAGCCAAGGCGGCGATGCGCAAGGCTATCGAAGAAGCGCATCTCTACCCCGACGGCAGCGGCTATGAACTGAAAGCCGCGCTCGCCAAAAAATGGGGCGTTTCGATGGAGTCCATCGTCATCGGCAACGGCTCCAATGATCTGCTCGACTACATCGCGATGGCCTATCTCGCGCCCGGCGCATCGGCGGTGTATGCGCAACACTGCTTCGCGGTCTACCCGATCACCGTGCTCGCGCGCGGCGCCACCGGCATCAAGGTGCCGGCCAAGGCCTATGGCAACGACCTTGACGCGATGCGCGCCGCCATCAAGCCCGACACGCGAGTCTTGTTCCTCGCCAACCCCAACAACCCGACCGGCACCTTCACGCCTTACCCCGAGATTCACGCCTTCCTGAAAAAGGTGCCGGCCAACGTCATCGTCGTACTCGACGAGGCCTACAACGAATTTTTGCCGCACGAGTTGCGCGTCAACACGACGGAGTGGTTGAAAGAATTTCCCAACCTCGTCCTCACGCGCACCTTCTGCAAGATCTACGGCTTGGCCGGTCTGCGCTGCGGCTACATGCTCGGCCACCCGCAGGTGTGCGACATGGTCAATCGCGTGCGTGCGCCGTTCAACGTCAACTCGATTGCACAAGCCGCCGCGCTCGCTGCGCTCGGTGACGACGAGTTCGTCACCCGCACCTATGACAACAACCGTGCCGGCATGGCGCAATTGATCGCCGGCTGCGCGGAACAAAAGCTCGACTTCATTCCGTCCTTCGGCAACTTCATCACCATTGACGTGGGCAATGGCCCGGCCGTGTTCAACGCGCTGCTCAAACGCGGCGTGATCGTGCGGCCCATCGTCGGCTACGAATTGCCCAAGCACATTCGCGTCACCATCGGCTTAGCCGAGGAGAATGCGCGCTTCCTGAGTGCACTCAAGGAGGCCCTCGCCGAAGTCGCACAGGCTTCGATGAAGGACTGATCTTGATCGACTGCCTTGTCATCACCGGCGTCGGCCTGATCGGCGGTTCGTTCGCGCTCGCGCTCAAACAAAAGGGCTTGGTCAAACACGTCACCGGTGTCGGGCGCAGCCGCGCCAATCTGGAGCGTGCACTTGAACTCGGCTTGATTGACGATATTGCCGGCGACACCGCATCGACATCTCGTGCCTACGCCCGCGCTGATTTCATCTTTGTCGCCACGCCCGTCGGCCAAATGGCGCGCGTGTTCGCAGACATCGCACCGCAGCTCAAAGACGGTGCGGTCGTCTGCGACGGCGGCAGCACCAAGTGCGATGTAGTCGCTCTCGCACGCGCCGCGTTCGGTGCTCGCATCGGCCAGTTCGTCCCGGCTCATCCTATCGCCGGCGCAGAGCTGACCGGCGCCGACGCCGCCAAGGCGAATCTCTACGAAGGCAAAAAGCTCGTCATGGCGCCCCTGCCAGAAACCGCTCCAGGAGCCATTCTGCGCGTGCAACAAGCCTGGGAGGCTTGCGGCGCAAGGGTTTCCACGATGACGCCCGAGCTGCACGACAAAACCTTCGCCGCCGTGAGCCACCTGCCGCACGTGCTCGCCTTTGCGCTGGTCGACGAAATCGCCCGCAAGCCGCACGGCGATACGCTGTTTCAATACGCCGCTAGTGGCTTTCGCGATTTCACTCGTATCGCTGGCTCGTCGCCTGAAATGTGGCGCGACATTGCGATTGCCAACCGCGCTGCATTGCTCACCGAGATCGATGAATTCACCGCACGCCTGCAAGCCGTGCGCGCGATGATCGAGGCGTCTGACGCTGCTGCGCTCGATGCCGTGTTTGCCAATGCGCGCGATGCGCGGCGAGCGTGGCTCGACTCCATTGAAAATCTGGGCAAGGTGGCTAGTCTGCCGGTGCGCGATGCTTGACGCGCGGCGCGGCACGCTCCTGCATCGTCGAGCCGGCTGAGATATGGAGTATCTCGATCTTCCACCAGTCGCCCGCGCCAGCGGCACCATCAAGCTGCCCGGCTCGAAAAGCATTTCCAACCGCACGCTGCTGCTCGCGGCCCTAAGTGCCGGCGAGACGCGCATCACCGATCTGCTCGACTCAGACGACACACGCGTGATGCTCGCGGCATTGAAGACGCTCGGCATCAGTGTCAGGCAAGACAGCAATGACTGGATTGTTCATCCTGGCGCGGATACCGCCGGCAGTCAGTCCGCCGGCGTGTTTCCGGTCAAGCGGGCTGATCTGTTCATGGGCAACGCCGGCACGGCGATCCGGCCGCTGACCGCCGCGCTGGCGTTGAGCGGCGGTGATTACACGCTCTCCGGCGTGCCGCGCATGCACGAGCGGCCAATTGGCGATCTGGTCGATGGCTTGCGCGCCGTGGGCGCGGATGTGCGCTATGCGGGTGCGGAAGGCTATCCGCCGCTTGAGATTCGTCCTGCCGCCATCACGCTGACGGGCGCTGTGCCGGTCAAGGGCAATGTGTCAAGCCAGTTCCTCACGGCGCTATTGATGGCGTTGCCGCTGACGGGCAAGGCGGCAACGATTGAAGTGGTGGGCGAGTTGATCTCCAAGCCCTATATCGAAATTACGCTCAACCTGATGCAGCGCTTCGGTATCACGGTGACGCGCGATGACTGGCGCGCGTTTCACATTCCCGCTGCGCGCTATGTCAGCCCGGGCGCCATCGCCGTTGAGGGGGATGCGTCGTCGGCTTCGTACTTCCTCGCGGCGGGCGCTTTGGGCGGCGGGGCGGCTCCGTTGCGTGTCGATGGCGTGGGCCGCGCCAGCATTCAGGGTGATGTGCGCTTCATCGAATCGCTGGCGGCGATGGGTGCCAATGTGTCCGTAGGCGACAACTGGATCGAGGTGCGCGGTGCCGATGACAACGCGCGCGGGGCCAAGCTGCGCGCCATCGACGCCGACTTCAATCACATCCCGGACGCCGCGATGACCATCGCCGTGCTTGCCCTGTTCGCCGACGGCCCGTCCACGTTGCGCAATATCGCCTCGTGGCGCGTGAAGGAGACCGATCGCATCGCCGCGATGGCCACCGAGTTGCGCAAGCTCGGCGCGCTGGTGGAAGAGGGCGCGGATTATTTGCGCATCACCCCGCCAGCGCGATTGAACCCCACTGCAGCCATCGATACCTACGACGACCACCGCATGGCGATGTGTTTTTCGCTCGCGGCATTTGGCGGTGTGCCGGTTCGCATCAATGATCCGGCTTGTGTTAACAAGACGTTTCCGGAGTATTTCGCTGAATTTGCGAGGCTCACCGCATGAATGGTGCAATCACTGCGCCGGTCATCGCGATTGACGGCCCGTCGGCCTCGGGTAAAGGCGCCGTCGCCCAGCTCGTGGCCGCGGCTTTGGGCTTTGCCTATCTCGACAGTGGTGCGATCTATCGGGCGGCAGCGTTGGCGAGTGCGCGTGCCGGATTGGGTGTTCCGGAAGGATTGGCTGCTGCTGACGAGGCTGTGGTCGATCGTGCTGTTGCGCGACTCGCTGAGGTTGCCGGCACCATGCCGCTGCGGTTCGCGCACGGCAAGATTTGGCTCGATGCCGACGATGTCACGTCCCTGATTCGCAGCGAGGGCTGCGGAATCGCTGCATCGCGCATTTCCGCTCTGCCTGCCGTGCGCGCGGCCTTGCTGCAGCGGCAGCGCGACTTTCGCGTTGCCCCGGGTCTGGTGGCGGATGGCCGCGATATGGCTTCGGTGGTGTTCCCCGATGCGGCTCTCAAGGTGTTCCTGACGGCCAGCGCCGAAGAGCGTGCCTCGCGGCGCGTTGCGCAGTTGGCAGGCATCGCGTTAAAAGACGCCAAGTATTTGATCGAAAAAGAAAAAGATGCTAAACTTAACGTCCTTTTCGATTCCGTTTTGAGCGATTTGCAAGAGCGTGACCGGCGTGATGCCGGACGTGCTGCGGCACCGCTAAAACAGGTTGAGGGGGCGCTGCTTCTGGATACGACGAATCTGTCGATTGAGGCGGCGGTGGCCCAAATCCTTGCATTGTGGGCTGGTGTCAGGCAGTAGAGAGTAGGGGTACCGCAACTCAGAGGTACCGCAAGAAGAAGTGCGGCAATACGGCGGCAGCGAATTTCGCAACGGAGTTTCTGCCAGTTTTCAACCAACCCCCCGCATCGCACCGGCTTTTTTGCCGGCCTCGGTCACCCCGGCGATCCGGATGCAGCATCCACTTTAGGTTTATTCATGTCACTCGCTCAACAGGCCGCCGAAATGGCCAATGAAAGTTTTGCCGCTCTTTTTGAAGAGTCGATCAAGTCGCAGGAAATGCGCGCCGGCGAAGTTATCACCGCCGAAGTGGTCCGCATCGATTACAACCATGTGGTCGTTAACGCGGGCCTGAAATCCGAGTCTTACATTCCGCTGTCCGAGTTCAAGGACGATGCTGGTGAAATCACGGTCCAGATTGGCGATTTCGTCGCCGTCGCGATCGATTCAATTGAAAACGGCTTTGGCGAGACCCTGCTGTCGCGTGACAAGGCCAAGCGCCTCTCGGCATGGCTGGACCTCGAAAAAGCCATGGAGTCGGGCGAGATTGTCTCCGGCACCGTGACCGGCAAGGTCAAGGGCGGCCTGACCGTCATGATGAACAGCGTGCGCGCGTTCCTGCCCGGCTCGCTCGTCGATACCCGGCCGATGAAGGACACCACGCCGCTCGAAGGCAAGACCCTCGAATTCAAGGTCATCAAGATCGACAAGAAGCGCAACAACGTGGTGGTGTCGCGCCGCGCCGTGCTCGAGGCTTCGCAAGGTGAAGAGCGCCAGAAGCTGCTCTCCAACCTCACTGAAGGCGCGATCGTCAAGGGCGTGGTCAAGAACATCACCGATTACGGCGCATTCGTGGACCTCGGCGGTATCGATGGCCTGTTGCACATCACCGACCTCGCCTGGCGCCGCGTGCGTCACCCGTCCGAAGTGCTGGCGGTGGGCGATGAAATCACGGCAAAAATTCTCAAGTTCGACCAGGAAAAAAATCGCGTCTCGCTCGGCGTCAAACAGTTGGGCGACGACCCGTGGGTTGGCATTGGCCGCCGTTATCCGCAGAGCACGCGTCTGTTCGGTAAGGTGACCAACCTCACCGACTATGGCGCATTTGTCGAAGTCGAAGCCGGCATCGAAGGCCTGGTACACGTCTCCGAGATGGACTGGACGAACAAGAACGTGCATCCGTCCAAAGTTGTTGCATTGGGTGACGAAGTTGAAGTCATGATCCTCGAGATCGACGAAGACCGCCGCCGCATTTCGCTCGGCATGAAGCAGTGCGCACCGAACCCGTGGGACGATTTTTCGATCAACCACAAGAAGGGCGACAAGGTCAAAGGCGCGATCAAGTCGATCACCGACTTCGGCGTGTTCATCGGCCTGCCGGGCGGAATCGATGGTCTGGTGCATCTGTCCGACCTGTCGTGGTCGGCGACCGGCGAAGAAGCCGTCAAGAACTTCAAGAAGGGCGACGAAATCGAGGCCCTGGTGCTGGCCATCGACACCGAGCGCGAGCGTATTTCACTGGGTGTCAAGCAGTTGGATGGAGACCCGTTCACCAGCTTTGTGGCTGTGAACGACAAAGGCACGCTGGTCAAAGGTGTAGTCAAGAGCGTTGATGCCAAGGGTGCCGTGATCGGCCTCGATGGCGACATCGAAGCCTACTTGCGTGCCTCGGAAATTTCTCGTGACCGTGTGCAGGATGCCTCGACGCAGCTGGCGGTGGGCGACAAGGTCGAGGCAGTCATCATCAACGTTGACCGCAAGACCCGCAACATCAACGTGTCGATCAAGGCCAAAGATCAGGCTGAGGAGACGCAGGTGATCAAGCAGTTGCAGGACGCAGGCGCCGGCAATGCCAAGGAAGGCACCACCAACCTTGGCGCGCTGCTCAAAGCCAAGATGGACCAGAAGTAAGCTTACGGGTAAGCACGTAAACGCACGGCGGTCTTCACGCAACGTACGCGACGAATCAGGGTGCAGTAGTGACAAGGTTTGGCGGCTTGCCGTTTGACGTAGTCACTGCACCCAGGTTCTCCAGTTAACCACAGGCGCAGCGGTGTCCTTCGAATTCGAAATCAACGGTGTCACCAAGTCGGATCTGATCACGCGGCTCGCCGCGCGCTATCCGCAATTGGTGGCCAAGGATGCCGACCTTGCGGTCAAGACGATTCTCGATGAGATGACTACCTCTTTGTCGCAGGGGCAGCGCATCGAGATTCGCGGTTTTGGCAGCTTTGGCCTCAACTACCGGCCGCCGCGCATCGGGCGCAACCCGAAGTCGGGCGACAAGGTGCAGGTGCCGGAGAAACACGTACCGCACTTCAAGGCCGGCAAGGAATTGCGTGACCGCGTTGACGCGGGTCTCAATGCGGCGGCACCGCGTGCGGTGGCGGGGCGTTGAGACGTATGTCCGACTTGCGAATGCAAACCCTAAACGACCCTGCCGGCTTTGCCGCTGGCGACCCGGCGGCACGCAAGTGCCGTTTTTTTTTGCGGGCGAGTGGATTGCGGGAATGCAGGCAGGAGAACCTTGCCTGCCGAGGGATTTGGCAGCACGGCCAGAGGCAAGCATGCGCTACGTGACGGCTGCGCTGCGCTGGTTTTTGTTTTTGGTGTTCTTTTTGTTCGCGCTCAAAAATCACGAACTGGTCTCGCTGCGGTTTTACTTTGACCTTGAGTGGAAGCTGCCGCTGGTGCTGCTACTGTTTGTATTTTTTCTGGCGGGGGCCGTGATTGGCCTGCTGGCGCTGTTGCCGCGTGTCATGCGTCAGCGGCGCGAGATCAATACTGCGCTGGCCGAAGTGAAATGGCTGCGCGAGCCTGGTACCGGCAAACGTGCCGGGGCCCATGGAGGTGCTGGTACCAGCGGCAGTAGCGGCGCCTCTGTTGTGGCAGCGGGCGGCGTGGGAGTCACGGGCGCGACGGCTGCGGTGCTGACGCAAGCGCCGCTGGATGCAGTTGCTCCAGTACCGGCGAGGAAGTAGGCGATGGAAATTGATCTGTGGTGGTTGCTCGCGCTGCCGGTGTTTTTCGGCCTCGGCTGGATTGCTGCGCGCGTCGATATCCGCCATCTGATGTCGGAGTCGCGCGCACTGCCCGGCTCCTACTTCAAGGGCCTCAATTTCCTGCTGAACGAGCAGCCCGACAAGGCCATTGATGCTTTTATCGAAGTCGTCAAGCTCGACCCGGAGACCATAGAGTTGCACTTTGCGCTCGGTAATCTGTTCCGCCGCCGCGGCGAAATCGAGCGCGCGATCCGCATGCATACCAATCTGGTTAACCGGCCCGACCTCAACGACGAGCAGCGCCTGCATGCGCTCTATGAACTGGGGCAGGATTTTCTCAAGGCCGGCATGCTCGATCGCGCCGAAGAGTCGCTGACGCGGCTTGAGGGCACCACCTGGGCCGGGCGCGCGCAGGTGCACCTGCTCGAAATATACGAGTTGGAAAAAGACTGGGACAAAGCCGTGCGCACGGCCGAGCGTGTCGAGCGCGAGACCGGTGCCTCGCGGCAAAAGGAGATCGCACAGTTCCATTGCGAGCGCGCGGCGGCAAGCCTGGCGCGCTCGCAGCCCGACGAAGCGCGGGGCCATGTCGAGGCCGCCCTCAAGGCACATCGCAAGACGGTGCGCGCCAACATGATCCTGGGTGATATCGAAGCACACCAGAAGCAGCACGCCGCCGCGATTGCCGCCTGGCTGCGCATTGAAACCCAGGATCCGCGCTTTCTTTCGCATATTGCGGCGCGGTTGATGGATGCGCACCGCGCGCAGGGCAAGGCACCTCAGGGTGCGCAATTGCTGCGCGGATTGCTGGAGCGCTATCCGTCGGCTGATCTGCTCGAGACTGCGTTTCAGGTCACCCTCGAAACGGCGGGTGCGGAAGCAGCCTATGCGGTGGTGCGCGAGGAATTGCGCAAACATCCCACGCTGGCCGGTCTCGACAAATTGCTCGAAGCGCAATTGCTGGCCGTACCGCCCGAGCGCGCGGGCGACCTCACCCTCATCAAAAGTCTAATCCACGCGCATACCGAAAAACTCAAGCGCTATGCGTGCGAAAATTGCGGCTTCAAAGCCAAGCAGTTTTTCTGGCGCTGTCCCGGCTGTGGCGGGTGGGAGACCTACTCCCCAAACCGCGCCGAAGAATTGAACGGATCCGTATGAAAATCACCATGATCGGCACCGGCTACGTCGGGCTCGTCACCGGCGCCTGTTTTGCCGAAGTCGGCAACGATGTCATGTGCCTGGATCTGGATGCCAAAAAAATCGGTATCCTTAGCAACGGCGGCGTGCCGATTTTTGAGCCGGGTCTCAAAGAAATGGTGGCGCGCAACGTGGCCGCAGGACGTATCCGCTTCACGACCGATCTCGATACGGCGGTGGCGCACGGCGATGTGCAATTCATCGCGGTGGGCACGCCACCCGGTGAGGATGGCTCGGCCGATCTGCAATATGTCGCTGCGGCAGCACGCAACATCGGGCAACGCATGACTGCGGCCAAGGTGATCGTGGACAAATCCACTGTGCCGGTGGGGACGGCCGACATGGTGCGTGCCGTGATTACCGCCGAGCTGGCCGCGCGCAGGGTGGACGTGCCGTTTTCAGTGGTATCCAACCCCGAGTTTTTGAAAGAAGGCGCGGCGATTGATGACTTCATGAAGCCGGATCGCGTGGTGATTGGTGCCGATGCGGCCGACGAGCGCGCTCGCACTGCCATGCGTGCCCTCTACGCGCCGTTTCAGCGCAATCACGAGCGCATGATTTTCATGGACATCCGCTCCGCCGAGTTGACCAAGTACGCGGCCAACGCCATGCTGGCAACGCGCATTTCGTTCATGAACGAGGTTGCCAACCTCGCAGAAAAGCTTGGTGCTGATGTGGAACTGGTGCGCCAGGGCATCGGCTCCGACCCACGTATTGGCTATCACTTTCTCTACGCCGGTTGCGGGTATGGTGGCTCGTGTTTCCCGAAGGACGTGCAAGCCCTGCAGCGCACCGCGCGTGAAGCCGGCGCAGGATTTGAAATCCTTGATGCCGTGGAGCGTGCCAACGCTAAGCAAAAGCAGGTGCTGGCGAACAAGGTGGTGGCGCGCTTTGGCGAGAATCTCGCGGGTAAGCGCTTTGCCATGTGGGGGCTCGCGTTCAAGCCCAATACCGACGACATGCGTGAAGCGCCCGCGCTAGAAGTGATCGCCGCGCTGACCGCACGCGGTGCCGAAGTCTGTGCCTACGACCCGATTGCCATGGACGAGGCTACACACATGCTGGCGGGCAATGCACGCGTGTCCTACGCAGCCTTGCAGATGCAGGCGCTTGACGGTGCCGATGCGCTCGTGATCGTGACTGAGTGGAAGGAATTTCGCAGCCCCGACTTTGCCGCCATCAAGGCCGCACTCAAGACGCCGGTGATTTTTGATGGCCGCAATCTGTATGATCCGGCGCTGGTGCGTGCGCAGGGCATCGAATATGAGCCAGTGGGCCGACCGGTCCTGGGAACTCACGCGGCTGGACATGCGGCAACGGGCAACGCAGCAACGGACCGCACGGCGAAGAAAGCATCTGCATGACCATGGCCCTGCGCGCCGCCGCGCGTCAATCCCGCGTGCTGGTGGTGGGCGACGTGATGCTGGACCGGTACTGGTTCGGCGATGTGCATCGCATCTCGCCGGAAGCCCCGGTGCCGGTGGTCAAGGTTGAGCGCAGCGAAGAGCGCCTCGGTGGCGCGGCCAACGTGGCGCGCAATGCGGCAGCCCTTGGGGCGCAGACCACACTGCTGTCAGTCGTGGGCGACGACGAGGCCGGGCAAACCATCAAACGCCTGCTGGAAGCTGCCGGCATCTACACCACGCTGCATGTTGATTCCGCCTTCAAGACCACGGTGAAGCTGCGCGTGATTGGCCGCCAGCAGCAACTGCTGCGCATCGACTTTGAAGAATCGCCGAGCCACGAAGTGCTGACCGGCAAGCTCGAAGAGTTCAAACGCTTGCTCGCTGACAACGACGTGGTGATCCTGTCCGATTACGGCAAGGGCGGCTTGACGCATATCGCAGAGATGATTGCCGCAGCGCGTGACGCGGGCAAGCAAATTTTGGTCGACCCGAAAGGGGATGACTACGTGCGTTACGCGGGCGCCACCATGCTCACCCCCAACCGCAGCGAGTTGCGCGAAGTGATTGGCAAGTGGGCATCCGAAGGCGATCTCGTGCGGCGTGCAAATGCGCTGCGTGAGCAATTGCAGCTTGAGGCGCTGTTGCTGACGCGTTCGGAGGAAGGCATGACCCTATTCCGCCGTGACGGCACGCTGCATTTTTCGGCGGCCGCGCGGGAAGTGTTCGACGTTTCGGGGGCCGGCGATACGGTGATCGCCACCATCGGCGTGCTGCTTGGCGGTGGCGTCACCATGCCGCAAGCGGTTGAAGCGGCCAATCGTGCCGGAGGCATTGTGGTCGGCAAACTCGGCACTGCGGTCGTCGCACCAGAGGAGCTGTTCTGATGGGCATGATTGTGGTCACCGGCGCGGCCGGCTTTGTCGGGGCCAATCTGGTCAAAGCGCTCAATGCACGCGGCCGCACAGACATCATCGCAGTAGACAATCTGGCGCGCGCGGACAAGTTTCCCAACCTCTCCGATTGCGACATCGCCGATTATTTCGACAAGAGCACATTTCTCGACCGTCTCGATGGCGGCCGGTGGGATGGCGAGATCGATGCCATCCTCCATCAGGGTGCGTGCTCCGACACCATGGAGCTTGACGGCCGCTACATGATGGACAACAACTACCGCTATTCCGCAGATCTTCTCAACTGGTGCCAGATCGAAGAAGTGCCGCTGCTGTACGCGTCGTCGGCAGCGGTGTACGGCGCGGGGCCGGTATTCGCCGAAGGGCGCGCGCATGAGAAGCCGCTCAACATCTACGGCTACTCCAAGTTCCTGTTCGACCAGATGGTGCGCCAGCGCATCGCGCAGGGCTTGACGGCGCAGGTCGCGGGCTTTCGCTACTTCAATGTGTACGGGCCGCGCGAAACACACAAGGGACGCATGGCCTCTGTCGCATTTCATAATTTCAATGAGTTTCGCGCCACCGGCAAGGTCAAATTGTTTGAAGGCTGGGCCGGCTATGGCGATGGCGAGCAAAGCCGCGACTTTGTGTCGGTCGAAGACGTGGTCAAGGTCAATCTGCATTTTCTCGAACATCCCGATTTGACTGGCGTGTTCAATCTCGGCACCGGGCGCGCGCAGCCGTTTAACGACGTCGCCTGCGCCGTCATCAATGCCTGCCGTGCAACTGAGGGAAAAGCGGCCTTGAACCTGGCGCAGATTCGCGCGGAGGGGCTGATCGAGTACATCCCGTTTCCCGAGGTGCTCAAAGGCAAGTATCAGAGCTACACCCAGGCCAGCGTGCAGCAATTGCGTGCAGCGGGCTACGACGGTGCGTTTTTGGATGTCGGAGCCGGTGTGGCGCGCTATGTTGCCGCGCTGCTCGGGTCAACCTGAGAGGATTGCAGGGCGTTTAGCGTAATACGGCCAGAAATGGCCACCAACGGCCAGAGTCGGCCACATACAGCCAAGTCTGGCTGACAACTACGAGGAGCGTGACATGAACAAACTGTGGATGGTGTTGATCGGATTTTTAATGAGTATCAGCATGGCGTTCGCCGCGGTCGACATCAACAGTGCCGACGAAAAAGGCCTGGATGCGATCAAGGGTATCGGCGCGGTCAAGGCCAAGGCGATTGTGGATGAGCGCACCAAGAACGGCCCGTTCAAAAGTCTCGACGATGTTGAAAAGCGCGTCAAAGGCATCGGCCCGGCGACCATTGCGCAATGGCAAAAAGACGGTTCCGTAAGCGTGGGTGGCGGCATGCCAGCCAAGGCTGACGCGAAAAAAGAAGAGAAAAAAGACGCCGCTAAAGCTGCTGCGCCGGCACCGGCTGCCGCGCCAGCCGCCGCTCCGGCTGCCGCGCCAGCCAAAGCTGCCCCTGCCGCAGCGCCTGTAGCGGCGCCGGCCAAGGCCGATGCCAAAGCGGACGCGAAAAAAGAAGCCCCCAAAGCTGACGCCAAATCCGATCCGAAAAAAGAAGCCGCCGACAAGAAAGCCGCCGAGAAAAAAGCCAAGGACGACAAGGCCGCAGCCGACAAGAAAGCTGCCGAAGACAAAAAAGCTGCCGACAAAAAGGCTGCGGACGACAAGAAAGCCGCCGACAAGAAAGCCAAGGAAGACAAGGCGGCGGCAGACAAGAAGGCCAAGGACGACGCCAAGAAAGCCAAAGATGCGCCCAAGGCCGGCGCCAAGAAAGACGCCAAAGACGACAAGAAGGACGACAAAAAAGACAGCAAGGACGCACAGAAAGCTGAAGCCAAGAAGTAATCAGTCGGCGCCTCACCTTAAAAAGCCCCGCTTCGTGCGGGGCTTTTTTTTCGTCGAGGGCGGCGGCTACAATTCACTCACAGTTTTTTCGGATGTATCACATGGTCAAGACTCTCGAAGCCGCCGTCGGCAACACCCCTCTGGTACGCCTCCAACGCATACCTGGCGCAAGCCATGGTGTGGGTAGCGATGCGGGCAAGGGCGGGCGCAACAACGTCATTCTCGGCAAGCTTGAAGGCAATAACCCGGCTGGTTCGGTAAAGGATCGCCCGGCGCTGTCAATGATTGCGCGCGCCGAAGAGCGTGGCGATATCAAGCCTGGCGACACGCTGGTTGAGGCGACGTCGGGCAATACAGGAATCGCGCTCGCGATGGTGGCTGCAATGCGCGGCTACAAGATGATTCTCATCATGCCCGACAACCTCTCGCTGGAGCGGCGCCAGAGCATGACGGCGTATGGGGCGAAATTGATTCTCACGCCCGCCGCGCAAGGCGGCATGGAATTCGCGCGCGATCTCGCGGTCAAGATGGAAATAGAAGGCCAGGGAAAAATTCTCGACCAGTTCGCCAACCCCGACAACCCGCGTTCGCACTACGAGACCACCGGCCCGGAGATTTGGCGCGACACCGGTGGCAGCGTCACCCATTTCGTCTCGGCGATGGGCACCACCGGCACCATCATGGGCGTGTCGCAGTATTTGAAAGAACAAAATCCCAAGATCGAAATCGTCGGCTGCCAGCCATCAGAAGGCTCACAAATTCCCGGCATCCGCAAATGGCCCGAGGCCTATCTGCCGAAAATATTTGACAAGGCGCGCGTCGACCGCACCGAACAGGTAAGTCAGGCTGACGCAGAAAAAATGTGCCGCCGGTTGGCAGCGGAAGAAGGCATCTCTGCGGGCATCTCCGCGGCAGGCGCGCTCTGCGTCGCGCTGCGCGTGGCTGAGCAAGTCGAGAACGCAACCATCGTGTTCATCGTCTGCGATCGCGGTGACCGCTATCTTTCTACCGGGGTATTCCCCGCGTAAAACGCGGAAGAACGTCTTGCACCAAGGGTTTTAGGGCGGCGGTGCAGGTGGTACGGTTGGTGCGGGAGGTGCCGCGCGTTTAGCGTGCCTTCTTGATTGCCTCGGCCAACTGCATCACACTCATCGCATAAAAGCTTGAACGGTTGTAGCGCGTGATGACGTAGAAATTTTGCAGACCTACCCAGTATTCGGTGGGCTGATCAGGCGTCACCAGATCGACTAGCGCAAACAGGGTTGTTTCTGGAAACCGTTGGGAGACAAGGGTTTCAGACGATATGCCATTTTTGGTCAAATCAGCGATGCGGGTGTGCGGCAGGATGTCCTTGTCAAGCAGCGCGCGCCAGCCCTCGCCTTCGACACGTGCAGGAAAGGCGATGGCACCGCCAGCGGCCCAGCCGTGGCCCTTCAAGAAATTGCCGATGCTGCCGATTGAGTCGATAAAACTCTCGCGCAAGTTGATCTTGCCATTGCCATCGTAATCGACCGCATAACGCCGCCAACTGCCGGGCATGAATTGTGGAATGCCAATGGCACCGGCATAGGAGCCGCGCACGCTGAACACATCGACGTCGTGCTCGCGCGCGAACAACAGATAGTTTTCCAGCTCGCTGCGGAAAAATTCGGCGCGTTTCGGGTAGTCAAACGAGAGCGTGGTCAGGGCATCGATGACGCGCCAGTTGCCGGTGTTTTTGCCATAGACCGTCTCGACGCCCATGATGGCGACGATGATCTCGGCGGGGACGCCGAACTCCTTTTCAGCACGCGCCAAGTCACTTTCATAGCGCTTCCACAGTGCGACGCCGCCGTCGATACGACCGGGGTCCAGAAACCGGCTTCGATAGACCTGCCACGAGCGTACCCGCGGGTTGGCTGGGGGCGTGATGAGTTCGACGATGGCCGGATAGAAACGCGCGCGCGAAAACAGGAAAGCCAGTTCGCTCTCGACGAAGCCGTGCTTGACGGCCATTTCATCGATGAAGGCCCTTACCTCGGCGCGTTTGCTGTAGTCAGTCTTGGCCGGCTTGGGCTGGGTTGCTGATGGGCGGCTCTTTTGGGGAGTGGCCGCGTGCGCCGGTGCGAAGAAGAGGGCAGCCACGGTGGAGAACGCCCCGATGGCGGCAGCTACGAATGTAAGTCTCAAACGTGCAATTCCTTGACCATTTGCGTGAATTGTCTCACGCCCGCCGCGTCGCGCTGCGGCCCATAGCGCAGGGCTGCATAGGTTACGGCAATCGCCTGCACGCCGGACAGCAGCGCGGTAAATGCGGCTTCTGGCAACTGCCGCGCGCGCAATTCGGTAGTGGCACGCCGCGCAAAATCGAGCGGGCCTTCGGCTGGTGCGCGCACTACTCCGGCACGTGCCAAGCGTTTGCAAAATCGCTCCCACGCGCGCTGCACCGGGTCGTGCTCGCGCCGCGCCTTGAGCAGCCAGCCGGTCACCACCAGCGAGACCAATCCCATGCCAAACGTCATCGCGATCACCATGTCCTGCCATGACGGCGTCTTCATGCCGAGGCGCTCCAGGGTTTCCTTCTGGCGGTCCGGGCTGTAGTTGAGTACCCACTGGTTCCAGGTGTTCGTCACCGCCTCCCAGTTGAATTTGAATTTTTGCAGTGCGTCGGTGCTCCAGACGGGCGCGTAGCGCGTGATTAACGGCTGTGCAAAACGCTGCGGCAGTGCGCCGCCGAGACCACGCTCGATGCGTGCGGGTGACACCGCCGCCGTGGGGTCAACCCGCATCCAGCCGCGATCCTTGATCCACACTTCGCTCCACGCGTGGGCGTCGGCTTGCCGCACGGTGAAGAAACCATCGACAGGGTTGATCTCGCCACCTTGATAGCCGGTGACTACGCGCGCCGGGATGCCCGCCATGCGCATCATCACCGTGAAGGCAGAGGCGTAGTGTTCGCAAAAGCCACGCTTGGTGATAAACAAAAATTCATCGACCGGGTTGTTGTCAAGCAGCGGCGGCTCGAACGTGTAGAAAAATTCTTCGCTGCGAAAGTAACGCAGCGCACGCGCCACCATGGCCTCACCCTTGGTGCCTTCGAACTGCCAGGTGCCGACCAGCTCGCGGGTTCGCAAGTTGCTGCGCGGGGGCAGTACCAGGTAGGGTGCAAGATCGCTAGGTTCTTCGTAGGCCACAGGCCGGTACGCAGGATAGGAGCGCGCGTCGTAGCGCAGCCGGCTCTGGGTCGGCTTGGTGTTGATGGGTTGCAGATCAGGCGTGAGGCGGCCGTACTCCGGTAGTTTGGTGGGCATCTCCAGTGCGAACAACCAAGGTTTGGAGAGCGGCTCAAGAGTGACGGTGTAGTCCACGGCTACGCCTGCCTCTTGGAAGCGCGAGGGCCGCAGCGGGTTACCCGCCTGCATGCGCCAGTTGCGTCCGTCAAATTGCGACAGCACCGGGCCACGCCAATACATCGTCGCCTCTTTCGGCATCGGTGAATTGAATTTCACCCGGAACGCCACACCATCAGACAGCGACAGCGAGGTGATCTGCCCCGGCGACATCGACTCTGACAACCCTGACGTGGCGGCGGTTGAGTCGGCCGGCAAGCCCCACAGCGGGCCGTTGACGCGCGGGAACAACACAAACAGCACCAGCATCATCGGAAATGCCTGCAGAATAATGACGCCTGCGAGACGGGTTTGCGCCAGCGCCGGCATCGGCGCCGCATCACGGTTGGCGGCGATCAGTGCCGACGTAATCAACACCAATGACACCAGCATCAGGGCAGCAACGCCGATGGTTTGCGAGTAGAAGAAATTGGTGAGAATCAGAAAGTAGGACAGGAATACGGCGACCACCGCGTCACGCTTGCTGCGGGTCTCCAGCAGCTTGAGCGAGAGCATGAGGGTGACAAAGGTGACACCCGCGTCGCGCCCGAACAGGGTGCGGTGCGTCCAAAGCGTGGCCGCAATCGCCAGCGCGAGCAACAGCATCAGCAGCCATTTCGATGGCAGCTTCACTGGCGCAAAACCACTGCGCCAGGTGAGCCAGCCTCGCCATGCAAACATGAGGCCGGCGAAGGCGGTGCACCACTCAGGCAAGTGCGACACGTGCGGCCCCAGCACTGGAATCAGTGCCACCAGCAAGGTGACCATTACCATGCGGCTGGCAGGCTGTTCTTGCGAAACCGCGTCCGACGCGAGGGTCTCGCGCGTCATCGGCAGTACCTTGAAAAAGAAACGTTTGGTGGCCATGACCGGGTCTATGCCACAGCCGAGACCGCGGGTTCGCGCAGTTGGTGCAGCGCCAAGGCGCGCAGGCATTCGCTGCGGTGCGGTTCGGCAAGGCCCGGGCCGATATCGCGTGCGCCAAGTCTGAGCCGGTAAGTGAGGCGCGCGGCTTCGGCATCGAGCAGCCAGCGCGTGAGTTGCGAGAGCTTTTCTTCTAGACCGAGGGTGGCGGGCAGCGTATTGATGTCCAATATGAGATCACTCGACGCGCTGCCGTAAAAATGTTTGGTCAACAATGCGCCGCCGGTTTCAAGCGCGAGCGTGGCGCTTTTCCAGGCGATGTGGCGTGGGCTGTCGCTGGCGGTGTGTTCGCGCAGGCCCGCGAAGTCTTCGGTGCCGCTGCCGGCCGGCGTACCTTCACCAGAACCTTCAGGGGCCACCGGCAACGCAGCGCCTGTCGTGGCCGGGCGCGGATAGACCAGGCAGGGCAGGTCGGGCTGCCAATAGCTCCAGGCGCGCAACAGGCCGAGGGGATAACGCGTTTCGATGGTCAGACGTGGCAGGTGCAGCAAGCCGCGTGCGGCAGCAGGGATGCACAGGGTTGCGGTCGCGTCTTGATTGGGCGGCACATCCACTATCGTGAAGCCTTCGGCGCAACGCAGCCACAGGGCGGCGCGTTCGAAATTTTTCTGGTTGATCAGCAGCAGCTCAAACGCTGCGCTCTCACCAGCAAACACCGGCGCGGCCTTCACGGGCCGCAGCATCAAATGCACCTGATTGCGAAAGGTGTGAAGCATCGCCACCAGTCCGGCCGATCCCAGAAAAAACGTCAACACGAATCCCAGCGACAGGTCGTAGTTGATCGATCCAGCCAGCATCGCCAGCAAGGACAACACGAAAAAAAATCCGTAGCGCGTCGGGAAGATGAACACACGGCGTTGATTGAGAAAGACTTCACCGGACTCCGGCCCGCGCGGCTGGAAGATCCAGTTGAAGATCATGGAATAGCGGAACATCCGCGCAATCAGCGGATGTGGCTTCGGCTGCATGGCGGTAGTGGTGCCGGTCACGTCGCAGTTGCCCTCAGGGGATCGGCACCGACTTGATCCAGCCTGCCAGCATCTCTGCGGTGGCCGCACGCCCGGTGTTTTGTGCGGGTTTGAGTCGGTGCCCTGCCACAGTGGGCAGCACCGCCTGCACATCTTCTGGCAACACCGCATCACGCCCGCTCACATAAGCCCACGCACGCGCCGCCGCGAGCAGGCCGAGGCCGGCGCGCGGGCTCAAGCCTGACTGAAACTGCACCGCATGGCGCGATGCCTCGACCAGCGCCTGCAAATAATCAATCAGCGCCGGGCTGACATGGACCTTGGCCGCGCGCGCCTGCATGGCCACAAAATCGGTAACTTGCATCACCGGTTTTAACTGTGCGGCGATCTCGCGCCGGTCCGCGCCCGAGAGTAGCGCACGTTCGGCGGCGCGGTCCGGGTAGCCCAACTCCATGCGCATCAGGAACCGGTCGAGCTGCGACTCGGGCAGAGCAAAGGTGCCGACCTGGTGCGAGGGGTTTTGCGTCGCGATGACAAAGAAGGGCTGCGGCAGCGGATGGCCTTTGCCGTCGAGGGTGACTTGCTGTTCTTCCATCGCTTCGAGCAGGGCGCTCTGCGTTTTCGGCGTGGCACGGTTGACCTCGTCGGCGAGGATGAACTGCGCGAAGATCGGGCCAGGGTGGAATTTGAAGGTGCCGCTCTCGCGCTCGTAAATCGATACGCCCAGCACATCGGCGGGCAACAGGTCGCTGGTGAACTGGATGCGCTGAAATTGCAGGCCGATTGACCGGGCAAGCGCATGCGCGAGCGTGGTCTTGCCGACCCCGGGTACGTCCTCAATCAGCAAGTGGCCGCGCGCCAGCATGCACGCCACCGCCATGCGGATCGGGCGGTCCTTGCCGAGGATGACCTCGTTCAACTGGTCAAGCAGGCTCTTGAGCGGGGAGGTTTTGGTGGCAAGGACGGCGGACATGGTGGTCTCAGGTGTGAGCAGCGATGGGGGCAGTGAGGGGAGTAGCGATTGCATCAGGCACGCTGGCGCAACGCGCGAGAGGACAATTGAGGACAATCCATCTACGGGCGCAGCGCGGTAGTGGTTGCACTGGCAGCGTAAAAAAACGATGATAGCAACAACTCCTCCTGCGTTTTTGCTGACTTTGTTGACCCTTGTTGACTCCACTCGCCATGACCACTGCCTACATCACCCACGCTGACTGCCTGAAACACGACATGGGCGCCGGCCATCCCGAGTGCCCTGACCGCTTGCACGCAGTCAACGACCAGATGCGTGCCTCCAGCGTACTCGATCATGTGCGCACGCTCGATGCGCCTCTGGCGCATCCGGACATGCTCAAACGCGTACATCGCGCCGAGTATGTCGATCTGATTTTCGAAAACGCGCCCGCGCAGGGCTATGCACAGCTTGACCCCGATACCGCAATGAACCCGCATTCGCTCAACGCAGCCTTGCGCGCGGCGGGGGCGGGCGTGCTGGCAGTCGATGAAGTGATGGCGGGCAATGTGGCCAACGCTTTTTGCGCGGTGCGGCCCTGCGGTCATCACGCCACGCGCAGCCGCTCGATGGGTTTCTGCATCTTCAACAACATCGCCGTGGCCGCCGCGCACGCGATGGAAGCGTATGGCCTCGAACGTGTGGCGGTGGTCGACTTCGACGTGCATCACGGCAACGGCACCGAAGATATATTCGGCGGCGATGGGTGGCGAGACCGCGTGTTGATGGCCGGCATATTTCAGCACCCGTTCTATCCCTACAGCGGCACCGATCATCCCGCCCCCAACATGGTGAACGTGCCTCTTGGGGCGGGCAGCGGCGGGGAGGCCGCACGCAATGCGGTGGAACAACACTGGCTGCCCGCACTGGAGGACTGGAAACCCCAGATGATCCTGATCTCGGCCGGGTTCGACGCACACCGGGAGGACTTGCTCGGTGGCCTGAAACTCGTGGAGGCTGATTACGCCTGGATAACCGCGCAATTGATGGTGCAGGCGGAGCGTCACGCCAAGGGGAGAGTGGTTTCGATGCTGGAGGGGGGTTATAACCTCTCCGCTCTGGGGCGCAGTGCCGTCGCACACGTGAAGACCCTTGCTGCACTTTAAAAGGATCGTATGAAGAGTTTGTGGAATGACGATGAGGCCGCCAGCTTCGAAGGCGACCTCGCACAACGCGTCTATACCTCGCGCCTCCTCGGCCGTGACAAATCACTGGTGCTGCACGGTGGTGGCAACACCTCGGTAAAGATTCAGGCGCGCAATCTGGTCGGAGATGAAGAGGAAATTCTCTACGTTAAAGGCAGCGGCTGGGATCTCGAATTCATCGAAGAGGCCGGCTTGTCGCCGGTGCGCATGGCGCATTTGCTCAAACTGGCCAAACTGGAGGCGTTGTCCGACCCGCAAATGGTCAATGAACTGGTGACGCAGATGACGCGCGCTTCGGCACCCGCGCCCTCGGTGGAAACTATCCTCCACGCTTTGCTGCCCCACAAGTACGTCGATCACACGCACTCGGACGCGGTGCTGTCGGTGACCAACACGGCGGATGGCGCAGAACGCATCGCAGACATCTATGGCGGCACCGCGGTGGTGATCCCCTATGTGATGCCCGGCTTTGATCTGGCACGCTTGTGTGCCGAGTTGTTTCCGAAGCACGCTGGGCCGAACACCATCGGCATGGTGCTGCTGAAGCATGGCATTTTTTCATTTGGTGCCACGGCACGCGAGTCGTATGAACGCATGATCCATCTGGTCGATCAGGCGGAGCGCTATCTTGATCGCAAGGGGGCGTGGCATCTGCCAGCGACAACTCGTCCAGCAGGCACCTCGTCATTTACCGGCGCGCACGTCCGTGAACTTGCCAATCTGCGGCGCACAATTTCACACGCAGCGGGCGCGCCGATGATTCTGCAATCGCTCACCCGTGCGCCAAGCGCCGCGCGCGCCGCTGCCTTTGCCGCGCGCGCGGATGTGGTGGTGATTGCACAGCAAGGCCCGGCCACACCCGATCATGCGATCCGTACCAAACGCACGCCCATGGTGGGTCGCGATGTGGCGGCCTTTGTGCGCGAGTACCAGACCTACTTCGCCGCACACGCACCGCACGCCAAAGAGACCAAGACCATTCTCGATGCAGCACCCCGCGCCGTCCTCGACCCGGCGTTCGGTCTGCGTACTGCCGGGCGCAGCGTGAAGGACGCCGCCATCGTCGCTGATCTCTATCTGCACACGATGGACGTCATCGAACGCGCAACCCTGCTCGGTGGCTACGTGGCGCTGCTACCACGCGATATTTTCGACGTGGAGTATTGGGATCTCGAGCAGGCCAAGCTGCGCAAGGCCGGCAAGCTGCCGCAGTTCACCGGCGAAGTTGCATTGGTCACCGGCGCGGCATCCGGCATCGGCAAAGCCTGCGTCGAGGCCCTGCTCGCGCGCGGTGCGGCGGTGATCGCGCTCGATCTCGATGCGCGTATCGACAGCAATTTCAAACGCGCTGACTATCTTGGCCTGTGCTGTGACGTCACGTCGAACGATGCAGTCACCCGAGCCCTTTCAGCCGGCGTGCGCGCCTTCGGCGGCCTCGACATGCTGGTGCTTAACGCCGGTATTTTCCCTGCGAGCAAGCCCATTGCGCAGCTTGACAGCGCCGCATGGCGCAAGGTGATGGACGTCAACCTCGATGCCAATCTGATGCTGATGCGTGAATGCCACCCTTTGCTCCAGCTCGCGCCCAATGGCGGGCGCGTGGTGGTGATCGGCTCGAAGAATGTACCGGCCCCCGGTCCGGGCGCCAGCGCATATTCGGCTTCGAAAGCCGCACTGACGCAACTCATGCGCGTGGCCGCTCTGGAATGGGGTGTCGACAATATTCGCATCAATACCCTGCACCCCAATGCCGTGTTCGACACCGGCATCTGGAGCGAAGAAGTGCTCGCCGCCCGCGCCGCGCAATACGGACTGAGCGTCGATCAGTACCGCAAAAACAATGTGCTCAAGACCGACGTGACCAGCCGCGATGTGGCCGAGCTGGCTGCCGAAATGTGTGGACCATTGTTCGCCAAAACTACCGGCGCACAATTGCCGGTGGACGGCGGCAATGACCGTGTGATTTAGGCAGCAGCGCCGGAAGGTGCTTGTACCATGGGTATTGGCCGTATAAGCTGTAAGAGCCGCTCCCACCAAGGGCGGTGGGTCGGGTGCCATGTTCGTTCCGGCAGTTGATTGATTTCGCCGGCGGACGATAAACTACGCTCCCCTAGGCCTGACAAGCCGGATCAACAATCAGAAGGGTGGTGGGCCGCTACGGGGCAGTTGCGCTAACTCCGCCGCAACTGCCTGTGCCACCGCGTCGCGCACGATGCGGCGTGCGGTGACCTTGAGTTCGGCGGTCATGCCGGCCAGCACTTGTTCAAGGAGATCGGTGAGTGATTCGCGCAGGCGTTGATCCACGACCGGGTCGATGCGTGTCATCAAGCCAGCCAGCACGCGCGACTGCACCCGCAGAGCGAGCGCATCCATCTCAGCGTCGGAATGCGCTGTTCTGGGGGGCGGCGTAAAGCCCGCAGCGGCGGCGTATCCGGATGACACGGGCAAGACCGGAGCGTCGACATGCACCGGCGCTGCCGCAAACGCAGATGGTGGGGCCGCAAGTGGTGCGGCGATCACCTGAAGATTCTGCGTTTTTTCGAGCTGGACAACTGACGCTGCACCATCCAGCGCAGCCAGTCTTTGCGTGTTGGCCAACACGCTGGCCGGCACCACCTCGGTGAGCACTGGGATGCCGTCATCGGCAGCGGCAGCACGCTCCGCTTGCGGGACCCTGTTCACACAGATTCCTTTGCGCCCAGTGTGGCGAGATCGACGGTGTTGATTTCATAGCCGCGCTCGCGATAAAACTTGAGGCGTACGCGCGCACGCTGACGGTCGTCCTCGTCATCGCGGCTGACGATTTCGAGCAGACGCTCATACCGCGAGAATTGTGCCGGGCGCTCGCTGTCCAGATTCATCAGGACGTCATGGTGCGGCATCGCGTCCGCGTCAAAGGCCGCATCGCCAGTGAGCAGCACGGCGGTGTGCGGCGCAAGCCGGTGCCCGGCGCGGCAATGCGGCACAAAGCCGGTAGGTTGCGCGCTCCACAATAGGCGGTCGAAGGCGTCGAGCTGCGCGGCATCGCGGGTGTAGACCAGCACACGATTCTTTTTCGCGTAGGCCTTGCGCGCGAGCTTGACAGCCGCTGTCAGCTTGTCGGGGGCGTTGAAATAAAAATCGATGCGCGTCATTCGAAAACGGAAGGTGGGCGCGTGAGGGCGGTAACGCAAGCGCGCTGTGCTACTGCGCTGCCGCGCGTTGCAGAAGAAAATGGGTGAGCAAGGGCACCGGCCGGCCGGTGGCCCCTTTGGCAGGACCGGATTTCCAGGCCGTTCCTGCAATGTCGAGGTGCGCCCATTCGAATTTCTTTGCGAAGCGGGACAGGAAGCACGCTGCCGTGACGCTGCCCGCAGGGCGGCCACCGATGTTGGCCATGTCGGCGAAATTTGATTTCAACTGTTCCTGATAATCGTCCCACAACGGCATGTGCCAGGCGCGGTCATGTGAAGTATCTCCCGCGTGCTGCAACTCGCGCGCAAGCGAGTCGGTGTTGCTGAAAAGGCCGGTGGCGACATGGCCGAGCGCAATCACGCAGGCACCAGTGAGAGTGGCGATATCGACCACGCAAGCAGGTTCATAGCGCTCGGCGTAGGTGAGGGCGTCGTTGAGGATCAGCCTGCCTTCGGCGTCGGTGTTCAAGATTTCAACCGTCTGGCCGGACATGGTGGTGACGATGTCCCCGGGCTTGGTGGCCGCGCCACCAGGCATGTTCTCGGTGGTGGGTACGAGGCCGACGACGTTGAGCGCCAGCTTGAGTTCGGCAAGGGCCTTGAAGGTGCCAAAGACCGAGGCCGCACCGCACATGTCGAATTTCATTTCGTCCATGCCTTCACCGGGCTTGAGCGATATGCCGCCGGTGTCAAAAGTGATGCCCTTGCCGATCAGCACTACGGGTTTTTCCCCCTTGGGGCCACCGTTGTATTCCATCACGATGAATTTGGGCGGCTGGCGTGAACCGTCTGCGACCGACAGGAAGGACCCCATCTTAAGGTCTTCGCAGTCCTTTCGTTCGAGCACCTTGCACGTGAAGCCATTCTCGTTGGCGAGTTCTTGCGCACGCTGCGCGAGGTAAGTGGGAGTGCAGATGTTTCCCGGCAGATTGCCGAGGTCTTTGGCGAGCGCCATGCCGCGCGCGATGGCGGCACCCTCCTTCATCGCGGTTTCTGCCGCGGGCAGCTCGTTGCGGCGCTCAACGGCGAGCGTGAGTTTGCGCAAGGGACGGCGCACTTCGTCCTTCTTGCTTTTCATCGTATCGAACCGGTAGACCGCGTCCTGCGCGACGGTGGCCGCTTGGCGCACGCGCCAGTTGGTATCGCGTTTTTTCACCGGTGCTTCGGTCAGATACAGGGTGCCGTCAAAGGCGCCAGTTTCATTGAGCATGGTGACGGCGCTGTGGATCGCCGCGCGATATTCGCGCTCGCGAAACTCTTTCTCGCGCCCGAGACCGACGAGCATCACACGGTCGGCCAACAGACCCGGCACGTTGTGCAGCAGCAGGGTGCGCCCGGCCTTGCCCTCCATGTCGCCACGGCGGATGATGTCGGACAGGTAGCCTTTGCTCGCCTTGTCCACCAGTTCACCGGCAGCAGTGAGCTTGCGCGGCTCAAACACGCCGATCACGATGCAGGCGCTGCGCTGTTTCTCGGGGCTACCGCTCTTTATGCTAAATTCCATCGCGATTCTCCACTGTGCATGGCTGGAAGAATGGGCATTATGACGTGAAAAGCCCCGTTTCTCCAAATTGCCCCCATTTTCACGATTTTCGGCCCGGCATTTCGTGCTTCGTCGCGCGCAACCGGGTTTGCCTTTGATGATGGTTCGCCGCGTATTCCCGCCGTGTATTCCGCTGTGCCGCTTCGTGACTTGACTCCCCCCAATGCTGTTCCGCCAGGCCCTGACGCGTGAACTGACCCAGATTGCCGGGGCGGTGTTTGTCACGCTGTTCACAATCATGCTGACCACGCAGTCGATCCGGCTGCTGGGGCTGGCTGCTGGCGGCAAGCTCGCGTCTGAAGCGGTGCTGGCGTTGTTGGGGTTCGCTGCGCTCGGTTATCTGCCGGTGTTGCTTTCGCTCACCGTGTTTGTCTCGGTGTTGTTGACCTTGTCGCGCCAATACCGTGACTCCGAAATGGTGGTGTGGTTTGCCAGCGGGCAGTCGCTGCTAGCCTGGGTGCGTCCGGTGCTGGCCTTTGCCGCGCCGTTCGTGTTGATGATTGCGGTGTTGAGCCTCGTTGCCGCACCTTGGGCGGCCGCTCAGAGTGAGCGCTACAAGGCAAAGCTGGATGCACGCGACGATGCGGCACGCATCTCGCCCGGTGCCTTCAAGGAATCTGCGCGTGGCGACCGCGTGTTTTTTGTCGAGAGCGCGGTGCTCGACAGTGGCCGCGTACAGAACGTGTTCGTCAATTCGATCCAGCACGGGCGCTTGGGGGTGATGGTGTCGCAGCAAGGCTTCACCGAAATTGCGGCTAATGGCGACAAATTTCTGGTGATGGTCAAAGGCCGCCGCTACGAGGGCGAACCCGGCAAGCTCGATTACAAGATCATGGATTTCGAGCGCTATGCCGTGCGGATTGAACAAAAGGCTGACCGCGTTGAGCCTGAAACCAGCCCGCGCCAGCAGAGCACGGTGGCGCTGCTGGAGAATTTGTCAAATCCGAACAAGGGCGAATTTTTGTGGCGCATCGGCGTGCCGCTGGCCGCGCTGGTGCTGGCCATGCTCGCGATCCCGCTGTCGTTCGTCAATCCGCGCGCCGGGCGCTCGCTCAATCTGCTGTTTGCGCTGCTCACTTACATGGTCTACAGCAATTGCATCAGCATCACGCAGGCGTGGGTGGCGCAGGGGCGCGTTGGCTTCTGGGCTGCGTGGTGGCTGGTGCATGTGGTGATGTTTGTGCTGCTGCTGGCGCTGTTCTGGCGGCGCCTCGCGGTGCAGTCGGTGTTTGCGATGTTGCGGCGATGAGAATCCTGCGCCGCTATCTCGCGCGCGAGATCTATTCCGCCACCGCCCTCGTGCTCTTGGCATTTCTCGGTCTGTTTGCGTTCTTTGACTTGATTCACGAACTCGGTGACATCGGCAAGGGCGACTACAAGCTCCAGCACGCCGCCATGTTTGTGCTGCTTTCGGTGCCGGGGCGGGTGTATGAATTGATGCCGATTGCCGTACTGATTGGCGCGGTATATGGGTTGGCGCTGCTGGCCGCGCACTCTGAAGTCACGGTGATGCGCGCCTCGGGTCTTTCGACCTGGCAGGCGTTGGGTGCAGTGATGAGTGCGGGCTTGGTGCTGGCGTTGATCACGTTTTGCTTTGGGGAATTGATCGCGCCGCCGGCCGAGCGCGCCGCGCAATCCTTGCGCTTGAAAGCACTGACCTCGGTGATCGCGCAGGAGTTTCGTTCCGGCCTGTGGGTGCGCGACGGCAGAAATTTTGTTAACGTCGGTGAGGTCAAGCCCGATGCGCGCCTGGTCAATGTCAAGATCTACGAGTTCGATGCGGACCTGCGCTTGCGCACCGTCAGCTTCGCCGAGCAGGGGGAATACCAGCCGCCCAACCGCTGGCGCCTCGTCAACGTGGTGCGCACGGTGTTCGCTGAATCCGGCAGCCGCATCGAGAAGGCACCCGAGATGCTGTGGTCGTCTGATTTGAACCCCGACATCCTCGGTGTGCTGCTGGTGCAACCCGACAAAATGTCGATGGCGACCCTGTATCAATATGTGCAGCACCTGGCCGAGAACAAGCAAAGCACCGGCCGCTACGACATCGCGCTATGGAAGAAGGTGGTCTACCCGCTGGCGGTGCTGGTGATGCTGGCCCTCGCGCTGCCGTTTGCCTACATGCAGTCACGTTCGGGCGGCGTCTCGTTCAAGATATTTGCCGGCATCATGCTCGGGCTGGTGTTTCATTTGCTCAACAGCCTGTTCGCGCATTTGGGGGCGATCAACACCTGGCCGGCATTTTTGTCGGCGGTGACGCCGAGCCTGATTTTTCTGGCGCTGGCGGGTGTCATGCAGTGGCGGGCGGAGCGGGCCTGACGGCTGACGAGGTGGGCAAACCGTCTGCGGCGACAGTGCATGAGTGCGGGAAGTGGAACGCAATGTATCTAAAGGCTGTACGTAATATCAGTTTTTAGGTATGATGTAAGTTCCATGAGCGAAATCACCGCTACCCCCATTGCCTGGAAAGGCCGCGGCGCGCGCATTGCGCCGCAGGTGCGCTTTGACGCGCAGAAGCGCGAGATCGTGGATGACGGCTGGGGTGAAGCGAAGACGGCGGAAGACGCCCCCGCGCCACCACGCACCGTGGTCACGCCGCAAACGGCGAAAAGCATCATCACCCGCAATGACTCGCCCGACATACCTTTCACCCAGTCGATCAATCCCTACTACGGCTGCGAGCATGGCTGCATTTATTGCTATGCGCGTCCTAGCTATGCCTATTGGGGCTTGTCACCGGGGATCGATTTCGAGACCAAGCTGTTCGCCAAAACCAACGCTGCCGAATTGCTGCGCAAGGAGTTGTCAAAGCCCGCCTACGTCGTCAGCGCCATCAGCATCGGTGCCAACACCGACCCCTACCAGCCGGCCGAGCGCGAGTGGCGCATCACGCGCCAGGTGCTCGAAGTGTGTGAACAATTCAACCAGCCAGTCGGCATCATCACCAAGTCGTCATTGATCGAACGCGACATCGACATCCTCGCGCGCATGGCGCAGAAACAACTGGCGAAGGTGTTTGTGTCGTGCGCCTCGCTCGATGCAGACCTCGCGCGCAAGCTCGAGCCGCGCGCCGCTGCGCCGTACCGCCGCATCGACACCATTAAGCGTCTCGTCAACGCAGGTATCCCAACAGGCGTGCTGGCCGCACCGATGATCCCGATGCTCAACGACGCCACGCTTGAAGAGGCACTTGAAGCCGCGCAGGCTGCAGGCGCAAGCGAAGCGGGCTACGTGCTGCTACGCCTGCCGCATGAATTGAAGGAATTGTTCAAGGACTGGCTCGAAGCCCATTTTCCCGAACGCGCCGCGCACGTGATGAGTATCGTGCGCCAGTCGCGTGGTGGGCGCGAGAATGATTCGGCTTTCGGATCACGCTTACGTGGCGAAGGCGTCTTTGCCGACATGATTGCGCAACGCTTCAAAAAGACTTGCGCGCGGCTGGGGTTGAACGCGCGGCACTATGCGCTCGACACGTTGCAGTTCAACACGGTTGGCCGGGGCGGCGCGAAGGGAAGTGCCCAAGTTTCTCCAAAACATGGCTCGGAGAGTGGCTCTGGGAGCGGGCCGCAACTGAGCCTCTTTTGAACGCCTTGCCTGCCAAAGCTTTCAAGCCATGTGTGCAACCGGTTCGGAAACAACCTGTCTGGTTGGTTTGATTGGTCTGGCCGCTAGACCGAACTCAGGCGCACATTCGCCATCGTCAAGCGCTCGACCAGAATCGTCAAAAACGCACGGTCAAAGTGGCTGCGCGTGGCATCCGACGCCTTTTCCAGCGCCACGTTACGGATGGTGATGATCTTGGCGTCGCTCATGGTGCTGATGTCTGCGCCGCGGCGTTTTTCTTCTGACAGATACGACATTTCGCCGAAGCACTCGCCGGTGTCGAGGATGTTGAGCAGTTTGCCGCGCTTGGTGACCTTGACCTGTCCCTTGGCGAGCAGGCAAAAGTAGTCGCCTTCTTCACCTTCGCGCAAAATCATTTGGCCTGGACCGAGTGCTTGCCACTCGGAAAACCGGGCGACCTCCCACAACTCAACGTCGGTGAACTGCTTGAAGAACGGCATGCCTTGCAGGGTGTTGAATTTTTCCGAATCGGCAAATGCATTGTCTTCAGACATGCCTTCATCGCGGAACGCGTCGGCCAGCGCCAGAGCAAATTCGTCCCATTCCTTGTAGCGGTCTTCCAGATCTTTGGCCATTGCCGTCTTGACAATGGCATCGACGCTGCGTGGAATCTCGTTGCGCAAACCCGACGGCGGCAGTGGCTCGGTGTTGACGATCTGGTAAATCATCGAAAAATTGTTACTGGCCTGAAACGGCAACTGGCCAGTGAGCATTTGATACATCACGACGCCGAGCGAATAAATGTCGGTGCGATGATCGAGCGGATGCTCTTTGACCTGCTGCGGCGACATGTAGGCGGGCGAGCCGATGCCAGCCACCTGCGTGGTGTTCGAGGTGGTGCTGATGGCAGCGCCGAAGTCGGTGACTTTGATGTCGTAGTCGCTGTCGCCCACCATCATGATGTTGGCGGGTTTGATGTCGCGATGGGTGACGCCAACTTTGTGCGCAAAGTCGAGTGCACGTGTGATCTTGAAAATGATCTCAACCACGGTTTGCACTGGCAGCAGGGCGTTGACGTCGCAAAATTTTTCTAAGGTCGAACCTTCGACAAATTCCATTACGATGTACTTCTCTTCTTCGTCGGTGACGGCGTCGAAGATCGAGGCGATGTGCGGATGAATCAGCTTGCCGGCCAGGCCTGCTTCGGCAACGAACAGCTTGCGGAACAGGTGGCCACGCTCGGCATCCTTGAGCGCTTCCGGGTGCACGCGCTTGACCGCCACTTGACGATTGTTGAATGGGTCTTCGCACAGGTAAACCGAGCTGGTCGCGCCTTCACCAAGCTTGCGTAGCACCTTGTACTTGCCGATTTTTTCCATGACGTCCCCTGTTGCTTGCTGTTGCTGCTAGTTGCTGCTTGTCGCTTCTGGTCGCTTCCGGTCGCGTCTGGTCGCCGCCCGCCGTTGCCGATGACGCTATGCCACCAAGCGCTTGCGCGCAGCCGCAATCGCCATCTTGACTTGTGCCGGTGCTGTGCCTCCCACATGATTGCGGCTGGCGAGCGAGCCTTCAAGGGTGAGAACACCAAACACCGAATCATCGATCAACTCGCTGAACCCCTGCAACTCTGCGAGCGGCAGTTGCTCCAGGCCACACTTCTTGGTCTCGGCATGCCGCACCGCGCGCGCCACCACTTCATGCGCATCGCGAAACGGCAGGCCTTTTTTCACCAGCCAATCGGCGAGGTCTGTCGCGGTCGAAAAGCCCTCTAGCGCCGCCGCGCGCATACGTTCTGCATTTACCGCAATAGTGCGCACCATTGACGCGAAAATCGTCAGCGTATCAGCTACCGTGTCGATGGTATCGAACAGCGGCTCCTTGTCTTCCTGATTGTCCTTGTTGTAGGCCAGCGGCTGGCCTTTCATCAGCGTGAGCAGGGCAACAAGGTGGCCGATGACGCGCCCGGTCTTGCCGCGTGCCAGCTCGGGCACGTCAGGGTTTTTTTTCTGCGGCATGATCGACGAGCCGGTGCAGAAGCGGTCAGCCAATGTGATGAAGCCAAAGCGCGGGCTCATCCACAAAATCAGTTCTTCCGACAAGCGCGACAGGTGCGTCATCACCAGCGCGCAGGCAGCGGTGAATTCAATCGCGAAGTCGCGATCAGACACCGCGTCGAGCGAGTTGACACACACGCTATCGAATCCAAGTTCGACAGCAACTGCGGCGCGGTCAATCGGATAACTGGTACCGGCCAACGCCGCACTACCCAGGGGCAACTGATTCATCCGGCGCCGGCAATCCTGCATGCGCCCGGCATCGCGTTCGAGCATCTCGACATAGGCCATCAAGTGGTGGCCCAACGTCACCGGTTGCGCCACCTGCAAGTGGGTGAAGCCCGGCATCACGGTAGCGGCATGCGTGTCTGCGACCTCCATCAAACTGGTTTGCAGTGCGTGCAGCAGGGTGACGATGCGGTCGATTTCGCCACGCACGTAGAGGCGAATATCGGTGGCGACCTGGTCATTGCGCGAGCGCCCGGTGTGCAGGCGCTTGCCGGCGTCGCCAATCAGCGCGGTGAGGCGTTTCTCGATATTGAGATGCACGTCTTCATCATCGAGCGACCAGACAAACTCGCCGCGCTCGATCTCGCCGCGCACTTGCGCGAGGCCGCGTTCGATGCTCGCCACGTCGTCTGCGTGGATGATGCCTTGCCGCCCGAGCATGCGCGCGTGCGCGAGTGAACCGGTGATGTCGGCCATCGCCAAGCGCTTGTCGAAAAACACCGACGCGGTGTAGCGTTTGACCAGATCATCGACCGCTTCCGAGAAGCGGCCCGACCAGGCTTTGGGGGCGGGAGCGGTTTCTGACATACTTGGGATAGGTTCCGGTTAAATGCTCGCCGGACTGCGATGGGATGAAGTGCTCGGATGAAATGAAGGAACAAACTGAGGGGGCTGAACTGCGCGCGGGAACAATCTGCTGGGTTGGAACCAATGGCAGAAGCGATGCTGGTTCTGGTTCACGCCCTAGGCTACGGCCCTTGACCGCTCACATAAACACGCGAAGCACTTGTTTTTATTGGGGAAATGGAAAGTATACCGCGCCGCGACACGCCTGCACTGCCGGATTTTTGCAATCTCGGTGTGGGCTTGCGCATTTTGCTCATCGGCAACATTGCGTTGATTCTGCTTGCCTTGACGACGGCGCAGCCGGTGAGCTTCCACGCATGGCTAGAACGTTTCGTTACCGGCGCTGCGGTGGTGGAGCCGGTGCTGATCGCGAGTCTCGTGGTGCTGTGCCCCTTGCGGCGCCTGATTGATCCGTTGGGGTTTTGGCCGGGCGCGGCGATTGTCATCGTGTGCGAAATGTTGATCACGTTTGCCTTTGCCTACATGGCGGACCGTCTTGATGGCAACATCGAATACAGCGGCCTGGTGCGCGACATGGTGGTGGTTGGGCTGTCCACTGCACTGGTGCTGTATCACTTTCACCTGCGCGAGCGCGCCTTCTCGCCAGCGCTCACTGAAGCACGCCTACTGGCTTTGCAGGCACGCATCCGACCGCACTTTTTGTTCAACAGCCTCACGGCAGTGCTCAGTCTGATCCGCAGCGAGCCGCGCCGCGCCGAGCGCGCGCTTGAAGATCTGGCCGATCTATTCCGCTCGTTGTTGCGCGAAGAACGGCGCGTGGTTCGGCTCTCCGACGAGATTGCGGTGTGCAGGCGTTATCTCGATATTGAAGCACTGCGGCTTGGCGAACGCCTGCAAGTGGAATGGGATATTGACAACAGCGTCCTAGATGCCGCCGTGCCGCCCCTCGTCTTGCAGCCGCTGGTCGAGAATGCGGTGCATCACGGCATTGAACCGATGACCGAACCGGGCATAGTGCGCATTGCGGTGCGTGTACGCGGCAAGCAGTTGGAGATCGATATCGTCAACCCGCGCGAAGACGGCAATACCCAGCCTGGCCGCGCCGGCAATCACATGGCACAGGGCAATGTGCGCGAGCGCCTCGCGCTGTTGTTTGATCTCGAAGCCAGGCTGGACATTATTTCGGAAGCGAACACCTATCGCGTGCACATTGTGCTGCCGGTGACGCGCGTGCAGGACAAACGAGGGGGAAGCGTATGAAAATCATGATCGTCGACGACGAAGGACCGGCACGCCGCCGTTTGCGTGAACTGCTCTCCGACGTGCAGCCAGCGGTGCCGCACACGGTCGTAGGCGAAGCCGTGAATGGTGTCGAGGCCCTCGCCCTGGCTGAAAACTTGCGTCCCGACCTGCTCTTCGCCGACATGCAAATGCCGCGCATGGGGGGGCTGGAATTAGCGCGCCACCTGCTCAAACTGGAACAGCCGCCAGCGGTGATATTCGTCACTGCGCACGACGAATTCGCGCTTGACGCGTTTGAAGTGCATGCGCTCGATTATCTTATGAAGCCCGTGCGCGTCGAGCGCTTGCAGGGCAGCCTCCAACAAGCGGCTGCCCGTTTAGCTTCCGCGCGTGCGCCAGCCGATGCCGCTCTTGCCGAAGCGGCCTCGGATGCTCGCCGCCATTTCTCGATCAGCGAGCGGGGCCGCATTATGCTGGTGCCAATTGATGAAGTGATTTATCTGCGCGCTGAACTCAAATACGTGACCGTGCATACGCAGGGCCGCGACTATTTGCTCGAAGAGTCACTCACCAAACTCGAAGAAGAATTCACCAAGCGCTTCGTGCGCATTCACCGCAATGCGCTGGTAGCGAAAGATCGCATCACCGGGTTTGAGAAAGGCACGCTGCCCGATGCTGACGGCGAAGCCGGGGTGCAATGGCTAGTGGTGCTGCGTGACTGCCTCGACAAGCTGCCGGTGAGCCGGCGGCAATGGAGTGCGGTAAAGGAATTGGTGCGCAATTGAGCGAAGGATTGCGTGGTGTGGCGCTCATAGTAGACTTCGCGCCTGCAATTTGCCGGAGCCTGTTGTGAATCGATTGCTTGACCTTTACCGTCTGATGCGCCGCATCCGCGCCTTTGAAGACGCTGCCGAAATTGCGAGTCAGGGCGGCGTTGCCGCGTGGGGCTTGGCCACTTCATCCAAGCCGGCGCTGGTGCGTGGGCCGCTGCACTTGTCGACCGGGCAGGAAGCGGTTGCGAGCGGCGTGTGCTTCAACCTTACCCGTGATGACCTGCTCACCTCAACCCATCGCGGCCACGGCCATACGCTGGCCAAAGGCGCCGATCCGGCGAAGATGATGTGCGAGCTGTTTGGGCGTGCGACCGGCTACAACAAGGGCAAGGGCGGTTCGATGCACATTGCCGATTTCTCGGTCGGCATGTTGGGGGCGAACGGGGTGGTGGCAGCGGGCATCCCGATTGCCACCGGTGCGGCACATGCATTGAAGATACAGGGCAAGCCGCACATCGTGGCGTGTTTCTTTGGCGATGGCGCGGCCAATCGCGGTCCGTTTCTCGAAGGCCTCAACTGGGCGCAGGTGTTCAAGTTGCCAGTGCTGTTCGTGTGCGAGGACAACCGCATCTCGGCGACCACGCCGACCGGGCCGATGACGGCGGGTGAGGGCGTGTCGGCACGGGCAGCAGCGCTGGCGATTCCCTCGATGAAGGTCGATGGCAATGATGTCGAAGTCGTCGATGCGGCAGCAAAAAAACTGACTGCGGAAATTCGCGGCGGTGGTGGCCCGCGCTTTTTGCACGCGGTAACCTATCGATTTAAAGGGCATGTCTCGGTGGACCCCGGTACCTATCGGGATGCGCAGGAAGTGGAAGCCGCACTCAAGCTCGACCCGTTGATTGCAGCGCGCCAAAAATTGTTGAGCAAGGGAGTAACGGTGGCGGAGATTGATGCGGTTGATGCAGAAGCAAAGGACGAAATTGAACGTGCACTGGCTACGGCTGAAGCTGCGCCGGTGCCCGATGTGGCCTCGGCCTACGAAGACATTCTCGACACCGGCGCGGGGGTGTGGCGATGAACGCGAAGGTTGAGCACACGATGAATACGCTGACGACAAACGCTGTCTCGATGACTTATGCACGGGCCGCCTGCCTCGCGCTCCAGGAAGTGATGCGCGCTGATCCGAGCGTAGTTGCCCTTGGTGAAGACCTCGGGCGCGGTGGCGTGTTCGGCCAGTACCGCGGCCTGCCGCAGGAGTTCGGGCCCGAGCGCATCATCGACACGCCGATCTCGGAAGCCAACATCATGGGCGCGGCCGTCGGCATGGCGCTGGCCGGTTTGCGGCCTGTGGTCGAAATGCGCGTGATTGATTTCGCGTTGTGTGCAATGGACGAGATCATCAATCAGGCGGCGAAAAACCGCTACATGTTTGGTGGCCAGGGCCGCGTGCCGCTGGTGGCACGCATGCCGATCGGCATTTGGAGCGCATCGGCTGCGCAGCATTCGCAATCACTGGAAGCTTGGTTCGCACACATGCCCGGCCTGGTGGTAGCGGTGCCCGCGACGCCGCAGGACAACTATGGCTTGCTCAAGTCATCGCTCGCCTCGGGCGACCCGGTGATCTACATGGAGCACAAGGAGTTGTGGGGTGTCGAGGGCGCGGTGTCTACCGGGGTTGCGGTGCCTCTGGGGCGAGCCAATGTTTTGTGCGAGGGTCATGACCTCACAATCGTCACTTGGTCACGCGGGGTGGGCGTTGCTCTGGAAGCCTTGTCCACCAAGGCTTTTGGAGGCATGTCTCCGGAGATCATTGACCTGCGCACCTTGTGGCCGTGGGATCGCGAGGCGGTGTTGAAGTCCGTTGCCAAAACGGGGCGGCTGCTGGTCGTGCATGAAGCGGTGCAGGTGGCTGGCTTTGGCGCCGAGATTGCGGCGAGCGTTGCGGAGGCGGCCGGCTGCAAGGTGCGGCGCCTCGGCGCGCCGCGCATACCGGTGGGCTATGCCCAGGTACTGGAAAATGAAGCACGGCTGACACCGCACAAAATCGTCGCTGCCGCCGAGGCTCTGCTCCGGCAGTAGGTGCAGTGCAACCGTGGTCTTGCACGTAGCTTGAATACCAGTTTGGACGTTGATAGGCAAGCCCCTTCGATTAAACTCAGCACTGAATCGAATTTTTCGATAACAACATCAGGAGACAGCGCATGACCATCGGATCCAACGGATTGGGCGCGAAGCGCCGCACCTTCATTCAAGGCACTGCTGCTGCCGGGGCTCTGGCCGCACTCGGCCGCCCCGCGTTTGCGCAGACGGCAGAGTTCACCCTCAAGTGGGCCAACAACATTCCGGTCACGCATCCGTCCAACATCCGCACGCGCGAAGCGGTGGACGCGATCAAAAAAGAGACCAATGGCAAGGTTGATATCCAGATCTTCCCGAACAACCAGTTGGGCGGCGACACCGACATGCTGTCGCAAGTGCGCTCGGGCGCGATCGATATTTTTCCGCTCTCCGGCCTGATTTTGCAAACCCTGGTGCCGGTGGCTGGCATCAATGGTCTCGCCTTTGCGTTCAAGGATTACCAGACCGTGTGGTCCGCGATGGACGGCGAACTCGGCGCCCACATCCGTGCTGCTGTGGCCAAGGTCAACTTGCATTCCTTCGACAAGATTCTTGACAACGGCTATCGCAACATTACTTCGTCAAGCAAGCCGATCAACACGGCGGACGACCTCAAAGGCTTCAAGATCCGCGTGCC
>JANPAR010000005.1:0-70823 GCA_031430015.1 Burkholderiales bacterium
CGACGCCGGTGGCGAGAAAATTCGCGCCCTGATTGGCGAGGATCGCGACTTGGGTGTCGAGCAGCGCGAGGTCGAGATGCTGGCCGATGCCGGTCTCAGCGCGGTGCGTCAGCGCCGCGCACACCGCGATGCTGGCGTACATGCCGGTCATGATGTCAATGATCGGGATGCCGGCCTTTTGTGGCCCGGCGCCCGGCTCGCCGTCTTTCTCACCGGTGATCGACATGAAGCCGCCCATGCCCTGGATCATGAAGTCGTAGCCGGGGCGTTCGCGATACGGGCCGGTCTGGCCGAAGCCGGTGACCGAGCAATAAATCAGGCGCGGGTTGAGTTTTTTCAGATCGTTCCAGCCCAGACCGTAGCGGTCGAGGTCACCGTATTTGTAGTTCTCCAGCAGCACGTCGCATTGCACGGCGAGCTCACGCACCAGTTGCTGTCCTTCCGGTTTTGAGAGGTTGACGGTGATCGATTTCTTGCCGCGATTGGCGCTGGCGAAATAGGCCGACTCCTTGGTGTCCTGGCCATCGCGATCCTTGAGCCACGGCGGGCCGTAGGCGCGCGAGTCGTCACCACTCTTGGGGCGCTCGACCTTGATGACTTCGGCGCCGAGATCGGCGAGATTTTGCCCGGTCCAAGGCGCAGCAAGCACGCGCGAGAGATCGAGGACACGGATGTGGGAAAGCGGGCCGGGCATGATGAGTCCTTGAGTAGAAAAAGAAAAACTGCAGGTGTGGGGCGGGAGAAGGTAGACAGGCAAGCCAGGTTGCGCGATTCGTTGCTGCCCCGCGCCGCAACGACGCTAATTGAACTGCGGTTTGGTCTTGGCGAGAAACGCGCGCACGCCTTCGCGGTATTCGTCCGTTTCAAAAAACGCAAAATGCTCGGCCACTTCAGCCTCGTCGAGCGGCGCGGCCGCTGCCATCAAACGCCGCACCCAGCGCTTGTTGGCGCGCGCCGCATTCGGGCCGCCAGCGGCGATGCGCGCGGCGGCGGCATAGGCTTCTTTCTCTACGTCATCGTCCGCGACGATGCGCGTGAGCAGGCCTTTGTCATAGGCTTCGCGCGCGCCGAAGACGCGGCCTTCGAGCAATATCTCCAGCGTCACCGCCTTGCCCACCAATGCGAGCAGGCCCGCCATTTCGCTGTGCGCAAGGGGAAAGCCGAGGCGATTGATCGGTACGCCGAAACGGCTCGACTCGGCAGCAATGCGCATGTCGCACGAACACGCGATCTCCAGCCCGCCGCCGACGCACGCGCCTTCGATCAGCGCCACCGTCGGCACGGGGCATTCGACAATTGCCATCAATGCGCCTTTGACCGTTTCTTCGTGATAGCGGGTGCCATCGTTCACATTTGCACGCACGGTCTGAAACTCGCCGATGTCGGCACCGGCCGCAAAGTTGCCTTCTGCACCGCGCACGACAATAGCCCTAAGACCCGCTTCCAGAGCCAGTCTTCGCATGATGTCGCGGAGCGATTGCCAGTGCGCTACCGATAGCGCATTGAGCTTGCCCGGCGTCGAGAGGGTGACGGTACCAATGGCACCGTCGCGCACGAATGAAATGGGGGGGAGCATAGAGGCCGAAAAAAAGCCACGCACCCGGGAGGGGCCGTGGCCGTTTGATCACAGTGAAACGGTCAAAGATCGATTTTAGCGCCCGAGGCGGCAACCACCTTGCCCCATTTTTCAATTTCGCTGCGGATGAAACGCGTGAAGTCGGCGGGTGTATTGCCGCCCAGATCGGCACCCTGGTTGAACCAGAAGTCCTTGATGCCCGGCTCCTGCATGATCCTGGCCACTTCCTGCTGCGTCTTGTTGACGATCTCCAGCGGCGTGCCCTTGACGGCCCACAGTGCATACCAGGTGGTCGCCTGATAGCCCTTGATACCCACTTCGTCCATCGTCGGAATCGTGGGGAAGGCCGGCACACGTTTGGTACTCGTGACCGCCAGTGCCTTCAACTTGCCCGCCTTGATCTGCGCAGCCGAAGTACCCATGCCGTCGAAGGCAAAGTCTACCGAGCCCGCGAGCAGATCCTGCATCATCGGCCCGGCGCCGCGATAGGGGATATGGGTCATGAACGTGCCGGTCATTTGCTTGAACAATTCGACCGTGAGGTGGTGCGAGGTGCCGTTGCCGGCCGAGCCGAAGTTGAGCTTGCCGGGGTTCTTCTTCGCGTAGGCGAGGAAGTCGGCGAAGGTGTTGATGGTGGTGTGCTTGGGGTGGACAACCACTACATTGGGAATGTAGGCAAGCACCGTGATCGGGATGAAGTCCTTTTCCAGGTTGTAGGGCAGCTTGGTATAGAGCGACTCGGCGATGGTGTGATGCACAGCGCCGCAAAATAGTGTGTAGCCGTCTGGCGGCGCTTTGGACGCCGTACTCGCACCCACCGTGCCGCCCGCACCGCCAAGATTTTCCACCGTGAACTGCTGGCCCAGCACCTGCGACAGGCGCGCCGCCACCGGGCGCAAAAACACGTCGGTGCCGCCGCCTGCGGGGAAGGGGTTGATCACCCGCACCGGCTTGGTGGGCCACGCGCCCTGTGCAAAGGCTCCCGGCACACCGCCTGCCATTGCTGCGCCGAAAGCAGAAGCGCCCTGCACAAATTGTCTGCGATTGATCATGTTGTCTCCTGTGGTTTTGAATGATGGGCGAGCTATTTTGCCGCCGCATTTGAATCGAAATCAGGCAGCGAGGCGTTGATTCTGCTCAATCATGCGCCGCCCCACTTCAGCCAGGCGCGCGAGGCGCCCGCTGGAGGCCACCGTGCCTTCGGCGTCAAAGGCTTCAAGATTTTTCTCGATGTCGTCGAGGTCATAGTAGTAATTGACCATCAGGCCATGCGATTGGTTCATGCCTTTTTCGGATACATCCGCCAGCCAGTTGAGTCGCTCAAGGCGCGCGCCATTGCCGAGGTGAAAGCGTGCGACGGCATCCGCAGGGCGTTCGTTGCGCTTGATATCGCGCAGGTAGTGCGCGGCCAGGCTCATCAGCGGCGCGCGCATGTCACCGGCCAGTTTGGCATCGCTGCGCCAGTTCAGGGCGAGGGCGTCGCGCAGCGCACGCGGCAACGTCTGTTTGGCGAGCCAGCCCGCGAAGCCAGGTATCGGCGAGAGCGTGACGAAATGTTCGAGCTTGGGAAAATCGCGCTTCAAGTCTTCGACCACGCGTTTGAGCAAAAAATTGCCAAAGGAAATCCCGCGCAGACCGCTCTGCGTGCTGCTGATCGAATAGAACATCGCCGCGCGCGCACGGCGCGTGTCGAACACCGGCGCGGCTTCGTCGAGCAGCGCCTGCACATTGCCGGCGATGTCGGCTGTGAGCGCGACTTCGACGAACACCAGTGGCTCATCGCGCAGGCGTGGATGAAAAAACGCGTACACACGGCGGTCGCCGTCGAGACGGTTTTTCATATCCATCCACGAATGGATCTCGTGCACCGCTTCGTACTGCATCAGCTTTTCGAGAATGTGCGCGGGTGACTCCCAGCCGATGCGGCGCAGTTCGAGAAAGCCGACATCGAACCAGTCGGCCAGTTGCGCCTCCAGTTCGGCTTCGAGCGCGCGCCACTGAGGATATTGCTTGATCAGATCGAGCATTTCGGCGCGCAGGGCGACCAGGAAACGCACGCCGCCGAATGCGGAGCCGAGCAGGCGGATCACGCGCGAGCGCGGTGACTGCATCGCCTCGCGCAGTTGCACCTCGGCCCGCCATTCGTTCTCGCGCCCGCCGGCCTCGGTGTATTGCGCAAATGCGTCGCGCACCGCCGCCGAGTCAGGCTTGAGCTCGACCGCCAGCGCGGTGAGCGCCTCAATCCGCGTCGCCGCATTCATCGCCTGATACAGGGGCATCAGCCCGGCGGCGCGAGTGCGCGCTGCAATCGCGCCCCCCTGCTCGCGGGCACAAGCGTCAATCTCCCGAATCCAGGTACGCAGCAGGTCCGACTCGGACTGCGCATTGCGCGGGGCCTCGCCCGGCACAAACCAGCTCTTGATGCGTCGAAACGCCGAATCGATCTCAGGCATCGGCCAAGCTTGCAGGGAGATAAGCGAAATTCCCTAAAATTTTCATTAACATCGCCCAACAATGGCTCTTTATGACGTTATTTTACAGACATACTGTTTAGAATGTAGGATGGCAATTACGGTCCAAGGGTCCAAGATCAGCGCGCGACGTTTGCTAAAGATTTCAACATGGCATCGGCGGATTAACACGAACCAATCGCAAGCCGAGGTAATCGATCATGCAATCTGCACGTAAGGTTTTAACTACTGAGCAGCTCGCATCCATCGGAGTAATCGCCGTTGAGTCTGGAGCTTGAAGCCGCGTGGGTCGATTTCCTTATTTTGCTCAAGAACGTAGTCGAGCAATTTTGTAAGGAGACTATGTGCGCTCATCTGGCATTCGGCAGCGAATAAGGTGTGATTGGTCCGAAGTATGATTGGTTCGGATAGACTGAATTGATTATGCCATCGGGCGATTCTTAAAATTACATGTGTCTACAGCGACGCTGTTGATTGTTCAGGCGCCAGTTGAAGAAGCGCACCCATCAATGCCTTCAGCCAGCAAAGGCTCCGAGACTGGCTTTGGGAGCGGCTCTTGGCGCGACGGCCTTTCCAAACACATTCATTCGCATCGGGCTGCTCAACGAGTAGCATCCTCCTCGATCCAACGGGCCTATCATCGGCAAGATCGTCGTCGTCGCCCATGAACCAAAGGTCGGCGCTGTCGCGGCTCAGAGTGCCGGATACGCCGACTTGAACGCCTCCAAAAACGGTTGAGGTCTTCGCGCGGCGGTTAATTGATGTCTGCTGCACTAGACCGTCCACCACCACTGGGAAACTGCCGGCATAGCGAGTCCGCTCCCTGTGGCCGCGACACCGGGACGCGCACGCTGACCGAGTAGCCCTGCGGCGTTTCGACCACGATGGCATGGGCGTGCTGTGGATGTCCCCGTGCAAGTTCGTTGGCGAATACCCCCTGGGCGCGCCGCGCCCAGGGCAAAGCCGGCAATTTGATGGCAGCGGCACCCGAGTCTTCATGCAGTATCGGCGCGCGCCGGGCGGCGGCAAGATACTCGCCCATGGTGGCGCGCACGTCACCCACAAAGGGATCGTGCGCAATGAATTCGCGCGGGTCGGCCCAGGCCGCCATGCGAGCGAACACGGTTGCCGGATCGACGCGCAAATCGGCAACCGTTTCGCCCTAAGCGTTGTAGTTCATCAGCGTGCCCAGCTCGGCGAGCTGCTCCAACAGGCGGCGCTTGATCCGGGCAGGCTGGCTGCGGGCCGGGGCACTGACACTCGGCAAGGCTCGCGCAAACCGGCCATGTTGCTCCGGGAGTGAATGTGGGCAATGACTCAAACAGCGCAGTGGCGGCGGCGTTTCGGCATGCACGAGAAGGGAGCAGACTCGCGGAATCAAAAGATGCAACCGTGATCACACCAACAATTTCGAGTGATTTCCCTTTATGTGGCACCGACACGCACAAGAGCCTGCGCGGAAGTCACGATCGGGATTCCCTGATACTGATCCAACACAAGCAAATCCTTATCGCCTGACACGATCAAATCCGCATGGGCGCTGACCGCGCACGCGAGGACATGATCATCATCCGGATCGCGGCTCACCGGCATGGATAGCGCCAACGCGGGGATTTCTTCAAGCACGCTGCGGGCGATGGAGAACAGCGCCTCTGGCGACTGCATACGCCCCCGAATGGATTTTTCGAGCCGGTCGTAACGCAGCACGCGCTCCAGTTCTGCGAGAAGCGTCGCACTGGTGAAAAACCGCCAGCCCGCCGCAAAACCCTGATCGAGCATTTGCCGGGGCGGCCCACTCCAAATTAATCCAGACACCAGCGTGTTGGTGTCCGGCACCACCCGCATATCAAGCCGCTGCCGCGCCGGTGCGGAAAGCGGCGCGTGCCGCTTTTATTTGCATCGAGATTTCTTCATCGGAAAGAGGCACATCCGATCCTGCCTTGTCCATCCCGCTCCACATTCCGCGCAAACGCGCCATCGCTGCGGCGCGCGTTGCCGCGTCTATCAGCAGCACGACGGCTGGCTGACGCAACACGCCCTCGCTGGTGGCGCGCGCGGCCAAATCATCAGGCAACTCGATCGTGATGGAGGTCATGTGATGCTCCTCTGGAATTTGGAATATCCGGAATCATAGCCCACAGCGCAGGCCAAACGCACTTCTCAATACCGGTCGCGGCTAACGCGACGGATATGCCAGATAGAACGCCGCAAGAAAGCGATCGAGCTCTTCGCGCGGCAGTTGATTGATGCCTGCCGCGCCGGACCGGCCGCCGCCAGTGAGGAACTGCCGGCATAGCACATCCGCTCCCTGCGGCCGTGAAACCGGCGCACGCACGCTTACCGAATACCGGTCACGCATGCGCACCAGCAAGGCATGCGCGCGCTGCGGATGGGCCAGCGCCAGTTCATTCGCCCACACGCCCTGCACGCGCCGCGCCCAGGGCACATCGGGCAGCTCAAATACCACCGCGGCCGATGTGGCGCGCAGCGCCGGTGCCGCGCGTGCGGTCGCAAGGTCGGCTCGCATCGCCGCGCGCAAGTCGTGCGCGAAGGTGTCAGCGGCGAGAAATGCACGCGGGTCGGCATGGGGTGCCATGCGCTCGAACAGACTCGCTGGATCCACGTGCAGATCGGCAATCGTCTCGCCGTAGGCGTTGTAGTTCATCAACGTGCCCAACTCGGCGAGCGCGTCGAGGCCAGCGTCATCTACGGCATCACCGGGTGGCGCATTGCGTGCTGCGAGACGCGCCGCAGCATGCAGGTTGTCGCCAAACGCTGCCGTCACGGCCCAGGCACGAAAGCGCCCGCCCACAAAGTGATCGACCAGCAAGCTCGAACACAGCGCTGCCGACGTGTCGATGTGCGCGTGCAACGCCGTGTGTGTAGGGATCACCCCGGCATGATGATGATCAAACCAGCGCACGCTCACGCCGCGCGCCAGCATGGTTTCAAGCGCAATGCGATTGGTGTCGAGCGAAATATCGGCGACCCATACCGTATCACCCGTCCGCGCATCGCAACGCGCGAGCAAAGCAATGTCGCGCTTGACGCCGGTGATGACGTGATCGGGCGCGTGGCCTGCGAGCCGCAATTGATGTGCGGCACACAGGCCGTCGGAGTCGCCGTTGAAAACAAACCAGGTGGTCATGGAATCGATTATGGCGGCGCGCACCAGCAATGCCAATGACGCACCGCAACAGTGCGGCGCATCACACTCAACCATCGCCATGAGACCCGCTCCCAGAGGGGCTCTCCAAGGCACATGCAATTTTTTATCCGGCTTCTGCACGCTGGCACGTGGCTTGCGATACCCACAGCATTGCCCACAATGGCGTGTGCCGCATCGCCGGAGATGAAGTTATGAAAACCGCGTTTTGGAAAGCCGGGCACCCGCCCACCCTGTTTGCTGCATTCCTCTATTTTGATCTGGCCTTCATGGTCTGGGTGGTGCTGGGGCCGCTCGGTGTGCAGATCGCCAAAGACCTCGCGCTCTCGCCTTCGCAAAAAGGCTTGATGGTCGCGACCCCGGTGTTGGCCGGCGCCTTGTTGCGCATCGTGATGGGCATTCTGGTCGATCACCTCAAACCGAAATTGGCGGGTGCCATTGCGCAAGTGATCGTGATCGCCGCGCTGGCGTTTGCGTGGATCGGTGGTATCAAAAACTACGAGCAAGTGTTGGTGCTCGGCATTTTTCTCGGTGTCGCCGGTGCGTCGTTTGCCGTGGCATTGCCGCTGGCGTCGCGCTGGTATCCGCCCGAGCATCAGGGCACTGCGCTCGGCATTGCCGGCGCCGGCAATTCGGGCACCGTGCTCGCGGCCTTGTTCGCGCCGACGCTCGCGCAGTGGTATGGCTGGCAAAACGTGTTCGGCTTCGCGCTGATTCCGCTGATCCCTGTGTTCATTTTTTACATGATTGTGGCCAAAGACAGTCCCGATTGCCCGCCGCCCAAACCGCTGACCGAATACCTCAAGGTGCTGCGCGATCGCGACGCCTGGTGGTTCATGTTTTTCTACAGCGTCACCTTCGGCGGCTTTGTGGGCCTGGCCTCATCGCTGACGATTTACTTCAACACCCAATACGGTTTGTCGGCAGTGACGGCCGGCTTCTACACGGCGGCTTGCGTGTTTGCCGGCTCGATGTTCCGGCCGCTCGGCGGCGCGATTGCCGACCGGCTCGGTGGCATCAAGTCGCTGTCGCTGATGTACGTGCTCTCGTCCATCCTGCTGTTCATCGTGAGCTTCGGTCTCGAGTCGCAATACATGGCGCTTGCCGTGTTCGTCGCCGCGATGTTGTGCCTGGGCATGGGCAATGGCTCGGTGTTTCAACTGGTGCCGCAGCGCTTTCGCAAGGAGATCGGCGTGATGACTGGAATGGTCGGCATGGCCGGCGGCGTCGGCGGTTTTTATCTGGCGTCGAGCCTCGGTTACTCGAAGCAGCTCACCGGCAGTTATCAGACGGGCTTCCTGATTTTTGCGGCGCTTGCCATCGTCGCGCTGGTCGGTCTGACTGCAGTGAAGACACGCTGGCGCACCACCTGGGGTTCGGCGCAGATGACCACCGCAAAGGTGTAACGCCGGCGATGCCGCCTCCGCGGCGGCGCCCGCTGCCCGCAGCACTGGCTGCGGCAGCATAATCCCGGCATGCCCCTCACCGTCAGCACCGGCCACGCCTCGCTCACCGGCGTGCGCGAGCGCAACGAAGACTTCCTCGGCATGATCGTGCCGGATGGAGAAGAGCTCGCCAACAAGGGCGTGCTCGCGGCAATTGCCGACGGCGTCTCCGGTCATGGCGGCGGGCGCGAAGCGGCTGAATACGCGGTGCGCGGCCTGCTCTCCGATTACTACGCCACGCCTGACACCTGGGAGACGCCGCTCGCGATTGACCGCGTCACCAACGCCATCAACCGCTGGGTGATGGCGCAGGCGCGCGCGCACACCGAATGGAGCGGCATGGCGACCACGCTCACCGCCCTGGTGCTGCGCGGCCAGCGCTATTGCCTTGCACACGTGGGCGACAGCCGCTGCTATCTCGCACGCGGCGGCAAGCTCACGCAACTGACCACCGATCACGTCTGGGACCGCCCCGGCATGGGGCATGTGCTCACGCGCGGCATTGGCCTCGACGACAGACTGCATCTCGATTTTGCCGAGGGCGAAGTACAGGAAGGCGATGCCTTCATTCTCCTCACCGATGGTGTGTGGGAGCCATTGCGTGAAACGGCAGTGGCCGACATGCTGCGCGTGCATCAGCAGCCACAAGGCCTTGCGCAAGCGCTGGCCGACGCGGCAATCGCGCGCGGCTCGCAAGACAATGCTTCAGCCCTCGTGGTGCGCGTCGATACCCTGCCGCAAGCAGGCGCGCAGGATCTCAACGCCGCCAGCCGCGCCCTGCCGGTGCCGGCCAAACTCAAACCCGGCCAGAGCATGGATGGCTTCGTGATCCAGAACGTACTGGCCGAATCGCGCGCCACCCTGCTCTACACGGCGCGCGATGGTGCTGATGGCCAGACCGTGGTGCTCAAGACGCTGCACCCGCGCCTCGCTGGCAACAAAGGTGAAATCGAAGCATTCGCGCGCGAAGAGTGGCTGGCGCGGCGCGTGGTGTCGCGCCACTTCCCGCACTACGTGCCGCTTGCCGCCGGGCGGCGCACGCAACTCTATTTCGCCATGAGCTGGCACGCGGGCAGCACCTGGCAGCAGATGCTCGACGCGGGTTATCACATGAGCATTCCCGACGCAGTGCGCGGCGGCCTGCAGATGCTCAAGGGTCTCGGTGCACTGCATCGCCTCTCGGTGCTGCACCGGGACATCAAGCCGGCCAATATTCATGTCGACAACGGTGGCGAGCTGCGCATTCTGGATCTCGGTGTCGCTGCCGTCGCGGCCCACGCGGCAGGCGCGCCGCATGCACCGCGCACCGGCACGCCCAGCTATCTCGCGCCGGAGTTGTTTGACGGCGGCGAGCCGGACGCAACGACCGACCTCTATGCCGTCGCGGTCACGCTGTTTCACATGCTCACGCGCCACTACCCCTATGGCGAGATCGAACCGTTTCAAACGCCGAAGTTTGGCGAGCCTGCGGCGCCCTCGCGCTGGCGCCGCGATATTCCGGTGTGGCTGGAGCGTGTATTGCTCAAAGGCGTGGCGCGCGAGCGCAAACAACGCTTCGAGACTGCGGAAGAGTTCGTACTGGCACTTGAACGAGGCGAAGCAGGCCTATTGCCGGTCCAGCGCGCCACACCCTATGCAGAGCGCGACCCTCTCGCGTTCTGGCGTGCGTTGGGCATCACATCGTTTGTGATCAACCTGCTGCTGCTCTACTGGATCGCCGCGCGCTGAATCTGCACTGGCGCGGTGCTATTCGGGTGCTATTCGGGTGCTATTCGCGTGCCATCGAGTAGAACGGGGTGCGGCACTGCCCTGCCTTCAGCCCTCTAGTGCCGCCAGTCTCACAGGGTGCATGAAGTGGTGCGTTTATTGCTCTAAATGTAGAGCGTGCATGAGCACTCTCCAGGGCGGATCAACGGCGATCCGCCCGTACTAACAATGACGTTAAGGAAAATATCATGTCTTATCTGGTTCCATCGGAATTTGTCACCAAGATGATCGATGCAGGCGAATCGAAAATCTTCATGTCCACCAAGGACACCCTTGTGCGCTCCTTCATGGCCGGGGCGATTCTCGCCTTGGCTGCCGCCTTCGCGGTCACCATCAATGTGCAAACCGGGGTGCCGATCGTCGGCGCAGCGCTGTTCCCGGTCGGGTTTTGCATGCTCTACCTGCTCGGCTTCGACTTGCTCACCGGCGTGTTCGTGCTGTGCCCGCTGGCGCTGATCGACAAACGCCCTGGCGTCACCATGAAAGGTGTGCTGCGCAACTGGGGGCTGGTGTTTTGCGGCAACTTTGCCGGCGCCTTCACGGTGGCAGTGCTGATGGCGATCACCTTCACTTACGGCTTCTCGGTGCCGCCCAACAAGGTGGGCCAAGTGATCGGCGAAATTGGCCACTCGCGCACGCTGGGCTATGCGCAATACGGTGCGGCCGGCATGCTCACCCTGTTCGTGCGCGGTGTGCTGTGCAACTGGATGGTCTCGACCGGCGTGGTCGGTGCGATGATCTCGACCACGGTGAGCGGCAAGGTCATTGCAATGTGGATGCCGATCATGCTGTTTTTCTTCATGACCTTCGAGCATTCCATCGTCAACATGTTCCTGTTTCCGTCGGGCCTGCTGCTCGGAGCGAAGTTTTCATTCATGGACTATTTGATCTGGAATGAAATCCCCACCGTGCTTGGCAATCTCGTTGGCGGCTTGGCCTTCACCGGGCTCACGCTGTATTCGACGCATATCAAGACTGGGCCGAAGCGCAACGCGGTCTGATGCGGTGCAGGCAGCACGTCCGCCCGCAGCATGTCCAACCCTTTGACTCTCTCCATCGGCCAGTACTCGGACAAAGGCCGCAAGGAAATCAATCAGGATTTCCATGGCGCTTATGTGCCGCTGGAGCCGCAGCTCAGCGCCAAGGGCATTGCCATCGCGCTCGCAGACGGCATCAGCAGCAGCGAGGTGAGCCATATCGCCAGCGAGTCGGCGGTCAAGAGTTTTCTTGAGGACTACTACTGCACCTCGGACGCCTGGTCAGTCAAGAAGTCGGCGCAGCAGGTGCTCACCGCCGCCAACTCCTGGCTGCATGCGCAAAACCAGCGCAGCCAATTTCGTTATGACAAAGACCGCGGCTACGTCTGCACGCTCAGCGCGCTGGTCGTCAAGTCGGCCACCGCACATTTGTTCCATGCCGGTGACGCGCGCATCTATCGCTTGCGGGGTGCGTCACTGGAGCAATTGACCACCGACCACCGTGTGCGCGTGTCGCAAGAGGTGAGCTATCTGGCGCGCGCGCTGGGCATGAACCCGCATCTGGAGCTCGACTATCAGGCGCTGGAAGTGGACGAAGGCGATGTCTTCGTGCTCGCCACCGATGGCGTGTATGAGCACGTCAGCGCGAAGCGGGTGGTGCAAGCCATTCGCGATCACGCGGCCGATCTCAACCAGGCGGCGCGCACCATCGCCAACGAAGCGTTCGAACGCGGCAGTGGTGACAACCTCACCGTGCAGGTAGTGCGCGTCGATGCCTTGCCCAAACGCAATTCAGACGAAATTCTGCGGCAACTGACGCAATTGCCGCTGCCGCCGATTCTGGAGGCGCGCGCGCTGTTCGATGGTTACCGCATCGTTCGCGAAGTGCATGCGAGCAGCCGCAGCCACGTCTATCTGGCCGTGGACAGTGAGGCGAACGGTCAGGCGGATGACAAGTCCGGCGCGCGTGTCATTTTGAAGACGCCGTCAATCGACCTGCAAGGCGACGCCGCCTACCTCGAACGCTTCCTGATGGAAGAGTGGATCGCCCGGCGCATCAACAACGCACATGTGTTGAAGCCTTGCCTGCCCGCACGCAAACGCAACTTCCTTTACATCACCACCGAATTCATCGACGGCCAGACCCTCACGCAGTGGATGATCGACAACCCCCATCCCGCGCTCGAAACCGTGCGCGGCATCATCGAGCAAATCGCGCGCGGCCTGCTCGCGTTTCACCGCATGGAGATGCTGCACCAGGACTTGCGCCCGCAAAACATCATGATCGATACCACCGGCACGGTAAAGATTATCGACTTCGGCTCGACCCGAGTGGCCGGCCTGATGGAGAACGCTGCCCCCGGCGAGCGCGATGCCCTGCTCGGTACGGCCCAGTACACCGCACCGGAATACTTTCTCGGTGAAAGTGGCACAGCGCGCTCCGATCATTTTTCGTTGGCGGTGATCGCCTATCAAATGCTTTGCGGCCAGTTGCCGTACGGTGCCGAGGTGGCCAAGACGCGCACGCGCGCAGCACAGGGAAAGCTGCAGTACCAGTCCGTGTTGGACGACAAGCGCGACATTCCGGCATGGATCGATGACGTGTTCCGCAAAGCCCTGCACCCGGACCCGGCCAAACGCTATGCGGAGCTGTCGGAATTCACGTTCGACCTGCGCCATCCGAATGAGGCGTTTTTGAACAAGCAGCGCCCGCCGCTGTTGGAGCGCAACCCGGGCGCATTCTGGAAAGGCGTCGCGCTGGCGCAGGCCGTTGTGCTGGCGCTGCTGCTGTTGCGCTGAAGCGGGATGCAGAATCCCGGCGGTGGGATGAGGCCCGGGAAGTGAGGTGGCATGTTGATTGCTGAGGACCGGATAGACCACCTATCCCATGCCACGCGCCCTCATCCTTGCCGAATCACCCGCCGCCCCCGAGCCGCTGCGCATGGGCCTGCTCGGCCTCGGCTACAACGTGGTGGACGAACTCGATGACGCCAGCCGTCTGGTGCGGCGCGCGAGCGCGGTCGAACCCGACATCATTCTCATCACCACCGGCTCTCCCTCGGGCGCGCTGCTCGCGGCGGCCGCCGCGCTGGATCAACACGCTCCGATGCCAGTGCTGGCCTACGCGCAAGATGCCGATGCCGACCGCATGGAAAAAATGATCCGCTGCGGCATCCACACCTGCGTGGTCGATGGTTTCTCGGCGCGCCGCCTGCCGGGGTTAATTGCAGAAACCTGCGCGCGCTTCAAACTGATGCACGAACTCACCGCACGAGTGCGCGAAGCCAACGCCCGTCTCGAAGAGCGCAAGCTGATCGACCGCGCCAAGGGGATTTTGATGCAGTCCAAAAACATGAGCGAGGACGCGGCCTACACGGCGCTGCGTTCACTGGCGATGGACAAGAAACAGAAGATCGGCGCGGTCGCCGAACAGATCATCACGGCAGCGCGCCTGCTCGCCTGACGCGGCAGCGCGCCAGCTCACCCGGCACGGCAGCATTGCAGCGCATGCCGCCCCGATTCAGTGCGGCATGCACTTGTTTCGCCATCCCCTGCCAGATGCAGCGCCGCTTGAAGGTCATTGATGCGCTGCCTCCTCTGTGAGAATGCGGCTAAAACCGTTGGTGCAAGCGCTTCTTCATGATGCATCCCGTGTTGGCATAGCGGTTGCTAACAAGTAAGCAGGCGCGCTCAAAGACGAGTGTGCATCGAACAAAGGCGTTCAACCGCCGGGGCTTCAGGCTCCGAAGGGTTGAACGCCTTTTTTGTTTTCCATCCCTGCAATGAGGTTTGCTCATGTCATCGTCACACCCTTCCCCGTCTGTCATTGAACCTGTTGCGACGGCATCTGCGCCGTCTGCAAACAGTGCCGCTTCTCCTGTACTGGCTGCTGCCCCGGCCGCAGCGCAGCGCCGCACTTTCCTCACCCACGGCGCAACCCTCGGTGGCGCCGCGTTGATGGGCATGCTCACACCGTCGATCCGCGGTGCCGTCTGGGCCGCCGGGTCGGACGCGCCAGAGAAAAAAGAAGTGAAGATCGGTTTCATCCCGCTCACCGACTGCGCTTCGGTGGTGATGGCATCCGTGCTCAAGTTTGATGAGAAATACGGGATCAAAATCATACCGACCAAGGAAGCGTCCTGGGCCTCGGTGCGTGACAAGCTGCTTAACGGTGAACTCGATGGCGCGCACGTCCTCTACGGCCTGATCTACGGCCTGCAGATGGGCATCGGTGGCACCAAGAAAGACATGGCGATGCTGATGAGCCTGAACAACAACGGCCAGGCGATCACGGTATCCAAGAAGCTCGCGGACAAGGGCGCGGGCGACGGCGCGGGCCTCAAGAAAGTCATGGCGGCGGAAAAACGCGAATACACCTTCGCCCAAACCTTCCCCACTGGCACCCACGCCATGTGGCTCTACTACTGGCTCGCTGCCAATGGCATCGACCCTTTCAAGGACGCCAAAGCGATCACCGTGCCGCCACCACAAATGGTGGCCAACATGCGCGTCGGCAACATGGACGGCTTCTGCGTGGGTGAGCCATGGGGCCACCGCGCGATTGCCGACAACATCGGTGTGACCGCGACGACCACCCAGGACATCTGGAAGGACCATCCCGAGAAGGTGCTTGGCACGCAGCTCGATTTCGTCAAGAAGAATCCCAACACTGCGCGCGCCATGATCATGGCGATCCTTGAGGCGAGCAAATGGATCGACGCAAGCCTGTCGAACAAAAACAAAATGGCCGAAACCGTAGCGGACCGTGCCTACGTCAACACCTCGGTAGACGTGATCAACCAGCGCATCCTCGGCCGCTACCAGAATGGCATGGGCAAGACCTGGGACGACCCGAACTACATGAAGTTTTACAACGACGGCGCGGTCAACTATCCCTATCTGTCGGATGGCATGTGGTTCCTTACCCAGCACAAGCGCTGGGGCTTGCTCAAGGAAGATCCCGATTATCTGGCAGTGGCCAAGCAGGTCAACCAGATCGCGCTTTACAAAGATGCAGCGGCGCAAGTCAAGGTGGGTCTGCCCAAGAGTGACTTCCGCGCCTCGAAGATGGTCGATGGCGTGGTGTGGGACGGCAAGGAGCCGAAGAAATACGCCGCCGGCTTCAAGATCAACGCGGCCTGACCCGTGACCAAGGAGAACACCATGAGTGCAGTACTTGGCGCCGGCGCGCGGTTTGATTCCGCGCCGGCCGTGTTAAAAGCCGTGGCCAAACCCGGCGCGACTGGCTCGGTCACTGCCGCTGTCGCTGCCGCCACGGCGGCTCCCGCAAAACCGGTAGCCAGTCCCAAGATCATTCAGGCACAACGCCGGGCAATGGTCTTGAAGCTGATCGCGCCAATCGCGGGGTTCGCCCTGTTTGTGTTGCTGTGGCAGATCGTCGCGCAGACCGGTGGGCAGATTCCCACGCCGGCGAAGGTGTGGGACGCGGCAGTCAAAGTGTTCAGCGACCCGTTCTACCGCAAGGGCCCGAACGATCAGGGTATCGGCTGGAACATACTCGCAAGCCTGCAACGCGTGGGCGTGGGCTTTGGACTCGCAGCACTGGTTGGCATTCCGCTCGGCTTCATGATCGGCCGCTTCCAGTTTCTCGATGACATGTCCAGCCCCATCATCAGCCTGCTGCGGCCGGTGTCGCCACTGGCGTGGCTGCCAATTGGCCTGCTGGTGTTCAAGGCCGCCAACCCGGCTGCCATCTGGACCATCTTCATCTGCTCGCTGTGGCCGATGATTATCAACACCGCGGTGGGTGTGCGCCAGATTCCGCAGGACTACATGAACGTGGCCAAGGTGCTCAACCTCTCCGAGTGGAAAGTGTTCACCAAGATTTTGTTCCCCGCTGTTCTGCCCTTTGTATTGACCGGCGTGCGCCTGTCGATCGGCGTGGCCTGGCTGGTGATCGTCGCAGCAGAAATGCTCACCGGCGGCGTCGGCATCGGCTTCTGGGTGTGGGACGAATGGAACAACCTCAACGTGCAGCACATCATCATCGCCATCTTCACCGTCGGCATTGTTGGCTTGCTGCTCGAGCTTGGCATGGTGGCTCTGGCACGGCGTTTTGAGTACGCCAAAAACTGAGGCGGCAGAGCTGCTGCCCCACTTCGATCAGGCCCGGTTTCTACTTTCCTGAAAGCGTCCCATCATGGTTCCAATCGCAAACAATCCCAAAGCCCCGCCGGTAAAAGACGCGGCGCGTTACGTCTCGATCCACGACGCAGGCATGGTGTTCGACACCAAGAACGGCGCCTTCATTGCGATTCGCGACATCAACCTCGACATCGCCAAGGGTGAGTTCGTCTCACTCATCGGCCACTCGGGCTGTGGCAAATCGACCCTGCTCAATCTGGTTGCGGGCCTGTCCACGCCAACCTCGGGCGCGCTGCTGTGCGCCGACCGCGAGATCAAAGGCCCCGGCCCGGATCGCGGGGTGGTGTTTCAAAACCACTCGCTCCTGCCGTGGATGACGTGCTTTGACAATGTGCATCTGGCCGTCGAGCGCGTGTTTGGCGCGACCGAATCCAAAGCACAACTCAAGCAACGTACGCAGGACGCGCTCAAACTGGTCGGGCTGTCGCACGCCGAGCACAAGCGCCCCGGCGAAGTGTCAGGCGGCATGAAGCAGCGCGTTGGCATCGCCCGCGCGCTGGCGATGCAGCCCAACATCCTGCTGCTGGACGAGCCCTTCGGTGCGCTCGACGCGCTCACGCGCGCCAATCTGCAGGACGAGCTGATGCGCATCGTGGCAGCAACCCACAGCACGGTGATGATGGTGACGCACGATGTCGATGAAGCGGTGCTGCTGTCGGACCGCATCGTCATGATGACCAACGGCCCGGCCGCCACTATCGGCGAAATTCTCAGCGTGCCACTGGCACGTCCGCGTGACCGCCTGGCGCTCGCGCACGACGCGCAGTACATCGATTGCAGATCAAAGGTGCTGGAGTTTCTGTATCAGAAGCAGCGCAAGCAGGCGGCTTGATCAGACTTCGTGGCGCAAAGTTGACTAGGCGGGAACGCTGAAATGCGCTCCCACCAACACTTCTAACCGATCACCTGCCGCAGAGGCGCTCCCACCAAGGATTTCAGCCCGCCGCTGCAGCGAGACTCTGCCGCACATAGGCAATGTGGCCGCGCAAGGTATAGACACGGTCAGAGAACGCCAGCGGCACATGCAGGGCAGCCGCCTCGGCTTCGATCTCATCGAGCCTGGCGAGATGTTTCGCACGTTCATCCGCTGGCATGTCGTCACGCGCGAGATCACCTTCGAGAAATTTCAATTCGCCGTACCACTTGAAGATTTTGTTCTTCTGCCGCCAGAAGAAAATCTCCGGCAGGACCTTGACCAGCGGATACACCACTGCGACCAGGGGCACCAGCAGCACCAGCATGCGCTCGATAAAGTTGGCCAGCCAGAACGGCAGATAGCGTTGCAGGAACGGACGGCCTGTCTGGAAGTAACGCTTGGCTTCACTCGCGAGCGGAAAGTCGGTCGCTTTGGCCGAAGGGAAATCACCGGGGCGATGCAGCAGGCCAGGCCCGTTGTGTACTTCAACGGCGGCTTCGAGCAGCAGGAAAGCAAGTGCCGGATGCACGTCTTCGCGAACCACCAGGTTGGCGGTGCTCGCGAGCAGCGTAATGTCACGCGCCGGTAGATCACTCTTGAAGTCAACCACGCCGCGCGGCAGAATCACCGGCGACAAATAGGGGAAGCGTCGCGAGTAGCCTTCGGCCTGCGCCACGCTCATCAGGCGCAGCACGGGGTTGCGCAACAGCGCCTGCACTACAGGTGCAGTGGGTGCAGCGATCAGAAGCACGGCGTCGAGCTTGCCCGCTTCGAGCAACTCGCGACCGGCACGACCTCCTTCAGGCGATAGCGTCGCATTGGCGTCGTCCACGCCCGCGGCAGCCAGCAACTCCAGCGCGACCTTGCGCGTGCCGCTGCCGACCGGGCCAATCGCGACGCGCAGGCCCTTGAACTGCGCAAAGCCCGTGATCTCCTGCTTGCCCTGATAAAACACCCAGACCGGTTCGTGAAACAGATTGGCAAGCGAGAACAGAGGCAGCTCGTCGGTTGGTTGCTGCAGGGGATTGAGGCTCAACAAGCCGAGACCGCCCTGCACAAACGCGGCGTCCACCAGCGCGCTGTTGTCCTTGAGACGTGCGAGGTTGTCGACCGAACCATTGGACGGTTTGAGTTCAAGTTTGACGCCTTCACGTTCAAACACCCGTTGATAGCGCTGCGCAAACGCGTGATACGCGCCATCGGCGGCACCGGTGCTGAGCGTCAGCGTATCGGGCGGCGCAGGTTTGATGAAGCGTGTCGCCACGAACACAGTGAGCGCGATCAGCGCCACACCGAGTGCGATCACCAGCCACAGATCACGCGCGACGCCGTTGCGGGCACGCGCCACCAGATTGCGTGCACGGCCCGACATGCCGGCAGGGCGGCGCGGGGTGACCGCAGGAGAAGAATCAGAGAGATTTTTCATGCGCCGATTAAATCACGATAAGCTAGCGCAAATTGAGACCAAACTCGATTGCCAAATTCTTCAGAGACCAAAGTCAGGCATATGCGCTGGGACATTTTTTGCAAGGTGATCGACAACTACGGCGATATCGGCGTGTCGTGGCGTCTCGCGCGGCAACTCGCGGCTGAACACGCGGCCCAGGTGCGTCTGTGGGTGGACGAACTGGAGAGCCTGGAGCGCCTGTGCGCCACCGCCGACGCCACACTAAATGCCCAAACCATCGACGGTGTCGAGGTGCGCCGCTGGAACGATGACGCCGCGCAAGCGCGGCCTGCCGATGTGGTGATCGAAGCCTTCGGCTGCACGCTGCCCGACGCCTATCTCGCCTCGATGGCCGCTGCCGAACGCGCGCCGGTGTGGATCAATCTCGAATATTTGTCGGCAGAAAATTGGGTGGCCGGCTGTCATGGTCTGCCCTCGCGCCATCCGCAATTGCCGTTGACCAAATATTTCTTTTTTCCCGGCTTCACCAGCGAGACCGGCGGGCTGATTCGCGAACGTGCGCTCTACGATATGCGCGATGCGTTTCAGGCAAGCAATGTGGCCAAACGTAATTTCTGGTCGCGTCTGAAGGTGCCCAAGCGCGCGCGTAACGAGTGGCGCGTGTCGCTGTTTTGCTATGCCAACGCGCCAGTGCCGGATTTGCTCAAGGGCCTCTCGGCGCATCCGCATCCGGTGCGCCTGGTGGTGGCGCAAGGGCCGGCAGCGATACAGGTGGCGGACTGGTTTGGCACCTCGTCCGCGCCCGGTACCCAGGCCGAGTTGGGCAACCTTGGCGTGTCGATCATCCCCTTTGTCGAGCAGTCTGATTACGACAACGTACTGTGGGGTTGTGATCTCAATTTTGTGCGTGGTGAAGATTCGTTTGTGCGCGCACAATGGGCCGGGCGACCGCTGGTGTGGCACATCTATCCGCAGGCCGAGAGCGCGCATGAAGTCAAACTAGCCGAGTTCGCGCGGCGCTACACCCACGGCCTGCACGAGCCACGTCGCGAGGCGGTCGAGCGCTTTCATCGCGCGTGGAATGGCCTTGATGCGGGGGCCGCATCGTTCGAAGAAATCTGGCGCTCGTTCGCGGCCAATCAGTCGGCGCTGCGCCTCCACGCAGAAGATTGGGCCTGGCGGCTTGCCGAACAGCCTGATCTCGCGGCCCAACTGGTTGAATTTGTTCAAAAAACCCGGCGCGGCGGGGTATAATTTTGGGTTTGCCGGGGCGCATGCGCATTGATTGCATGCCTGCGGGGTGCCGCGCTCAACTGACGCAACCCCTCGACTCTGCCGGCATCCATAGAAACAAAACCGAATCGAAACCGCAGAAACACTGGAACAGTCATGAAAATCGCACAAGAAGTCCGCGCCGGCAATGTCGTCATGGTCGGCACCGATGCCATGGTCGTGGTCAAGGCCGAATACAGCAAGTCGGGCCGTAATTCATCGGTGGTCAAGATGAAGCTCAAAAACCTGCTCACCGGCTCGGGCATGGAATCGGTCTACAAGGCCGACGACAAATTCGAGATGGTCATGCTGGAGAAAAAGGAAGCGACCTATTCCTACTTCTCCGACCCGATGTACGTGTTCATGGACACCGACTACAACCAGCACGAAGTCGAGAAAGAAAACCTCGGCGACGCGATCAACTACCTCGAAGACGGCATGAAGTGCGAATTGACGCTCTATAACGAGCGCGCCATTTCGCTTGAGCTACCGACCTCGGTCGAGCGTGAGGTCATTTACACCGAGCCGGCGATTCGCGGTGATACGTCCGGCAAGGTCTTGAAGCCTGCCAAGCTTGCCACCGGGTTTGAGCTTGGTGTGCCGCTGTTTGTGGCAACCGGCGACAAGATCGAGATCGATACGCGCACCGGGGAATACAAGCGTCGCGTGTGATGCGGGCGGTGCGTAGCGCTACCGCTGCGCCTTACGATGGGACGATCACCGCTTTCGGTGATCGATAAAAAGCCACCTCGCGGTGGCTTTTTTTATTGCTCAATTCGCATCATCACTTCTTGCATGCGGACATCCTTCACACGGTCGCGGGTGGCACCTCGATCTCACCCACAGATGCCTTGCGCGGATCGACCGGCGCGCCCCAGTAATCGAACGAGGCGCGGATCGGTTCCAACACGCGATGCTTGCGCGCACCGGTTTCGGGAAACTCCTCCATGCCAAAGCTGTATTCGAGCGTCAGGCCATCGGGGTCGAGGAAGTAGAGAAACATGCTGCCCGAGGGCGGATGCCGCCCCGGCCCGTTGACGATCGGCACTTGACCGTTGTTGAAGCGCCAGATCGCGCGGCCGATGTCATCGACTTCGGTGACCATAAAGTTGACGTGATGCAGGCCGCGTGCCTTGCCGTTGCCGATGCCCAATGAATGATGAAACGGATTGGGGAAGCAGCGCGTGAACGTGACCGCATCTTCGATCACATCCGAAATCTGAAAGTTGAGCACCTCGTTGAAAAAGGTGACAGCTTCGGCATAGGCAGGCGTGCGCAACACCACGTGACCGAGACGCTGGATCTTGGCCACCGTGGGCACATAGGGCTGACCACCGAACTCGCGCATATGGTCGTAAAACTCGAAGGTCGCGCCGGTGTGCGCTTCGTGCAAGCGAATGCTGCGGCGCTGATGAAAGCGCGCCGACTCTTCGGCCGGCACTTCCCACACGTTCTGCTTGTGGGTCTTGAGATGCTGGAACAGCCGTTCCAGCTCTGTTGCCGATTCCATCTCGAAGCCGATGCGTTTAAGACCCGGCTTCGCGCCCTCGAACAGCATGACATTGTGATGATCCCAGTCGCAGCGGAAAAATACCAGCTCGCCGGCACCGCTGCGCTCGTTCTCCACCGGCTGCAGGCCAAGTGTGTCGCGATAGAACGCGGTGGAACGTTTCAGGTCGGTCACGTTCAGCGCGACGTAGCCGAGCTTTTTGTAGCGGATCATGGAGGGCTTCCTTTGTGCCGTTGGCCGCGCGCCGCTGGCTTCTTCAGATCATGCATCACTCAAACTTCGCGCCTGACTCTTTGACCACCCGCGTCCATTGCGCCAACTCGGCGGCGATGATGCGGGCGAATTGGTCAGGCGTATTCGACACCGCATCGGTAGACAAATCGCCAAACGCCTTTTTCACATTCGGCCGCAGTACCGACTTGACCACGGCGTCGTTCAACCTGGCGATAACTTCAGGCGCCGTGCCTGCCGGCGCGAGCAGACCGAACCAAACGGTGCCGTTGAAGCCAGATACCACGTCGGCCACCACCGGCACGCCAGGCGCAAGCTCAGTCGGCTTGTCGGTCGCAATCGCCAGCACCTTGAGCTTGCCCGCACGCGCGTGCGGCAGTCCATCGAGGCCGGTCATGAACATCACCTGGACTTCGCCGCCAATGAATCCCAGCATCGCCGGTGCGCCGCCTTTGTAGGGCACGTGCAGCATCTTCAAGCCGGTGACAAAGTTGAAGTACTCGCCAATCAAATGGGATGCTGACGCAATGCCGACCGAGCCAAAGTTGTATTTGCCCGGGTTGGCCTTGACCAGATCGAGCAACTCTTTGACGTTGTTCACCGGCATCGACGGATGCACCGCAAGAAACAGCGGCACATTGCCCACGAGTGACACCGGCGCGAAATCCTTGATCGGATCGTACGGTGCCTTCTTGATCGCCGGCCCCATCGAGTTCGGCCCGGAGTTGCCGAAGGTCAACGTGTAGCCGTCGGGCGCGGCCTTGGCTACGGCATCGGTACCGATGATGCCGCCGGCACCGGCCTTGTTGTCGATGATGACCGGCTGACCGAGAATTTCGGACAGCGGCTGCTGGATGATGCGCGCCATCTGATCCGTCGCGCCGCCGGCCGGGTACGGCACGACGATACGGATCGGGCGATTGGGATAGCCCTGTGCGAGCACGGCGCTGCACAACATGGCAGCTAGAGCGCCCAGTGCCGCGCGCCAACCACCAATGCCAAGTCGATTCATCTGCTCTCTCCCATTTCCGCTCATGGCATCGCGCTGCCGCCGTTGATACTGATCTCTTGCCCGGTGATGAAGCCGGTCTCACGCTTGGCCAGAAAGCACACGGCATCGACGACCTCGTCAATCGCCACGCCACGGCCCTTCGGAATCACCCGCTCGAACTTATCCGCCAGCACGGGGTCACTTTTCTTCAGTGCTTCAAAACGCGAGGTGTGGATCAGGCACGGCGACACGGTATTGATGGTGATGTCGTGCGCCGCAAAGTCACGCGCCAGCGCCACGCTCATGCCGACCACGCCACCCTTGGCCGCGTTGTAACCGGCGTGGTTGGGAATGCCGGTGCGCAAGGAGTCGGCGCCGATATTCACAATACGCCCGAAGTTTTGCGCAATCATGTGCGGCAGCACCTTGTGGCAGCACCAGATCGCCGTCCACAAATTGCGGTCGATGGTTTCCTTGAACGATGCGGCATCGTGTTCGAGGAAGGGCTTGATGATGCCGCCACCTGCGTTGTTGATGAGGATGTCGATGCGGCCCCATGCGGCCATCGTCTCGGCCACCATACGTTTGACGTTGTCTTCCACCGCGAGCGAACCAGTGAAGCTAAGAGTGGCCACACCAGTCTCCGCGCTGATCTCGCTGGCCGACTCCGCCACTTTAGGATCGACATCCGACACCATCACACGCGCGCCACCAGCGGCGAGGCGTTGTGCGATTGCGCGACCGAGGCCGCCTGTGCCCTTGCCTGCGCCGGTGACGATGGCGACCTGCCCTGCGTAAAGAGTTGACTCGCTCACTGGTGCCGCCTTACAGAATGATGCTCACTTTGCCTTGCGGCCGCAACGTGTCGACATCGAGCACGGCGCGCTTGCTGCGGATTTTGAATCCGCCGGCCGCAGCGACCAGACGGTAAAGGCTGTGGCCGGGGTAAATATCGTTGACACCATTCTTGGAGCGGTAGACCACGAAGTTGCACTTGACGTCAACGATCGCGCCATCTTGGGTGATGCGCACATTGGTGACTAGGTGGCGCGTGCGCGAATGTGGAAATTCGGCATGCGCTGCTTTTTTTCCCAGACGCTTGGCGCGTTCACCGAGGCGATGCCGGTCGTCATAGACCAGGAACAAATGTTTGCCCGGATCACCATCAGGCAGGTCGGTCGGCGGAATCAGATACTCGCCGTCATCGGTAAACAAATTGGCCCAGGCATCGAGTTGCCAGGTATCGAGTAGCTCTGCTTCGTGAAACAAGAAGTCCTCGACCTCACTGCGCGTGACGGCAGATGGCCCAGGAGCAGCACTGGGAGCCGCTGATCGGCCTGTGGTCGTTGCGATGGCGGCCCGACTCATTGTCATACCTCGGCTCCCGCGAGCAAATCACGCCAGCGCCGCCAGAAGGTGCGCATCTGCAACTCGTCCTGTTTGGCCGGGCTGTCACCGTCTTCGGTGAGCATGCCGCGCGAGAGATCGTTCCACTCCACACCAGCGTGTGCCTGATAGCCCTTCTGGCACAGCTCGAGCATTTCCTGATCGTCCGGTGTGGCAAAGCCGCCAGGCCCGAGAAATTCGAGATAGTTGCGGATGCGCAAATCACGCAGGCGCTGGCTCTCGCCACGCGGCGCCAGTGCCCACGCGGTGACTTCAAAGTAGTCCGGCGCGCTTGGATAAAACGTGCGCACCGTCAGCGCGCCCACATCGTTGACCACCAGGTTGGGGAAGATCAGCAGATTGCGGTCACCGTGGCAAATGAAGTCGGCCCGCTCCTGCCCGATGCGCCCGACCATGCTCTCAAACACGGCATCGAGCTCTGCCTTGATGTCCTCCCCCCAAGAAGGCATGGCGCGCGCGCAGGGGCGGCCCCAAGGCGTACCCCAGATCGACTCGGACACGCTGTGGCCGCGCTGAAGATTGCGCACGCGGCCAAAGCCCTTGGCTGAATACAGGTTGTGTACCGAGCCTTCACGCGCCTTGATGTAGTCCATGTAGGTGGCGTGCGTGGTGTCGGCGTGATAGCCATCGGCGCTGTTCTCCTGCAACAGTTTCCAGTTGGCCTTGGCGCAATAGGTCTGCGTGCCACCGAGGATCTCCATGCCGTCGCCGGCCGCGCCATGCTGCGAGGCCATACGCAAATAGTCGCCCGCATCGGCGAGGTAATCAGCGAGCGAGATCACATCCTGCGCGAAGCTCACAAAAATGAATCCGCAAAATTCGTCGAAGTGCGGCACTTCGCGCAAATTCAATTCGCCCGCAGCGTTGCACGCAGGGGCATAGGACTCGGGGAGAGGCTGGTGTACCAGTTTGCCGTCAGCAGCATAGGTCCAGCCGTGATACGGGCATGAAAAGTTGTTCGCGCGCCCCTGATGTTCGCGGCACACCATTGCGCCACGATGGGTGCAACTGTTGAAGAACACATGCAGCTTGCCCGCGCGGTCGCGGTTGATGATGAGCGGCCGCCCCGCCACCGGGCGCGACACAAACTGCCCCGGCTCCATCACCTCGGACACGTGCGCCGCGTAGAGCCAGCAGCGGCCAAAGATGCGCTCGCGCTCCAACTCAAAAATGGGTTGATCTACAAACGCGCGGCGGTGGATGCGGAATACGCCTGCATCCTTGTCGTCACGCACTGCCCAACTGATCGGATCAAAACCTGCTTGCTGATTCATGTCGAGCACCTCATTGCATTCAAGCCGTTTGCGGCCACTGTATCTTCACCTTGCGGCTGTTTGCGAGACAGTCTCGCAGGTACAAATTGATCAGGCTCTGGTAAGGCACACCAGCCTCTTCTGCCATCCGCTTGAAATAGTCGACAACATCCTCCGACAGGCGCATAGTGACGGGCCGCTTGAGCTTGGAGGCATAGGGATTCTTGCGCGATTTCATCTTGGACAGGTCGTATTCAGATTTCATGACTATTCACCTTGATAAAACGCGCTTTCGCGCCTGGTAGCCCTGCGTGCGGAAATGATGCGAATGATGCCGCCCCGCTCCCGTTCGCAATGACAGACGATGAGCAATTTGGCTTGCGAGTTCATACCAAGCATCAGGAAACGGTCTTCGTCCGCTGAATGATCTTCGTCGAAGTACTGGATACCGTATTCGTCAAAAAAGACCGACTTGGCCTCTTCAAACGACACTCCATGCTTTCTGATGTTGGCTACAGCCTTGGCCGAATCCCATTCAAACTTGATCATACGTACATTGTATTGATAATTTTCGACACGTCAAGATCATGCATCCCCCATCAACCACGCCCCATGCAACTGCAGGCTTCACGGTAGCGAAACTGATCGCTGGTTACGCGAGACGATACCGAATCGGTACCGACTTGAACCCACCGAGAAAATTGGTTTCTACCGGGCGCACCGGGCCAGCCGGCTCGATGGATTCCACGCGCCGCAGCAACTCGCCAAACAAGGTCGTCAACTCCAGCCTTGAAAGCGCCATGCCAAGGCAAACGTGCGCGCCGAAGCCGAAAGCCAGATGGCGGTTGGGCGTGCGGTCGACGCGAAACTCGAAGGGTGCGTCGAAAACTTCTTCGTCGCGATTGCCTGAGAGGTAATACATGGTGATCGATTCGCCTTCCCTGATCACCTGGCCGCCGAGCGTGGTGTCGCGCGTGGCTGTGCGCATGAAGTGCTTGATCGGCGTGACCCAACGGATCATCTCGTCCGCGGCGGTGCGCATCATTTCCGGGTGCTGTTTGAGTTTGGCCCATTGTTCGGGACGTTCGGCGAGGGCGAGGCAGCCACCCGCCATCGCGGCGGCCGTGGTGTCGTGCCCGGCCACAGCCATCGTAATGTAGTAGGACACCGTCTCCAACTCCCCCATCGGCCCACCCTTGATCTGCCCGTTGGCGATGATGCTGGCAAGGTCGTCGCGCGGCTGACGGCGGCGGTCTTCCATCATCTTGAGAAAGTATTCAGTGAACAGCGGGATCGAATCAAACAACGATGCGCCCACATCGACATCGCTGCCGAAGTCCGGGTCTTGCGGGGCGGCCAGCGTCTTGGTGAGTCGGTGCATCAGGTCGAGGTCTTCGAGCGGCACGCCGAGGATGGCCATGATGACGCGCAGCGGATACTGCGTTGCGATTTCGCTGGCGAAGTCGATGGTGCCGCTGCGGCCGTCGGCGGCGGCCTTTGCGCCAGCTCCGTTCGCTACCCCCTCCAGCTTGGCGAGGTATTCGTCGGCGAGCGCATCGAGCATCGCCTGCTGCGCGCGCACTGCGCTGCCGTTGAACCAGCCCTGCGTGACCGCGCGGTAGTGTTTGTGATCCGGCTCGTCCATGTGAATCAGCGTACGCAGCACCGCGCCGTAGCGCTCCGCACCCTTGAACGCCGCCGCTTCCTGCGCGCGGCTCATCAAGGTCAGGCGGCGCCGGTTGATCCAGCTCGACTGATCGCTGGACGCCTGCATGATGTCGGCGTGTTTGCCCACGGCCCAGAACGGGCGGAAGTTGTCCGGCGTGACCCACACCGGCCGGCGCTGTGCGCGCAGGTAGTCGAGCGCGCGGTGAATCCGCGCACCATCGGCGAATGCCTTGGCGGACACCAGCTCGTTGCCGAGGATCACCGGATTGGAAAGGTCTGGCCCGGTCATGCTCAATCTCCCGCAACAAAAATGCACTGCGCCCGCGCGACTTCGCGTGTGCCGTTCGCTTGTGTGGCGATGACGGAGGCAACATTGGCCCGCCCGCCGCGCTTGTCAAACACGGCGTGGGCCCGGGTTTCTTCGGCGCGGGCGGCACGCAGGTATTGCACCGTCAGCACTGCGAGGTGACGGGCGCTCTCGCCCGCTGCCAGATCACAACCGGCAGTCGCCAGCACGGCAGCCACCGCGCCGCCGTGCAGCGCCGGCAATGACTCAGCACCAATCAGACGAGTCGCAAAGGGGAGACGCACCACACCACGCGCATCGACCGGCGCACTATGTTGCGGTGCTAACGCGCCGCTGATATCGCGCAACAAGCCGGCAAACGACTCAAAAGAATCGAAGTGCGCTGCGGTCTGCTTGCCCAATTCGTGCAACGCCTCTTCGCCGGTGTCGCTGCGCTCGGTGTCTCCGCCGGGCGAGGCGCCGACGTAAAACGATCCTGAAGCCTGCGCCACGACGGTGCCGCTGGCCTCATCACATGCGGCCGCTTCGACCAGCGCCACCCCACCCGCGATGTGCGGCGTGCGCGCATGCAAGGTGAGCGCACCGCCAGGCGATGCGGCGCGCGCGAACGCAACGCGCAACTCCAGCGTGGCGATTGGCGTCGCCGCCGGGATCAAGCGGTAAATCGCCGCACTCGCCGCGTGATCGAGCATGGCCACGATGGCGCGCGAGTCGATGGCACCCGCTGCATCACGCAAGCCACTGGCGCAGGGCAAACGCAGGTGAACGCCGTCGTCACCCGCACCCACCCACGCAAGCCCGGCCGCGCGGGTGAAGCGCGCCTGACGCCAGGGTGTGGCCGCTTCAACCATGTTTTCTGCCGATAGAAGCGCCAACAGCCGCTCCCACCAACACTTTCAGAACTGCATGTGTCATTAAAGCGCTTCCACCAAGGGTTTCCGGCTGGTCATCATTGGGAAACGCAGTGCGCATGGCCGTGGCTCAACACCGTGACATCGCGCGCCGGCACGCGCGCGCGGAACGCGATGCTGCCACCGGCACCACCCTCGCCGCCCTCGGCGCCCTCGCCGCCACGCCAGCACTCCAACACAATCGTGTCACCCGGATAAGCGGGTGCCGAGAAGCGCGCGCTGACCGACTTGAAACGCGCTGGATCGAAATCACAAAACGCCTTGACCAATCCCCGGCACGCCACCCCGTAAGTGCCCAGCCCATGCATGATCGGTTTCGAGAAGCCTGCTTTGGCGGCGACATCGGGATCCACATGCAGCGGATTGATGTCGCCCGACAAACGATAGATGAACGCCGCTTCGGGCCGCAGCACGAATTCCAGCGCAACTTCAGGGACGGTATCCGGCGTCGCTTGCAACGGCGGTGCGGGCGCATCAGCGCCACGCCCTCCGGAGAAGCCGCCATCGCCCCGGCAAAACGTGACCGACCCGGTAGTGGCCAGCAATGCCCCAGTCGCTGCATCGGTGAGCCGCTTTTCCGAATACACCAGTGCGCCCTTGCCTTCGCCTTTGTCCACCACACGCGTCACATGCGTTTCGCCAATCACGGTCGCGGCTACCGGCAGCGGCTGATGCAGGGTGATGGTCTGCTCGCCATGCACCAGGCGCACGTAGTCGATGCCGAGCTCCGGGTTGTCGCGCACCCAAAACCCCGGCGAAGCCAGCACCGCCGCCATGCTCGGCAGCACGCGCAGGTCGCGCTCGTACACGTAACGCAGCTCGTCGCGGTCGAGCGGGTCCTGGCCCACGCCCACACCGAGCGCGTAGAGCATCACGTCCTTCGCGGTGTAGCTGTGGCGCACCGGCGGTGAGCGCCAGTTTTTTAGTTTGTCGTAGTCGATCATGATGGATTCGGGAGGTGTGCAGAGGCAAAATCAGACCGACACGTGATAGCCACCGTTGATCGCGATGTGCTGCCCGGTCGTATACGACGACGCATCCGAGAGCAGGAATACCACCGTCTTGACCACTTCTTCCGGCGTGCTCCAGTGCCCCATCGGGATTTGCGCGAGCATGCCGTCGCGAAATTTCTCGCCGCGAATCACCTCGGTCATCGGCGTCTCGACCACGCCGAAGCAAACGGTATTGGTGCGTATCTGGTGGCGGCCCCACTCGCGCGCCGCCGTCATCGTCATGCCGAACATGCCCGACTTGGCCGCCGCGTAGTTGATCTGGCCGATCGAACCTTTGCGCCCGGCATCCGACGAAATGTTGACGATGGAACCGGGAAATTTGTCGCCCGCCTTGGCGCGCTCGATCATGTGGCGGCCCACGGTTTGCAGCCAGATGAACGAACCGGTCAGATGCACGTCGATCACCTCACGCCATTGCGTCATGCTCATCTTCTCGATCATCGCCGGGCGGATGATGCCGGCGTTGTTGACCAGCCCCTGGATCGCGCCGAAACGCGCGATGCCCTGGCGCACTGCCTCGGCGGCGAAGTCTTCGTCCGTCACGCTGCCAACCAGCGGCAGCACGTGGTCGCTAGACCAGCCGGCGGCGGCAGACTTGAGTTGATCGGCGTTGCGATCCACCGCCACCACCGTGCCGCCCTGGTCGATAACGAGCTCAGTGAGGGCCTTGCCGATGCCTTGTGCCGCGCCGGTGACGACGACGCATTTGCCTTGCATGCTGACGATCTGTTTCATCGGTCTTGTTCCGTTTGGTTGAGTGATGCTGTGTTGAGGAATCGATGCATGGATGGGTCTGACGAGCCCTATTCGATCTTGATCTGGTTCTCGCGAATGGCGGTGTCCCACTTCTCAAACTCGGACTTGATCGATGCCGAGAATTCGGCCGCACTGTTGCCCACCGGCACGAAGCCCATGCCCAGGATCTTGTCGCTGATGTCGGGCAGGCGCAGCGCCTTGACCACGCCTTCGTTGACCTTGTTGACGATGGTCGAAGGCGTACCCGCCGGCAAAAACAGGCCGCCCCAGCCCGGCAAGTTGATGGCTGAATAGCCAACCTCACCGAAAGTCGGCACATCTGGAAAGGACTTGAGGCGCTCACTGCTGGCCACCGCAAGCAGCCTGACCTTGCCACCGGCAAGCTGCCGCGCCATGTAGCCCACCGAGCCATAGGCAGACGACACTTGACCCGCGAGCATGTCAGTCACCGCGGGCACCTCACCCTTGTAAGGCACGTGAATCAGGTCGATGCCTGCCGCGCGATTGAGACCCGCGCCGATGATGTGCGCGCCCGAGCCGGTACCATAGGAGCCGAACGAGAGGGTCTTCGGTTTGGCCTTGGCGAGCGCGACCAATTCTTGCAAGGTGTTGACGCCGTGCGAGGTGTTGACCCCATAGGCAATCGGGAACAGCGCCAGCATGGTGACCGGCGCAAAGTCGGCGAGCTTGTAGGGCGGGTTGGGTTGCAGCAGCAGGTTCTGCACCAGGGCGCTGTGCGAAAACAAGATCGTGTAGCCATCGGCCGGCGCCTTGGCGACGAAAGAGGCGGCGATCATGCCATTGGCACCGGGGCGCGGCTCGACCACCACACCTTGACCCCAGGCTGCGGCGAGCTTCTCGGCGAGAGCGCGCGCCATGATGTCGATGTTGCCGCCGGCTGCGGTGGGCGTGATGATGCGCACCGGGCGGTTGGGGAACGAGGCTGCGTCCTGCGCGTGTCCGATGGAGACGAACATAGCCATGAGAGCCGCTCCCACCAAGGCTTTCCGGCCGATTGTATAAAGCGTTTGAGACAATGTCATGCTGCCCTCCCCATTGTGCGGCTGCCCGCATTCCGGAACGATGCGAACTGCCTCATATCTGCCGCCCCGCCTTGTCCCAATACGGATCACGCAGACGCCGCTTGAATATCTTGCCGCTGTCTTCGCGCGGCAGGGCGGCGTGAAAGGTGATGCGTTTGGGAATCTTGTATTTGGCCAGAAGCGGCGCGAGAAAGGCCTGTACTTCCTCCTCAGACATCGCCGCACCGGGCGCAAGTTCAATCGCGGCCATCAACACTTCACCGAGGTCATCATCGGGAATACCGAACACCGCGCAATCGCGCACCTGCGGCGCCTGCACCAGCGCCGATTCAATCTCGGCAGGGTAGATGTTGACGCCGCCCGAGATCACCATGTCGGAGCGGCGGTCGCACAGATAGAGGAAGCCGTCTTTCATATAGCCAACGTCGCCGCAACTGATCAGCCCGTCGCGCTCGATTTCGCGGCGCTTGGCGTCGTGTCCGTGATAAGTGAAGTCGGCATAGCAGGACACGCGCGCGTAGATTTCGCCGACTTCGCCTTCGGGCAGTGCACGCCCAGCCTCGTCGTAAAACCCGATGCGCGTACCCGGTGTGGCGCGCCCGACGCTGCCCGGATGCGCGAGCCAGTCGTGCGAGGTGCAGACGGTGGCGGTGCCCATCTCGGTGCTGCCGTAGGTCTCGACCACCACCGGCCCCCACCAGTCGATCAGGGCCTGCTTGACTTCGACCGGACACGGCGCCGCGGTGTGCGTAACCCACTCCAGCGAACTGACGTCATAGCGCTCGCGCACATCGAGCGGCAGCTTGAGCAGGCGCACGAACATGGTCGGCACCATCACGGCGTGGGTGATGCGATAGCGCGCAATCGTCGCAAGGGTGCGCTCGGGATCGAAGCGTGACTGCATGACGAACACCTCGCCCTGCGCGAGCGCCTGGCGCATGAAGGCGTTGGGCGACGAGTGGTACAACGGCCCGGCAACCAGCGAGCGCGCGCCGGGCCGCACGCCGTACACGTGCCGGAACATGGCTGCGATATCCTGCGTTTGTTCAGGCGTGGCCGGCTGGCGCCGCACGCCCTTCGGACGGCCAGTGGTGCCCGAGGTGTAGATCATGGTCGAGCGGCTCGCAGGGGGTGGGCGATCCCAGGGTGCGTGCTGGGCCAGCCAGGTGTTCCATTCGAGCGCGGTAGCAGCAGCATCCTCAGTAGCTGCAGCTGCCGCGATCTTCAATGGAGCGCCGGCAACGAGAGCAACGGAAGCCTCGGCGGCGTTGGCAGCAGCACCGTAGTGCTGACGTGATTCGGGCGGCGCTGGCACCGCAATCACCGTCAAGCCAGCGGGGATAGCTTCGCGCACATTGGCGAGCAAATCACTGTGCGCGATCAAGACCTTGGGCGCACAGTCATCGAGCACATAGCGCACCTCGGCACTCTGGCCATGCCAGTTGACCGGCACCACATACGCGCCGAGCATCGCTGCCGCCTGGCTGGCTTCGAGAAAGGCGAAGTCATTGCGCAACAGCAGGGCAATGGCGTCGCCTTCGGCCACACCGAGCGCAGCGAGACCCTTGGCGGCGCGGCGTGCGCGCAGCATCAAAGCATCGCGTTCGACCTCACGCGCGTCTAGTACCACCATGCTCATTGGTCTGCTCCACTTCTCTTCACTGCGTCACCCCGGTTTCGTGCTTCACTTCGATTCACTGCTCGACCTTGTGCGCCGCACGCGAATGCTAGTATCGCCACGCCTATTCTCCCTCTCACAAACCACGATTGCCGCTCGCCATGCCTGCAACTACCCCGATCTCCGGCCCGCATATCGGCACCTGGATGATCCAGTCCTACACGCGCGAAAACATCGCCACCGGCGAGAAGACCGATCAGTTCGGACTGCGCCCCAGTGGCTATCTCATGTATGGCGCCGATGGCCGCATGTCGTCCTTGTTTGTGCACGATGGCCGCCGCGCGCCGGCCGAGATGATCGCGACCGAGGCCGAGCGCATTGATCTCTACGGCGGCATGATCGCCTATGGCGGCACCTACGTCATCGAAGGTGATCTGGTGCGCCATCACATCGACACCTCGTGGAACCAGGCCTGGACCGGCACGGTGCTGGTGCGGCAGTTCAAGATCGAGGGTGACAAGCTCACCATTCGCACCCTGCCCTCGCCCAACCCGGTCGATGGCATCGAGAGTTCGTCAGTGTTGATCTGGGAGCGCTTTCGCGCCTGAACGTTTTCGCCGAAATGCCTCATCGCGGCAACCCCAACCCGCGCTGCGCAATCAGGCTGCGCTGGATCTCATTGGTACCAATGCTGATGACCCACATCAGTGAGTGACGCAGTCCCTGCTCGAAACGGCCATTGAGCAGATTGCCGGGCGCGCCTTGCGACAGCGTCGCGCGCATGCCAAGAATCTCCAGCGCTGCTTCGTGAAAGCGCTCCATCAATTCACCAGAGAACACCTTGCTGATCGCGCCCATCTCCGGCGGAGTTGGCCCGCTCCCCGCCAACTCGGCGCAATGCATCATCAGTTGCCGCCCGACTTCAATCTCGACAGCGAGTTGCGCAATGCGGTCGCGCACCAGCGCATCCTCGCGCATCGGCTTGCCATCAATCTCCGACTCGCCGATCAAGCCGCACAGCAACTCGAATGCGTGCGCAACTTTCAACACGATGCCACCGCCGACCAGGCCACGCTCGGTGGCGAGTGCGCTGGTCAAGACCTTCCAGCCGCCATCGACTTCACCGAGCAAGGCGTCAGCGGGCACGCGCACGTCGTCGTAAAAAATGTTGGCGAACGTGCCGCCGTACATCGTCGCCGCCGGTTTGATGTCGATACCCGGCGCGTTCATCGGCACGATGAACATGCTGATGCCCGCGTGCGAAGGCTTGGCCACTGGGTTGGTGCGCGCCGCGAGGAACATGTACTTGCCCCACCAGGTCGTCGTCCAGATCTTCTGGCCGTTGATCACCCACGCATCCCCATCGCGCACCGCAGATGTTTTGAGTGAGGCCAGGTCGGAGCCGGCGTTTGGCTCGCTGTAGCCCATGCCGTGCATCGCCTCGCCTTTGAGAATCTCGGGCAAATACTTTTGCTGCTGCGCCGGCGTGCCAAACAACATCAGGCCTGTCGACTGTATCGCCGCGCCGACGCGCGGCGCTTCGGCGCGCTCCATCTCTTCCATGAAAGCGATTTGTTCAATCGGCGAGCGCGCCTGCCCGCCGTGGTCGCGTGGCCAGGCAAGACCAATCCAGCCGGTGGTGCCGATGTCTTTGGCGAAGCTCGCGTCGAACTCGCGGTCGTGAAATTCTCGTGCATCGAACGCCGCCTTGCGCTCACCTGACCAATGCGTGTCGAGCCACTCACCCACTTGCGCACGCAATGCGTTACCTGCTTCACCGAGGTCGTAGCGCGGCAGCGTTCCAGCTTCAGTACCATCAAAAAAATGCGCCGCCAATTCACCACGCGCCCGCCGCACCCCGCCCATTGCCAGCGTATCAAGATGCACGCGCCGGAAATGGCGAGGCGCTTCGTGCTCCTCGGCGTAACCAATCGCACCAAACGCATGGTGTGTCTCCAGCGAGACTTGCCGCAAAGCCGGGCTGCCAAACGCACACGCTGCCGAAACAAAGTAGCGCCAGTCTTGCGCGCCCGCATCGTACTGCGCAGCGGCATTCGCAAGCGTCAGGCGCACACCCTCAAGACTGACAAGACCGTTCGCCAGCTTGTGCTGCACCGCCTGAAAGCTGCCGATCGGCTTGCCAAATTGCTGACGCTCCTTGGCGTAGTCCACCGCTAGCTCAAACGCACGCCGCGCTGCACCATGCGCGCGCGCGAGCAGGCACAGGCGCCGAATCAAATGCAGATCGGCACCGAGCGCCGCGGGCCATTCAACCATTTGCGCGGGGCAGCCGGACAAGGTCACTTCGGCGAGCGTGTCCATGCCCAGCGCGCGCGTGATGGTCGAGGTGCAACCCGGCGCAGCACAATCAACTAGCGCGGCACGTTCACCCTGACCCAACACGGCCAGCACATGCGTGGCCGCCTGCGCGCCATCCAAAAAGCGCAGCACGCCGAACAGCTTCCCGCCACGCAAGGTGACCGCACTCGCGCTGCCCGTGTTGCGCCCCTCGTCATTCCCGGCAAAGCTGATCGCAAGCTGTGCGCTGCCGTCATGCAACTGCGTTTGCAACTCGCGCAGCACCGGCGCGCCCGCATGCGGCGCCTTCGCAGCACAGAGGGCAATATTGAGGAGAACCGCATCCACCAACGGTGTTGGGCATGCAGCCCGGCCCAGTTCCTCCATCACCACGATGGCTTCGGCCAGCCCGCCTTCTTCCGGATCGGTGCCTAGCGCAGTGAGACCTTGACCCGCCAGCCCGCGCCCGATCGATGCCAATGCGGCGGTGTCAGCCTGATGTGCGGCAGCCTGCCCGGCAGGCCAATGCTGCGCAAGAAAGCCGCGCACCGACGCGCGCAGCAATGCGCGCTCCTCATTGCCCGGAGTGGTCATGGCGGTCATGGCCCGGTCAAGTCGATGCGGGCATCACTCCGAGCGAATGTTGTTGTCGCGAATGATCACGCTCCAGCGCGCGACATCCTCCGCAATCATCTCGGCCAATCGCTTGGGTGTCGCCGTCTTGGCCTGTACACCGAAGCCCGCGAAGCGCTGCTGCATCTCTGCCGGCGCAAGCGCCCGGTTGATGGCGTCATTGAGTTTGCCCACCACATCGGGCGGCGTATTGGCGGCGGCGATGAATCCGAACCAGGTCTCAGCGGCATAGCCCGGCACAACGCTGCCGACGGTCGGTGCGCCCGGTGCCAGCGGCGTGGGTTCAGCGGAAGCGACGCCGAGCAGCTTCAATTTGCCGTTGGCGATGAAACCGTTCATCGCAGACGAGGCCGAGGTGATCAGCATTTTGACTTCACCTGCGACCACGGCATTGGTGGTCGGGGCCTGCCCCTTGTAGGGGATGTGCGTCATCTTCACGCCGACGCTGCGCGCGAACAGCTCGCTGGCGAGATGGCCGAAGGAGCCGGTACCGGCTGATGCGAAGTCTGGTGGCGAGGGCTGTTGCTTGAGATAGTCGATGAAGCCTTTGAGGTCGTTGGGGGGTATCGACGCGGGGATCACGAGGAACAGAGGCGAGAGCGACACCAGCGCGATCGGCGAGAAATCCTTGATGCCGTCGATGCCGGGGTCCTTGACAACGAAGGGGGCGACGGCGACGATGCCGCTGTTGATGAACAGCAGGGTGTGGCCGTCAGGGGTCGAGCGCGCCACTTCGCGCGCGGCAATGAGGCCTCCAGCCCCGGGCTTGTTTTCCACCAGCACCGGCTGGCCGAGCGACTTTTGCAGCGGCTCTTGCAGGGCGCGCGCCATTAAATCCGTGGTGCCGCCCGCCGGGTAGGGCACGACGAAGCGAATCGGCTTGGACGGAAAAGCCTGCCCGAATGCAGCGCTGCTGGTGGCCAAAGCCACGCCCGCTGCCAGTGCTGCCAGCCCTCTTCGAACAAAGACGGAAATGCGCATGCCACTCTCCTTGAAATGCCGGGGTTACTTGAGCAGATGGCGCGCGATCACCATGCGCTGAATCTGGTTGGTGCCTTCGAAAATTTGCGCCAGCTTGGCGTCACGCATCATGCGCTCGACCGGGTAATCCTTGGTGTAGCCGTAGCCACCGAACACCTGCACTGCGTCGGTGGTCACTTGCATCGCCATGTCGCTGCCGAAACATTTGGCGTGGCTGGCGAGCACGGTGAGGCGCGCGAAGTCGCCGTCGTCGCCGGCGCGTGCGCACTCGTAGACCAATGCACGTGCTGCTTCGATCTGGATCGACATGTCAGCCAGCATGAACTGGATGCCCTGAAACTCGGCGATGCTGCGTTTGAATTGTTTGCGCTCTTTGGCATACGCCACCGACGCATCCAGCGCGCCCTGCGCCAGCCCGACGGCCTGCGCGCCGATGGTGGGGCGATTCATGTCGAGCGCGCGCATCGAGGCGCGAAAGCCCTTGCCTTCTTCGCCGACCAGGTTTTCAGCCGGCACGCGCACGTCGTCGAGGAAGATTGGCGTGTTGGGCGCACCGCGCCAGCCCATCTTGCGCTCGTGGCGACCGAAGGTGATGCCCTTCATCTTTTTCGGCTCGAGGATGAAGGCGCTGATGCCTTCGGCGCCGGATGATCCGCTGGTACGCGCGAACAACACGATGTAGTCGGCGATCACGCCGTAGCTGCACCATTGCTTGCGGCCATTGAGCACGTAGCAGTCGCCATCCGTCACGGCGCGCGTGTTCATGGCGCTCACGTCCGAGCCGGCCTGCGGCTCCGAGATTGCGATCGCCGTCACGACGCCGCCTTTGGCGATGATGGGAAGAAAGCGCTTGCGCTGCTCCTCCGAGCCGAAATGCAGCAAGGGCATGGTGAACATGGTGTTGAGGCCGGCAATCGAGCCGCAGGCGGGCGAGGCGCGCGACACTTCTTCACGCGCCATGCACAGCATGGTGAGATTGCCGTTGGGGCCACCGTAGGCTTCGGGCACCAGCAGTTGCATCAGGCCCATGTCGCCAAAGATGGGCAGCAGTTCGTCGGGGAAACGGTCGTTCTCGTCGATTTCGGCAGCGATCGGCGCAACGTGCTTCTCGACCATGCGGCGGATGCTGTCGCGGAAGGCGAGTTGGTCTTCGGTGAAGGGCATGGAAGTTCTCTGCAGTGGCGAACGTTTTGGTGAAAAAGGGGCGGCAATGCACGTGCAAGTGAGCGCACCGGCCGGGCACCAGGTAATTCGGAGCGCGACGACACGGCATTTGTTCTGACAAAATGGCACTTGTTTTTAATGGTAGCACCATTTAGAATAAACGCTTCGTCACTTCCCGTCAAGCGCAATGATGTTGCGTTGACCCCACCGCCCCATGTCAACTACCGCCACTACCGCCACCCCCGCCATCGACTACTCCCGCTACGAGTGCCTGAAGATCGAGAAAGTAGGCAAGCTCGCCATCGTCACCCTCAACCAGCCGGAAACCGGCAACCGCATCGCGCACCGCTTTCACGTCGAGTTGCAGGACATCTGGGCCGATCTGTCGCGCGACAAGGGCGTCAACGCCATTCTGCTGCAAGGCTCGGGAAAATATTTCAGCGTCGGCGGCAATGTCAAGGGCATGCTGGAGCGCCCCGGCGGTGATGTGTTTGAAGAAGGCGAGATGATCGAGCCCACCGGCGGGCGGCGCATCGTGCAAAACATCCTTGACTGCGACCAGCCAGTGGTGTGCGCGATCAACGGCGATTGCATTGGCCTTGCGGCCACCATTGCGCTGCTGTGCGACATCACGGTGGCATCCGAGACGGCGCGCATTGGCGATCCGCACGTGAAGATCGGCCTCGTGGCCGGTGACGGCGGCGCGGTGATCTGGCCGCTGCTGGTAGGGCCAAACCGTGCCAAGGAGTATTTGATGCGCGGCACGCTCATCAAGGGCGCGGAGGCTGCACGCATCGGGCTGGTCAATCACGCAGTGCCGGTCGAGCAGGTCTACGCCAAGGCACGCGAGATCGCTGAAGAACTTGCCAATGGCCCGACCTGGGCGATCCGCTGGACCAAGCTGTCGGTCAACAAACAATTGAAAGATCAGTTCAACCTCATCATGGATACGTCTTACGCACTGGAGATGATGACGTTCCAGACCGAAGACCACAAGGAAGCCGTGCGCGCCTTTGTCGAAAAGCGCAAGCCGGTGTATAGCGGGCGCTGACGAGCCAGTTCCATTCCGTTTCACTTCACTCAACGCACGCGCAATCGGACCGCAATGGCTACCGCTCCCTCCAGTCTCGTCTTCGCGCCTGTGCATACGCGGCGCGCGTTTGAGGAAATTTGCCTGCGCATTCGCGAGCAACTCACCGCCGGTGCGCTCAAGCCCGGCGACAAGCTGCCGGCCGAGCGGGACCTGGCGCAGCAAATGGGCGTCGGCCGCAACGCCTTGCGCGAGGCTTTGCGCAGCCTTGAAATCGCTGGCATCGTAAGACTGCAAAAAGGCGTCAAAGGCGGCGCCTTCATTCACGACGGCGATCCTGACCGCATGAATCAGGTGGTGCAGGATATGTTCTCGCTCGGCTCGATCTCGATGGACGAACTCACCGAGGCGCGCATTCACACCCAGGACATGGTGGTGCGCCTCGCCTGTGAGCGCGCCACCAAGACTGATTTTGATGCCATCGAGGCCAACCTTGCCCATACCGAATCGGTGACGCATGCGGGCAAGTTTCTCGACCGCGTGGAATGCTCGCGAGAGTTCTACCGTTTGCTCGCGGCGGCGACACGCAATCAGGTGCTGTCGATGATGGTGCATTCACTCACCGAAATTCTGATGCAGTTCGTTTACGCGCGCGTCGCCGCTGGCGGTGCGCCACAGCCGCGGCTGGTCGAGAAGCGCCGCGAGTTTTTGGCTGCGCTGCGCGCACGCGATGCGGCTCGTGCCACACGCCTGATGAAGACCCATTTGAAATCGGTGCATCTACTGCTGCGCCCTGCTTCACCGCAACCTGGCAAGCCCGGCAAGTCGGTCAAGACAACCAACACGCCGCACGCCAACAAGACTCGCACATGACAGCATCCACTTCCACCGGCAACGCAGGCGAGGCCCTCGCCGGCCTGCGCGTACTCGACTTCACCAGCATGATCGCGGGGCCGTATGCCGCGCGTCTTCTCGCCGACCTGGGGGCCGAAGTCATCAAGATCGAGCCGCCCGGCGGCGAAGACATGCGCCAGCGTGCGCCGCTTGTCGATGGCCACAGCCGCTATTTCGGCCAGCTCAACGCCGGCAAGCGAAGCATCACACTGGATCTTAAAAATGCCGGGGCGCTCAAGCTTGTCCTGCGCATGATCGAGAAGGTGGATGTGCTGATCGAGAATTTTCGCCCTGGCGTGATGCAACGCCTCGGCCTTGATTTCGCCACCTTGAGCAGAATCAATCCACGTCTGGTGTATTGCTCGATCTCTGGCTACGGGCAGACCGGCGCTGCGACCGGCCGGCCGGCCTATGCGCCGGTGGTGCATGCTGCGAGTGGCTTTGACAAAACGCTGGCGCGCTACGCCGGTGGCAGCGACCGGCCTGCCAGTGGCGCGGTCTTCATTGCCGATGTGCTGGGCGGTATCTACGCCTGCTCTGCAATCCAGACCGCGCTGTTGCAGCGGGTGCGCACTGGCACCGGCCAGCAAGTCGATGTGGCGCTGATGGACTGCATGCTCAATCTGCTCGTATATGAATTGCAGGAAGCACAGGTGCCACCCATGCCACCGCGTTTTTCCTACGGGCCGATCCGCGCCGCCGGCGGCGACTTGCTGATTGCACCGATCACGCAGCGCAATTTCACGATGCTGTGCGATGCCATCGGCCAGCCAGCGTTGAAAACCGATGCGCGCTTTTCCACCGTGGCGGCGCGCTCACGCAACTGGTATGCATTGATGGCGTATGCAGAGGCCTGGGCTGGCAGCCGCACCGTGAGCGAATGTATTGCCGTGCTCGACGCTGGCGGGGTGCCGTGTTCGCACTACGCCGAAGCTGCCGACGCGCTCACGAATGCAGATCTGATTGCGCGCGGCACCTTCGCCAACATCACTGACGGCGGCGGCACTTACAAGGGCATCAACCCGCCGTACCAACTATCCGGCACGCATGCCGGGATGCGCGAGCAGGTGCCCGGCGCAGGCGAGCATGGCGAAACCATCTTGCGTGAATGGCTGGGCTTGAGCGCCGCTGAGCTGGCCCAGGCCAGGTCGGATGGACTGCTCGGCACCTCGCCATAGCGCGTTCATCTCTGCGGCAGGCCTGCATCGCGCGATGCGCCGCCACTACTCAGTACGCTGCCACGAGTACCCTGCCACGACACAGCCCCATTTCGAGCGTAAAAAAGCCCGCCATAAACGGCGGGCTTTTTTATGACCAGCAGCGCTGGTACGCGGCGCTTACGCGCGGCCGCGCGCGACAAACGCGCCACGCTCTTCGCGCTTGAAACCGCCGCCGAATGATTTGCCAGTCTTCGCAAAGCCGCCCGGTTTGGCCGCGCCATACGACTTCTCGCCGAAGGGCTTGCTGCCAAACGGTTTGCCGCCACCGCCACCGCCACCGGCCCCGGCGCGGGCATAGCCGCCGCCGGGCTTGGCACCACGGCGCGCCGGATGCTTGCCGCTGCGCTCTTCGGTGATCTTCGGCTCCAGGCCGGCAATCGCCTCAATCTGCGCGCGCTGGCCGGTGAAACGCTCGATGGAGCGCATCAAGCTGCGCTCGCCCGGATTGACCAGCGTCACTGCGGTGCCGGTGCGGCCGGCACGGCCGGTGCGGCCAATGCGGTGCACGTAGTCTTCGGCCTGGCGCGGTGCGTCGAAATTGATCACGTGGCTGATACCCGCCACGTCGAGGCCGCGCGCGGCCACGTCGGTGGCGACCAGCACGCGGGTGCGGCCGTCGTGCATGCCCTTGAGGGTGCGGTTGCGCTGGCCCTGGTTCATGTCGCCGTGCAATGCTTGCGCGGAGAAGCCCTGGTCGCGCAGCAGGCCTGAGAGGTCATCGGCGCTGCGCTTGGTCGAGGTGAACACCAGCGCCTGCTGGATATCGGTGTCGCGCAGGATGGCGTCGAGCAACTTGTTTTTGTGCGTCATGTTGTCGGCGAACATGAAGCGCTGCTCGATCTTGCCTTTGAGTTCGGGCGTGGTGGTGATCTCGATGCGCTTCGCATCCTTGGTGATCTTGCGCGCCATCGTGCCGACCACGCCGTCGAGCGTGGCCGAGAACAGCAGGGTCTGGCGCGAGGCCGGCGTCTTGGCGACGATGGCTTCAATGTCTTCAATGAAACCCATGTCGAGCATGCGGTCGGCTTCGTCGAGGATCAGCACCTCGAGGCGGCGAAAGTCAATGCGGCCGCGCTCCATGTGATCCATCAGGCGGCCGGGCGTGGCCACGACGACATCAACCGGGCCTTGCAGGGCTTTCAACTGCACCGGGTAAGGCATGCCGCCAACCAGGCAGGCGACGCGGAATTTTTTGAGTTTGTGGCCGTAGGTGTACGACGCCTTGTCCACTTGCAGTGCCAGTTCGCGCGTCGGGGTCAGCACCAGAATGCGCGGGCCGTTGCTGCCCTTGACTTTGCTCTCTTCGACGAGACGGTTGAGGCTCGGCAGCATGAAGGCCGCCGTCTTGCCGCTGCCGGTGTGCGACGACACCAGCAAGTCACCGCCGGTCAGCGCAGCGGGGATGGCCTGCATCTGCACAGCGGTGGGGGTCTCATAGCCGCTCGATTTGAGCGAGTTGAGAATGATCGGGTGCAGGCCGAGATTGGCGAAGGGCGACACCGCGGGTACTGGAGCCGATGCAGGCCCGGACGCGTGTTCACTCGCCGCAGTCGATGTGGCTGCTGCGCCGGTCACCGGCATGTCGTCGAAGTGTGCCTTCGATGCAGCCATAAAGTTGGCGGTCGACGGTGCGACAGCGTTGGCCGCAGCTTGTGCCGCGATTTGATCAATGATGCTCATTGCATTTCCTTTTCATCTGCCAGGCCTGTGTGTTCAGGCCAAGCAATAGCCACCCGCGCCGGGTGTGGGTAAACATCGCGGCACGGAACAACAAGTCGCTAACTGGGCATAGCCCCGTTCGTTGCTAAGAACGGCAGGCGACGCGATGGCGCGACGGAACATCGGATATCGGCACCAAACCTGTAGCCGCTATGCCGGTCCGCTTGGCTGCCGAAGTGGCGTGCTGGAGGGGGCTTGACGAAAAGGGTCGGAGACGAAGGGGACCTTACAGCTTGTCCCTCAGCGAATCGACTGCAACCAATTGACTTAAAACAACTTTTATTGGATTTGATTCGCCATTGCGTGCAAATATTGCAATGCACAAACAGAACTATACGCGAATCTGGGGGCCATGGCGAGCATTATTTTGGACTTGCCTCTCAAATTGGGGAAACCTGTAATTTGAACTTTTAAAGTTCAAATTACAGGTTTTGGAATCAGCGGCACGCAACAGCGACCTTGGGCAGCACTGGTGATCGAAGGCCGCAAAGCAAGCCGGTGTCTCTGCCTTGACCGACTCATCAATCAATCAGTTTTCCTCCAACGCGAAACGGATGTGGCCCGCCAAACTCGCCGAGCACCGCAGTGTGCGTGATGAGTTGCTTGCCGTTCCACCAGTGCAATTGATAACCGGGAGGCTCCATGACAAAGTTGTCGGGGCTGGGGGTGTTCAGATCGAGCGCTACCTGATGCGCCGGGCTCGGGCAGGTGGAAGCGAAGCTGCCGCCAAAGCGCGCCTGGATGGAGCGATGCAAATGGCCGCAGAGCAAACGCTCGACCTGCGGATGGCACGCAACTACAGCTTCAAGAGCCGCACTGCCTTTGAGACCCACGCGATCCATGTGGCCGATGCCGGTGACGAACGGCGGGTGATGCATGATGATGATCGTCGGTTTGTCGCGGTCGGCAGACAGCGTGCAGTCGAGCCAGTCCAGGCGCTCGGCGCACAAGAGACCGCCGCCCTTGCCGGGCACCACGGTATCGAGTGCGACGATGCGCAGCGGCCAATCCTCGATCACGTATTGCGCGAAGGGCTGCCACTGACGCAGATAGGCGTGCGCGGGAAAGCCGCGCCGCAAGGCTTCGCGCTCGTCGTGATTACCGGGGATGAGATAGAGCGGTTTGCCCGATCGCTCCAATGGCGCGAGCAACTCGCGCAGCAGGGCGTATTCCTCGTCAGTCCCCATGTCAACGAGGTCGCCGGTGATGATGAACGCGTCCGGCGCGGGAGACAAGCGCAGCAGGCGCGCGATGCATGCTTCGAGCATGCCGGCGGTATCGACCACGGCGTAGGCGGGCTTGCGGCCGGCCTTGATATGCAGATCACTGACTTGGCACAACAGCATGTTTACTCCTCCAGAGCCATGACGGCGGCGGCATCGAGCGCGAACGTCACGCGTTCGCCTTTGGTGAAATGGCGCCCCGCTGCGAGGCGTGCCGTGAGCAATTGTGGCGCGCCGGCGTCGAGCACCAGACGCACGTGGTCGCCGAGAAAGAAGGCTGACACTACCGTTGCGGTGAGCCGGCCTGCGCTCGCGCTCGCCGCACCTGAGTTCACCGCATCCTGACTCGTTGCATTTTGGCCCACCGCATCCTGACCCGCCCCGTCTTGAATCGCCGCGAGGCGCAAGGCCTCAGGACGGAACATCAGCCTGCCTGCCGGCGCGGGCTTGCTCCAAGGCAATCGTCCGCCTGTGAAGATGAACTCGCCATCCTGCACCTGCCCGGTGATGACATTCATGGTGCCAATGAAATCGGCGACAAAGGCATTGGCCGGTGCACGGTAAATATCTTCCGGCGTGCCGATCTGCGCGATGCAGCCCTTTTGCATCACCGCGATGCGATCACCGAGCGCCATCGCTTCGGCCTGATCGTGCGTCACATACACGGTGGTGATGCCGAGCGAGCGCAGCAGGCGGTCGATATCGACGCGCAGGGTCTCGCGCAGCTTGGCATCGAGCGCGGTGAGCGGCTCGTCGAGCAGGAGCACGCGTGGCTGCGGCGCGATGGCGCGCGCTAGTGCCACGCGCTGGCGCTGGCCGCCGGAGAGTTCGTCAATGCGGCGCTGCGCGAGGTCGCCGATGTGCATCATGTCGAGCATTTCGCGAACGCGCGCAGCACGCACAGCGACATCTACTTTGCGTACTTTGAGGCCGTAGGCGATGTTCTCATCCACGCTCATGTTAGGAAACAGCGCGTAGCTCTGAAACACCATGCCGACATTGCGCTTCTCGATCGGCACTTGCGTGACGTCGTCGCCATCAAACAGCACGCGCCCACCCTCGTCGGGCATATCGAGGCCGGCGACCAGACGCAGTGTGGTGGTCTTGCCGCAGCCCGATGGCCCGAGGAACACCAGGGTCTCGCCGCCATGGATGATGAGATCGGTGGGTTCGAGTGCGCGCGTACCGTTGTCGAAGGTGCGGGCGCAGTGCTCGAGGCGGATAGTGACGCTCATCAAATATCCATAATCAAAGAGTCAATCTGCGGCGTCACACCGAACGCGCCCGGCTCGCCGCATTCGATGCCCACTGCATCGCAATCAGCAACGGAATGATGATGACAAAAAACACCAGCGTATAGGCGCTGCCCACTTCAAGCCGCAGCGAGGCATAAGTATCGGCCAGACCCACCGGTAGCGTCTGCGTGAGCGGCGTATGCAACAGCAGGGTCATGTTGAATTCCCCGAGCGAGAGCGTCACCACCATCAAGGCCCCGGCGACGATGCCGGCGCGGCAGTTCGGCAGAATCACACCGAAGAAGCGTTGCACGAAATTCGCGCCGAGGCTGCGCGCGCCTTCTTCGAGCGTCGTCAAATCAATCGACATCATTACCGCCAGCACCGAGCGCACCATGAAGGGCAGCGTGAACAGCACATGGCCGGCAAGAATGAAGGTCCAGTGGGTGCGAAACCCGCCGAGGCTGCCGTAGGTCACGATCAGTGCCAGCGCGGTGGCGATGCCCGGCACGGCGACCGGCATCACCAGCAATTCTTCAATCGCACGCGTGAACGCATTCTGCCGTTTGGCCAGCACGTAGGCCGCCGGTATGCCGAGCAGCAGGTTGCACGCCAGGCACGCGACGGCCAACTGGATAGACAGCAGCACCGGCGCGCGATAGTCGTTCCAGACCTTGAGCACCCATTGCGTGGTGAAGCCGCTGGAGAGGCCGATGAAGTAATTTTGGGTGATGCCCGCCAGCATCGACAGCACCACCGGCACGATCAGAAACGCACACACGCCCAGCGTGAACGCGAGTTGCAACCAGAACCAGATCGAGCGACGGGTGCGCATGGCGTCGATCCGCGCCCTATTCCACTATCCCGCCGCCGCGACCGACGAGCCGGTCAGCGAGCGCGCAAACGCGAGCGCAGCCCAGGTGATCGCGCCGAGCACGAACGACAGGGCGGCCGCCATCGCCACATTTGCCTGTAGCGTGAACTCGGTGTAGATCACCATCGGCACCACGTTGATGCGTGTTGCCAACGTGAACGCGGTGCCGAACGCGCCCATCGCGGTGGCGAAACAGATCGCGCCTGCTGCGAGGAAGGCCGGTTTGAGCGCCGGCAGCATCACATCGCGCACCACGCGCAAGGGGCCGGCGCCGAGGGAGCGCGCCGCTTCTTCGAGACGCGGGTCGAGCTTTTCCGCCGCCGCCATCACGGTGAGGATGGTGCGCGGGATCGAGAAGTAGACATAGCCCATGAACAGGCCCGCCATCGAGTAGGCAAACACCAGTCGTTCGCCAAACAGTTTGTCGGTGATGTCGGGAATCAACCCTTGCCGGCCCGCGAGCATGATCACCATGAAGCCGATCACCACGCCGGGAAAGGCGAGCGGCAATGTCAGCATGGCAGTGAGCACCGAATGACCAGGAAAGCGGTTGCGTTCCAGAAACACACCCGCGATACTGGACACGACCAGGGTAAACAGCGTTACTGCCGCAGACAAGGCAATGGTCTGCGCGAAACTCATCAGGTAGTGTGTTCCCGAGAACACCTCGGCATACGCCGCCCAGCCCAATTTGCCGCTGCCGCCGATCACCACCAGTTGCGCGAGCGGCAGCAGGAAGAACGCGGCGAACACGATCGCCGCCGGCAGCATCAACGCAATCAGGAGAGTGCGTTCGCGCATATCAGCAGGGCACTTGAGGACCTGCCTGCCCAAACTGGCAGGCGGCCGGACAGCCGCTCCCAGAGCGCCTCTTCACAGAATGCGGTCCGTGATCCGCTCCAGGAGCCATTCTTCAGGTCACGATGGTTTGAATGATTCCCGGACCGTCGATGTCAGCCCACCTCTTTTTGATAGCGCGTCGCAATCGTTTTCGCCGCCGCCGCAAGACGGAACACATCGACCGGTTTGGAGCGCGCGTAATCGGCGTCGGGCAAAAACTTTGACCGCGATTCAGGGGTCATCGCCCCGGCGATCACCGGGCGCAAATAGGCGCCGGCCCAATGGCGCTGGCCTTCATCCGAGAGCACGAAGTCGAGCACCTTGCGCCCGTTGTCGGCATTCGGCCCCTTGGCGACCAGACCCATGACGTAGGGCAGCGCCACCGTGCCTTCTTGCGGGATCACGAACTGCACCGGTGCCTTGTCGGTGTGCTGGCCGCGATAGGCGTTGAAGTCGTAGTCGAGCAGGATCGGAATCTCGCCCGACAACACGCGCGCATACGAGGTCTGTGTCGGTACGATGGGCTGGTTGGCCTGCAGGTCTTTGAAGAACTTGATCGCCGGGTCGAAGTTTTCGTAATTGCCGCCAAGCGCGAGATTGACCGCGACCACACCCACCTGCCCCACCGCTGCGCTGGCCGGGTTGAGGTAACCCACCATGCCCTTGTACTGCGGATTGGCGAGATCTTTCCACGACTTCGGGGAAGGCTTGCCGCGCAGTGCGGCGGTGTTGACGAACAGGCCGAGCGTGCCCGAGTGGATCGTGAACCAGTAGCCGTCGGGGTCTCTGAAGCCGGCGGGGATGTCGTTCCAGCGCGCAGGTTTGAAGGGTACGAGGACGCCGGCCTCGCGTGCCTGCGGGCCGAACTGGCCACCGAGGTAAGTCACGTCGGCAACCGGATTGCCTTTTTCCGCGATCAGCGCCGCGAGCGACTGGCCGGAGTTTTTATTGTCGGGCGGCACCGCCACGCCTACGCGCTGGCCGATCAGTTTCAGCATGCCACCCCAGTCGGCCCACTCGGGCGGGCAGTTGTAGCAAAGCGCGCGTGCACTCTGCGCGAGTGCATTGAACGGCAGCGCTGCCAGGGTAGAGGCCCCCAAGGTTCCAAACGCGGCGGCAGAAGAAGCAATGAAGTGACGACGGATCATGATGGAGTCCTCCTTTATCGACGTTGACAAAGCCCCAGACATTATGCCGCCCCTGTGACAGCGGCGTGACCGCGCCCGGCGGCGTGCTCCCAGTGGCTTCTCCCCCGCGCGCGCGGCGATGGACAGTGCGAACCATAGTGGTCTGGTGCCAGATACATCATCGCCAGACAGGGGAATTTTTGTTAAGGTGCGGCAGCACAACGCTCTGGAGAAATGCCATGTACCGGATTTTGATCATTACCCTCGCAGCCTTTGCCGCCGCCCCAGCCTTGGCGCAGGACTACCCGGCCCGCGCCGTCAAGATCGTTGTGCCCTTCGCCGCCGGCGGCCCGGCCGATATTTACGCGCGCGGCGTGGCGCAGAAATTACAGGAAGGTCTCGGCCAATCGTTCGTGGTCGACAACAAGCCCGGTGGCGGCTCGGTAATCGGTACCGACAGCGTGGCCAAATCACCTGCTGACGGTTACACGCTGCTGATGATGTCGAACACGCACACGGTCAATGAATCGCTGATTCCCAACAAGCCGTTCACGTTGATGAAGGACTTTGTGCCGGTCGCGCCGGTCAACTACTCCGACCTGGTGTTTGTGGTGCATCCGAAGACCGGCTTCAACAGCTTGCGTGATTTGCTCGCCGCTGCCAAAGCTGCGCCGAAGAAATTCAACTACGCCTCCAGCGGCCCGGGCACGCCGTATCACATGGCCGGCGAATTGTTCAAGACGATGGCGGGCGTCGATATCGTGCACGTGCCTTACAAGGGCAGCAGCGGTGCGCGCACCGATGTGCTCGGCGGGCAAATCGAAATGATGTTCGATGCCATTCCCACGATGCAGCAGAACATCGCCACCGGCAAGTTGAAAGCACTCGGCACCACCGGCAAGACGCGCTCGGCAGTGATGCCGGAGGTGCCGACCATGTCCGAGGCCGGGGTGCCGGGCTATGAAGCGACGATCTGGCTCGGCCTCATGGCCCCCACCGGCACGCCGCGCGCCGCCATCACCAGGCTCAATGCCGAGATCAACAAGATCGTCGCGCGCGCCGACGTGAAGGCCGATTGGGCCAAGCAGGGCGTGACATCGATGAATATGGGCGTCGACGAATTTGCGCAATATCTGCGCGACGACATCGAGAAATGGGCGCGCGTGGTCAAACTGTCGGGGGCAAAGGCAGACCAATGATTGCTTTTCAAGTCAACAACAAGCCACACGTATCGGCCGCAGCCGACAGCACCTCGCTGCTCGACGTGTTGCGCGGCGAGATGCATCTGACCGCCACCCGGTTCGGCTGCGGCGTCAATCAATGCGGTGCCTGCCATGTGCTGCTCGACGGCGTCTCGGTGCCTGCCTGCGACACGCCGGTGTGGTCGGTCGCGGGCAAGGCGGTGGTGACGGTGGAGGGCCTCGGCAATGCCGCCGCCCCGCACGCCCTGCAAAGCGCGTTGATTCAATTTCAGGCCGGTCAGTGCGGCTATTGCCTCTCCGGCATACAGATCAGCGCGGCGGCACTGCTCGCGCACAACGATGATCCGACCGGCGCACAGGTGCGTGAAGCACTCGACAAACATCTGTGCCGTTGCGGCTCCCACAACCGCATCGTCAAGGCCGTGTTGTCAGCGGCACAGGCATTGCGCACCGGGAGCAAGGTATGAACGCGCCGCTCAACGCAGGGCCCGCCGCGAGTGTCTCGGATTCACACGGTGCGCAGGGCGGCGTGGCGGCGGCTTCACCTGCGTCGCAAGCCGGCGCCAACCTGCGCGTGAACGCCAGTGGCGAGCGCATCCGCGCCGCCAGCCTCGCGATTAACCCGCGCCTCAATCAATGGCTGCGCTTTCACGGCGATGGGATGGTCGACGTGATGCCCGGCAAGGTCGAGATCGGTCAGGGCATCATCACGGCGCTCGCGCAGGTTGCCGCTGAAGAACTCGACATCGCGCTCGATCAGGTGCGCATGATCCCTGCTGCAACGGATACCAGCCCCGATGAAGCCGTGACCTCGGGCAGCTTGTCGATCCAGGAGTCGGGGGCAGCGCTGCGCCGGGTTGCCGCGCATGCTCGCGCATTGTTTCTCGACGCTGCGGCCACGCAATTGGGTGTACCACGCGATGACCTGTGCATTGAACGTGGCCGCATTTACTCCAATGCCCAGGATGCCAACACGGCCACCGGCTTTGGTGCACTCGCCGCAATGGTCGATCTCAACGTGGATGCAAGCCCCGCGTTCGCGCCCAAACCCTTTGCGCAGCACAGCGTCGTTGGCAGCGCCGCGCCACGCCGTGATTTGCCCGAGAAGATTTTCGGCACGCCACGCCTGATTCACGACCTTGTGCTGCCGGGCATGGTGCATGGCCGCGTGGTGCGGCCCGCGGCGCCAGGTGCGCAGTTGGTGTCGGTGGATCTCGACAAAGTGCGTGCCCTGCCCGGCGTGATCGCCGTGGTACGCAATGGCAGTTTTCTTGGCGTTGTCGCCGAGTCCGAGTTGGAAGCGGCGCGCGTCGCCGCGCAACTGGAGCAATCGGCCACGTGGCGCACCACGCGCGAGTTGCCGGATGCATCGCAACTGCCGGCGTGGTTGCGTGCACAGCCGGTCGAAACCAAAGTGGTGGAACAGCGCGGGGCAGCGCCGGATTCCGCAGCAGGCGTAGCGCCAGCCCGCACGCTCAAGGCCAGTTACTCACGCGGTTTCATCGCACATGCCTCGATTGGCCCCTCCTGCGCGCTGGCGTGCTGGAGCGATACCGCCGCCGGCACACTCGAAGTCTGGACGCACAGCCAGGGCATTTTCAATCTGCGCAGCGACCTCGCTCTCGCGTTCGCCCGCGACGCGGCCTCCATCACCGTGCATCACGTTGAGGGCGCAGGCTGCTACGGCCACAATGGCGCAGACGACGTGGCCTACGACGCCGCCCTGCTCGCCCGCGCCGCGCCAGGCCGCACCGTGCGCCTGCAATGGACGCGCGCGCAGGAGCTGGGCTGGGCACCGTTCAGCCCGGCCATGTGTGTAGACCTCGAAGCCGCGCTCGATGCCGGCGGCAACATCGTCCACTGGAAACACGACGTCACCAGCAACGGCCACGGCACGCGCCCGGGCCGCGCGAAAACGCCGGCCCTGCTAGCCGCGACGCATCTTGAAAAGCCATTTGAGCCACTGATCGCCGTCAATGCCGCACTCGCCAGCGGCGGCGGCTCCGAGCGCAACGCAGTACCGCTGTACAACTTCCCGGCATGGACGATCACCAACCATCGTCTGTTGACGATGCCGGTGCGCACCTCGGCACTGCGCTCGCTCGGCGCGCATTGCAATGTGTTCGCGCTCGAATCGTTCGTCGATGAAATCGCCCACGCACGCGGCGAGGACACTGTCGCATTCCGCCTGCGGCACTTGACCGACCCGCGCGCGATTGCAGTGATTGAGCGTGCGGCGCAAATGGCGGGATGGGGCAGTGCGTCTGCCGGGCCTCAGGAAGGCATCGGCCGCGGCATCGCCTTCGCCAAATACAAAAACACCGGCTCCTTCTGCGCGGTAGTTGCCGACGTCGAAGTCGCGCGCGAAGTACGCGTGAAAAAATTCTGGATCGCCGTCGACGTTGGCCTCGTCATCAACCTCGATGGCGTGCTCAATCAGGTCGAGGGCGGCGCGATTCAGGCGGCCAGCATGACGCTCAAGGAAGCCGTAGCGTTCGACAACACGCGCATCACCAGCGACGCGTGGGAGCACTACCCGATTCTCACATTTTCCGAAGTGCCCGAGGTCGAGGTGAGTATCATCTCGCGCCCCGATCAACCCTCGGTGGGTGCCGGTGAAGCGGCACACGGCCCGGTGGCAGCGGCAATTGGCAATGCGGTTTTCAACGCCATCGGCGTGCGTGTGCGCGATATGCCGATGACGCCGGAGCGGATTGTTGCCGCGATGGCATAGCCTGGAGAGGCGCTTCTGCCAACGGTTTTCGGCACTATGATCGCGCAGAATGGCTCCTGGAGCGCGTCTGCACCCTCTCGGAATCCAAACCAACGGAACTAACGCGCGGCCAATCCCTCTTTGGTATACCCCGCCACCCGCTTGTAGCCATCGGTGATCGCCGTCAGCTCCGCCGCGCTGATGACATCTTCGATGCGCTCAAACGGCTTGTCGCCAATGCGCTCGTAGACCACGCGGATGATGGTGTCGGGCGGATTGCTGCGGTTGGCGAGCACGACGCTGGACGTCGCTTGCAGGCGTTTGGCTTCGTAGTCTTTGAGGGCCTGCGTAACGCCGGTTGCGGCCAGGCAATCGGCCAGGGTGCGCGCATCGATGATGGATTGCCCCGCGCCGTTCGAGCCGCGCGGCACCATCGGATGGGCGGCGTCGCCGAGCAGGGTGACGCGCCCTTGCGTCCACCACGGCAGCGGGTCTTGATCAATCATGGGGAATTCGAGCACGGCATCCGCCGCGCGAATCATGGCCGGCACGTCGAGCCAGTCGAACTTCCAGCTCTCGAAGATGCCGATGAAATCATCCAAGCTGCCTTGCCGGTTCCAGTCGCGTTTTTTGTAGTGCGGTGTTTCGATCTCGGCGACCCAGTTCATCAACTGCGTGCCATCATCGAAATTGCGGATCGGGTAGATCACCATCTTGCCGTGGGTCAGCCAGCCGGCGCGCACCATCGACGCGCCCGACAACACCGGCGTCATGCGCGTGACGCCGCGCCACATGTTGACGCCGGAGTAACGCGGCTCGCCCTCGCCGGGATGCAGTTGCTTGCGGATGACGGAGTGCAGGCCCTCGCACGCAATCGCGGCGCTGCCTTGTTGCGCAGGCCGCGCGGCACCGGTCGCGGGATCGTCAAACGCAACATTGACGCCACCTGTATCTTGGGTGAAGCCGGTGCAGCGCCAGCCCAGATGAATCCGCTCTGCGCCCAGGCGTTCACGCGCAGCGTCGAGCAGCACGGTGTACAAGTCACCACGATGAATCGAGAACTGCGGATGGGCATAACCGGCGAAGCGCCCGAGTGGCTCGCTGTGAATCAATTGGCCGAAGCGATTGAAGAACGAGGCATCGTGCGTGGTGATGCCCACGCGCGTGAGCGCCTCTTCCAGGCCGAGCAGCGCCAACTCTTGCGAGGCATGGGGCAGAATGTTGATGCCAACGCCCACCGCCTTCGGGTCGGCTACTGCTTCGAACACGCGGCAGGGAATGCCGCGCGCATGCAGTGCCAACGCAAAGGTCAGGCCACCTACGCCGCCACCGATGATGAGAATGTCTTGCTGGTTGGTCGGCATCATGGCTGGCGCGTAAATTATTTCGGGATTTATTTCGGCGCTGCCGCGCGATTGATTTTGAGCTGCGCTTCCACCAGCGCAACCACTTCATCGACCACTGCCGACTGCTTGCCTTTTTTCGCTGCGATGGTCTGCACCAGACGGTCAACACGTTCGATAAACGGCGAGCCGCCATAGAGCGCACGCGCGGCCGACGATGGGCTGCCCAGGCCGTTGGCCGCCGCTGCGTATTTCTCAAACGGCACCAGGTCTTTCTCTGCAGCGCCGAGTGACTTGCACAAGTCCGCCACCCAGTTGTAGGTATCGCCAGTGGCCTTGAGGTCGGAATGCACCGCGTCCTTGATCGGGCGCATACCGTCTTTGTGTACGCAGCGGTAGTTACCGGCGAGCAGCATGCTCCACTTGGCGAGCGGCACAAACACCGAGTCATAGACTTTCAATTTCACCGGCAATTCGATCAAACCGTTGCCTGTGTCAAAGCGCACCGCCTCAATGTCGCGTTCGAGATCACGCAACATGGCGGTGTGTGCGTCCGAGACAAAACGCGCGGCCTTGAAGTTGGTGGGCAGGCGCACTTGCAACACGTTGGTGCCTTCTTCGGGCGGGCGGAAGGCTTGCGGATCAGGGCTGCACAGCGTAAGGAAGTCGGGATCGAAGCTGTCCCACACGGTAGCATCGGCGTAGCAATCGCGATAGTCGTTGGCGTTGAGACCGGGGATGCGCGCGAGATAGGGAAGCGGCGGCATGTTCATGATCGACATCGCCGGGGTTTTGGTCTTGGCGATCTTGTCGAGCAACTCGCGCACACCGGCCGAGCGGTATTGCGGCTCCTGCATGGCGAGTACGGCGAGGTCAAAGTCAGTGGGGTTGACATCGGCAGGCGTGCCGGCAGTGATCTTGCCCGGCAGTTTGCGCGAGTCGATTTCGGTCAGGCCGTCGCGGCCCTTGATCGGCATGCGCACGCGCGTGCCTTCGCGATTCACCAGTTCCGCCTCGGCCGGCAGGCAGACCATCTTTGCGTCGTGGCCCGCGAGCGCCAGCTTGGTCGCGAGCAGCGAGCCGTAAGAAGCGCCCAAAATCAGAATCTTGTATTTTTTTGTCATCCCGTTCTCCTTTGATGTTCAGGCCATTCAACCGGCAGCGCATTGTAGGGTTGCGGGTACGGGTCGGAATTGTTTTTCGTCAACCCCGTCAGGCGATTCGATGTTGCGGTGCACAGTCGCGAGTGCCTCACGCCAGCTGTCACGTCGCGGTACGGTGCTGCCGCAGCGCCGCATTGACGCGCGGCATCACCTGCTCTGCCATCAGCACCATCGAGCGCTCGGCGAGCTTGCGGTCGACGAAGTCCATGCCGGCGTAGACCAGTTCGCCGAAGTCGCCGATCTCCTCGCGCAACGAGAGGACTTGATCGACCACCTGATTGACGGTGCCGCACAGCACCAGGTCGTCGAGCATGCGGTCTACCGTGAGCACGGCATCGTCTTCTTCAGCGAAGCGCTTGAAGATGACGTGGCGCTTGGACAGCTTCATCTTGGTGAGCATCTGCTTGTAGTAATAACGGTAGGGGCTGTTGGTGTCGCTGCGGCCATAGCGTTGTGCGGTGCTGTCGACATCGGCGACGAACACGGTGCGGGCGACGCGCCAGTCTGCCGCATGCGCTGCAACGCCCGCCAGCTTCTTGCCCTCGGCGTAGTTGGCCCAGTGGCTCGGCAGCCAATTGCGCAACAAAAAGTTGGCCGACATCGGATGAAAGTCGCGCTGGCCCATCGCGATCACGCCTTTGGAAAACGGCGCGACCACGGTGCCGACGATTTCCGGGCGCGGTTGTTGATACGGCTTGTACATGCCGCCGCGGCCGATTTCCATCACAGCGGTCTTCGCGGTGGAGACCTTGTAGCGGTTGCCCGGCAGATCAATGTTGTAGGGCGCATCGCGCGACCAGATTTCGAGGATCACGTCGATCGCTTCGGCAAACATCTTGTTGCGATCCTGATCGAGGATGCCGAGCGCTTCGGCGTCGGACGCGAGCGCGCCAGGGCTGATGCCGAAGATGAAGCGGCCTTTCGCGAGATGATCGAACATGGCCGCATGCGCCGCCACCAGCGTGGGGTGTGCTTGCGACAGGTTGGAGGTGCCGGTGCCGAGCTTGATCTGCTTCGTTTCGCTGATCAGCGTCGCGAGGAAGATGAAACTATTGGTGACGTTTTCGGCCTGGTCGGTGAGATGTTCGCCAACGAAGGCATCGTAAAAGCCGAGCTGGTCCGCCAGGATGATGGCGTCGCGATCCTCCTGCAAGGTATCGAGCGGGTTGCGCTCAATGGGGTGCAAGGGCATGGTGAAGTAGCCGAGACGCATGTTTCGATTCTGCCGGTGGGATGGGTCGATGCGCGTGACCACGCGCCGCTATACTGGGCGCTAATTTAGCATTTGATAAGCAGGGGGAAAGCCATGCCGTCACCACAACCCACATCCACCGTCGGCATCATTGGCCTGGGCATCATGGGCGGCATGATGGCCGAGACGCTGCGCGGGCACGGCTACGACGTGACCGGCTACGACGTCGCGCCCGCTGCGCGCAAGCGCCTGGCGCAATGCGGCGGACGGCCCCTCGCGTCGGCTGCTGCGGTGGCGGCATCTGCGGACATCATCATCGTGTCGCTCGCCAGCAGTGCGGCGCTGGCGGCGGTGACGCGCGAGTTGGCGGGCGCCGCACTGCTGCGCCGCGATGCGAAGGCCGAAACGAAAGGCGCGGCGAAGCGCACGAGCGCGGGTAGCGATACGGCCAGCCGCCAGTCGCCCCCTGCCCGCCGCATCGTGATCGAAACCAGCACTCTGCCGATCGCCGACAAGGAAGCCGCCGCCGCTGCGTTGAAGCGCGCCTGCATCATCACGCTCGACTGCCCGATCAGCGGCACCGCAGCGCGCATGAAAGAGCGCGCGTGGACCATTTTTCTTTCAGGCGAGCGCGCCGCCTGCAACCGCGCCGAGCCGATACTCAAGGCCTTCACCGACAACCTGCCCAACGTCGGCGCGTTCGGCAATGGCACCAAACTCAAATTCGCCGCCAATCATCTGGTCGCGATTTACAACGTCGCCTACGCTGAGTCCGTCACGCTGGCGCGCAAGATGGGGCTCGATCCGCGCGAGATGTTCAAACTGTTCGGCCCCAGCGCCGTGCTCGGCACCGGCGTCATGCGTCTGCGCATGCCTTTCATGATAGAGCGCAAATACACACCGCCGACCATGAAAATCGAAGTCTGGCAAAAAGACATGCAGGTGATCGGCGACATGGCCAAGTCAGTCAACTGCCCGACGCCGCTGTTCTCGGCCTGCGTGCCGGTCTACAACGCCGCGATGGCGCAGGGGCTGGCGCTGGAAGATACGGCCTCAACCGCCGAGGTGCTGGGGGCGATGGCGGGGATTGCGCCGGTGAAGAAGCATCTCAAGGCAATGCACGCGCGCTTGCCCTTCACTGGGGTCAAACGGAAGAAATAGACAAGTGGCGCGGACCCGCGCGGAAAAATATGACATTCTGATAAAATGATTATCATATTATTTTAACGAGCTCGCACATGGGCACTCTCGCCATCAGCGTCACAGAGTTTTCTCGCGGTCTCTCTGATTTCCTAAATCACGTCCAATACCGCGGGCAGGTACTCGATATCGAGCGCGGCAAACGCGTGGTCGCCCGCGTTTCACCCGTGGCGGCAACCGATGGCTTTCCGGTTGATCGTCTCGACGACTTGCTCGCGCAGGGGCCACAACTGGATGCCTCCGACCGAGGCCCGATGACCCGCGACCTGCGCGCGGTTCGTAGCCAACTTGCCTCGGCACGCAGAAAATCTGATCCGTGGGCATCCTGATCGACACCGACGTCTGGGTATTGGCCGAGAAGTCGGGAGGCGCAATCAACCTCGCGCGCTGGGCCAGCTACGGCGGTGCCTATATCAGCGTCGTAACAGCCAGCGAACTGCTGGTCGGCGTAGAGCGCGCCAATACGCCACAACGCCGTGCGCAACGCGGCGCGTTCGTGGAACATTTGCTTGCGTCAATCCCGGTGCTCGATTTCTCCCTCGGGGTCGCACGCGCCCACGCGCGCATGATGGCCGCCCTGTCGAAAAACAAGACGGCCGGTGCCCACGACGCCATCATCGCCGCCACCGCGATTCATCACGGTCACGCCCTACTCACACGCAACGTGGATGATTTCAGGATTTTTGCCGGCCTCAAGGTGGAGGCGTTTACCGTCTCTGTGTAACACAGGGCCTACGCGCGGCTCGCGCTCGACGTATTACGCGCCAACGCCGGTTTTTGGTTTGGGGATACGCACTACGACGCCGTGCTGACAGCAGCCGGCGAGGAAGCGTCACTACTGCGCGGTGATGCCGCCCCGGCGAATCACCGCTGCATAGCGCTCGATTTCACTCTTGAGGTGTGCGCCCAGTTCCTCGGGCGTGCTGCCCACGGCTGTCATGGCGTCCTGGTCAAACAGGGCGCGCGTTTCTTTGGCATCGAGCGCGGTCTTGACGGCCCGGTTCAAGGTGATGACCACGTCGCGCGGCGTGCCCGCTGCGGCAAACATGGCAAACCAGTTGTCCGCGACAAACCCGGACAACATGGCATTCATGGTGGGCAAATCAGGAAACGCGGGAGCCGGTTTGGCCGTGGTGACCGCCAGCGCGCGCACCTTGCCGGCCTTGATTTGCGGCAGTGCCAGCAACGCCTCGGCGAATACGAAATCGACCTCGCCGCCCAGCAGCGCCAGCATCGCGGGTGCCCCGCCTTTGTACGGCACATTGGTAAAACTGATGCCGCCAATCTGCCTGAACATTTCCGCCGCCAGATGACTGGTGCTGCCTGACACGGTCAGACCGGCATTGAGGCGGCCGGGATTCTTGCGCGCCAACTCGACGAGTTCCTGCGGCGAATTCGCCGCCACCTTGGGATGAACGATCAACACCAGCGGCGTCGCGCTGACCCAGACCACCGGCGCCAGATCCTTCTCCGGATCGAGCTTGATGGTGCTCTTGGCGAGAGTCGCATTGATCGCCAGCGCCGCCGTGGTGAACAGGATGGTGTAGCCGTCAGGCGGTGACTTGGCCACCGCCTCCGCGCCAATCATGCCGCTCGCACCCGGCCGATTCTCGACGATAACGGTTTGGCCAAACTGCTCGCCCATCGCTTTGGCAAACAAGCGCGCCTGAATGTCGGTGGCACCGCCCGGTGCCAAGGGAACGATCAGGCGCAGCGGTTTCGCCGGAAAGTTTTGTGCGCCGGCAGGGGAGGCCAGCGCACAGAACGCGAGGATAAACAGCAGTGCCAGTGGCAGATTCGATTGCTTCATGTTCATCCTCCGTCCGAACGTCTGTGTGGCCGCCGGTGGCCGCCCACGTTTGCATCAGGCACGTTCGCGAGTATGCCCCAGCGCGGCCGGACGAAGCAAGCTGCTGACACACCAGCTTGAAAGATGACCGCTCCGGCATTCGACGAAGCCAGTGTCGATACATTGGACGCAGGCTGAGCGGCCCAATACCGTCCGCATCCTTGTCCGTTTTGGTGGACAATTAAGCAGGGTGATAGCGAGTTGGCATGCCTCCTCAGGAGACCATGATGGGAATAGTGATCGACGACGATTTGCTGCGCGCGGCGCGCATGTCCGAGCCGGAGATCAAGCTCGAACTCGCAGCGCTGCTCTATCAACGTGAGCGGCTCACGCTCGGTCAAGCGGCACGTTTGGCTGGCCTGAGCCAGGCGCGCATGCGGCTCGCGCTCGCCGTCCGCGGGATTGCACCCAGCTATGGCATCGCCGAATTCGAGGAAGACCTGAAAGTCGTGCGCAGCGCCGCCTGACGCATGATCGTCGTATCCAACACGTCGCCGCTTATCGCGCTCGCCCGCGCGGGACGGCTTGATCTGTTGCAGGCCATCCACGGCGAAATCATCGTCCCCGACGCCGTGTTCAACGAAATCACCGTGGCCGGCGCAGGTGAGCCGGGCGCGCATGAAGTTGTCACCACGAGCTGGATCAAACGGCAGCCAGCTCTCAACCGGCAGTTGGTCAACGCACTGGGCCTTGACCTCGACGCCGGCGAAGCCGAAGCCATTGCGCTGGCGATGGAGTGTCAGGCGGACTTGATTTTGCTCGACGAGCGCATGGGCCGCCACGCCGCACAGCGAATGGGATTGAAAGTGACCGGCACGCTTGGAATCTTGATCGCCGCAAAGGATCGCGGCCTGCTTGCGTCGGTACGCCCGCTGCTCGACGCGTTGCGCGCTGATGCCGGCTTTTGGATTGGGGACGCGCTCTACGACGCCGTGGTCGTGGCAGCGAAAGAATAATGGCGTTGGCCTGAAACCATTGGTGGGTGCGGGTTTTCCACTTCCGATGGCCTGGAAGTGTTGGTGGAAGACCCTCTTAAAAGAAATCAAAGTCTAATTTCAGCCCGCACCTTTGTTCTGCCCTCGAATCTGCATGGAGGCGGATAAAACCAAATGCGACCCCGGCCCCTTTGCCTTTGATACGGCCCCTTTGATGTTTCCCAATCGAACAATGAGGCGTACTTTGCATCCTTTATGAACAAGCTGCTCAACTACGGATTCCTCCGTGAAAAAAGCTACCGCTATATATACGTTCGAAGGTGTGTTGGACAAGCTTTCGATAGCGTTGTGCATGAAGTCTTGATGCGAATTCCGATTTGCGTATAAGCCAAGAATTTCCATGGTCACCTCTCCTCGATCAATTCCCATTTATGAGCTCGAAGCTCTTTGGCACAAGTAGACGGTAGGCTGAACCTGACGCACTCAACTCGCTGAATAAATCATCCTTCCATTCTTTTAGAATGCTCTGATCTGCTTGGTGCTTCATCAGCAGTCCTAGAGGGCGGTCGGTTAATTGAAGATTGCGTGGTAATTCTCGCCCGCATGGCATTTACCTAACAACGGTCAGAGAAAGTTCGCCAATTGAGACGAACCCATGAGCTCGAAAATTTTCTTTCCTTCAAAGGGCGTGTGCATATATTGCGGCGAACGCTCCGCGCCTTTAGGAGACGAGCATGTAGTTCCATTGTCAATCGGTGGTAAGCACATTATCCAAAAAGCAAGTTGTTCTAAATGCGAAGATATAACGAAGAAATTTGAGCAAGACGTGATGCGAGGTCTTTGGGGTCAAGCTCGAGTAGCCTATAACGCCCCGACTCGACGAAAAAAAGAACGCCCCAGGTCGTTTATGCTTAAAGACCTTGACGGAAAATCCCCATCTCTTGAGGTTCAGTCTCAGAAATTTCCGGCGCCGATGATTTTTTATCAAATGGCAACGGCAGGGATATTGTGCGGCGCAGATCCGGCGCTAGATCGGTCTAAAGATTGGCTGCTTAACTGTATTACCGATGACTCGAAGCTGCGTGATTTTCAGGATAAATATCCTGGGCGCCTAGTCGCTAAATTTCGACACGTTCCAGAAAGCTACGGGCGGATGCTCGCCAAAATTGCTTACTGCCAAGCAATGACGGCACTTGATCCGTCGGACATCAACCCGATTTGTCTGCCCTATATTCTTGGGACAAAGCGGAATGTCTCTTACATCGTTGGTGGCTGCTCAGTCAACGACCCTCCCCAGCCCAATGAAGGGTATTCGTTGACCACTGCCCAAGTGAGCGCGGACGATAGGACGCTAATCATCGTTCTAGTTCGGCTCATTGCAAATTGCGACACCCCGACATATCACGTCGTCGTTGGCGAAGTGGCAGGACGTGAAAACGTAGAGCGAGTAAATAACAAACTTGAGCGTGTAGCCCCATCCGGCCAAGGTGGCTACGATCTTTCTAACCCGACGGCGAAGAACCAATTCTGGCTACCTCGCGTTTGGCCTGTAAAGCCGTAATCCGCCTGGAAGAAGCTTAATTCGGGTTCAGACAATCCCCTCCTCCCGCACCGCCTCTCCGCTCTGCACGCGCCGGTAATCCATCCGCGCGAGATCCAGCGTGCGATATCCGCCTTCCACGATCAGCTCGGCCAGCGCGCGCCCCACTGCGGGCGCATGCATCAGGCCGTGATTAAAGGGGTACGGCTCGATTAAATTTCCAAGCAGAAGCTGAATCGCCCCCCCTTACCTCTACTTCGTCGGTGTCTTTTTAACGGCCTTCCTGACAGGTTTCTTTGCCGTCTTCGCCGCCAGCCGCTTCTCCGCCTTCTCTATGTCCGGCCACGCCTCACGCACTGTCTTGTAAGCATCCAGCGCCGCAGGTCCGCCGCAATATAAGAAGGAATGCAGGATCAGCTCACGCAGTTCGATGCGCGTGACGCCGTTGCGTACCGCGCCGCGCAGATGAATGCGCACTTCGGCTGGGCGGTTCAATGCGATGCAAATTGCCAGCGTGAGCAGGCTGCGCTCGCGCAGCGTCAGGCCGGGGCGGGTCCACACTTTGCCCCAGGCCATTTCGGTGGCGATTTCCTGGAACGGCAAGTTGATGTCGTCTGAATTGTTGAACGCACCGGCCACGTAATCGGGGCCGAGCACTTTGCTGCGCATTGCTACGCCGTCGAGAAAGCCCTGGCTTGGCATCGTCCGCTTGGCTGCACTTTTCACGGCCTTCTTGGCTGCGCGCTTGACTACTGGTTTGGCCGCAGCCGCTTTTTTTGTCGTTGCCATGTCGCTTCCTTTTTGATTGGTTAATCCACTTTGATATTGGCCGCGCGCACCACCGCGCCCCATTTTTCGTTCTCAGCCTTGATGTAGGCCGCGAACTGTTCTGACGTATCGCCCACCGGTATTGCCCCTTGCGAGATGAGGCGCTCGGCAACATCTTTTTGCTTGAGCACTTCGACGATCTCGCGGTTGAGGCGCGCGACGATGTCTTTGGGCGTTGCTGCCGGCGCGAGGATGCCGGCCCACGAGTAGGCTTCGTAGCCCGGCACGCCGGATTCGGCGATGGTGGGGATCTCCGGCAACGATGGCACGCGCTTGGCGCTGCCGACGGCTATCGCGTTGAGCTGCCCCTGCTTCACGTGCGGCAACACCGAGGGGATGCTGCTGTAGAGCATCTGCACCTGGCCCGCGATCAAATCGGTCAGCGCCGGGCCCTGGCCTTTGTACGGCACGTGCACGGTCTTGACGCCGGCGAGGTTGTTGAACAATTCACCGGCGAGATGGCCGGAGTTGCCGCTGCCGGGTGACGAGTAGTGCAGTGTGCCAGGCTTGGCTTTGGCGAGCGCGACCAGGTCGCGCGTGGTCTTGGCCGCGACCGACGGGTGGGTGACCAGCATCAACGGGAAATTGGCCACGTTACTGACGGCGGCGAAATCCTTGGTGGGGTCGTAGGGCAGCTTGTCGTACAAAAACGGATTGACCGCCATCGGGCCAGCCGCGCCGACACCGAGGGTGTAGCCGTCGGGAGCCGCTTGCATCAAGGCTTGCAGGCCGACGATGCCGTTGGCACCGGCGCGGTTGTCGACCACCACTTGCTGGCCGATGCGCTCGGTGAGTTTTTGTGCAATCAGGCGGCCGACCACGTCATTGCCGCCACCTGGGGGGAACGGCACGATGATGCGGATGGGGCGTGCCGCCGGCCAGGCTTGCGCGAGTGCAATGGTGTGGGCGCTGAACCCGGCCATGCACGCGAGTGCATAAGCGCAAATGCGCATGGGAAATGACGTCATGGCTTCACCCTCTATTCAAGACGAACGTTGGCGTCCTTGATGACGCGGCTCCATTTTGCCGCTTCGGACTTGGTGAATGCACCGAACTCTTCCGGCGTGCTGCCGACCGGTTCGGTGCCGAGCGCGAGCATGCGCTCCTTGATCTCGGGCAGCGCCAGCGTTTTGACCAAGTCACGATGCAGGCGCGCAACGGCGTCGCGCGGCGTGCCGGCCGGCACCGTCATGCCGTACCAGTTGACCGCTTCAAACCCGGCCACTGTTTCGGCGACGGTGGGCACCTCGGGCGCGAACGCCGCGCGCTTGGCACCGAGCGAGCCAAGCGCGCGCAACTTGCCGGCCTTCACATGCTGCAAGCCGATGGCGGCGGCATCAAAGGTGATCTGCACTTGCCCGCCCATCACGTCAGCGAGGCTCGGCGCGCTGCCTTTGTAGGGCACGTGCACCAGCTTCACGCCGGCGGCGGCGTTAAACATTTCGCCCACCAGATGCGGCAGGCCACCGTTGCCGCTCGATGAGAAATACACCTTGCCCGGATTCGCCTTTGCGTAGGCGATCAACTCGGCGGTAGTCTTGTAGGGCAAAGAAGGATTGGCGTAGAGCATGAACGACACCGACGCCAGTTGCGTGAGCGGTGCGAAGGCGGTGTCGGCGTTGAACGGCAAGTTCGGATAGAAGCCGGGGTTGATGCTGATATTGCCGAGCGTGCCGAGGAACACGGTGTGGCCATCGGGCGTGGCCTTGGCGACCGCATCCATGCCGACCACGCCATTGGCGCCGGGCTTGTTCTCGACGATGACCTGCTGGCCGAGCGCCTCGCCCCACTTGGGCGCGAGCAGGCGCGCGACGATGTCGATACCGCCGCCGGGGGTGAAGCCAATCACAATGCGCACCGGCTTGGAGGGGAAAGCTTGGGCCAACGCTGCGCCAGCCGTCAGCAGGCCGAGGATCAAAGCGGCCATCGCGCTGCGGCAAGCGGCAGCAGCGGCACGAGGAATGGGACGATGCAGGCAGGTCTTCAGTGTCTTCGTCATCTTCATCAGTGTCTCCTTGTTCGCTGCGCCAACTTTAGTCGCAGGAATACTCGCAGTGTCACTCGCAGGGCAACATGAATAGCGGGCAAGTGGTAGCATAACTGATCAATTGATCATTAACGTGATCGTCCCTCCTACGCCAATGCCTGACAACATCCACGTCACCGCCGGAACCGCCGGCCACTCGGCCTGGTTCAGCGAAGATGCCGGTGCGAGCTGGGTGCATCCGAACAGCCATTCGGGCATGTACCTCGAAGCGCGCGTGTGGGCGCTGGCGTCGCATGCCGCCACGCCCGATACGCTCTACGCCGGCACCGACATGGGCGTGTTTCGCTGGAGCGAATCTGCCGCGCGCTGGACCGCCCTGCCCTCACCTCTGCACGACGTGTGGGCCATCGTCCAGCACCCGGAGCGCCCGCAAGTGCTGCTGGCCGGCACGCGCCCCGCCGCGTTCTGGCGTTCGGACGATGGCGGGGTGAACTGGCGCCGGCTCGACGCGCCCGGCATCAGCGAATACTCCGAGATCAACATGGGGCCGACGCGCGTCACGCAACTGTTGTTTGACCCGCGCGACGCCAACACGGTGTGGGCCAGCGTGGAGATCGGCGGCATTTTTGTCAGCCGCGATGGCGGCGAGACTTGGGCGCGGCGCGATGCCGGATTGATTTCGGCCGACGTGCATGGGTTGGCGATTGTGTTGCGGCCGGCGTTGCAGCCGCTCTTGCAACCCGCGCCTCAGCTCGAATTGAGATCCGTTAATCCTCCGCTCGCTCGCGCCACTGAACAAGACATCGCCAAGAGCCGCTCCCAGAGCCATTCTACAAACGATACCGCCAAGAATGGTTCCCAGCACACCTCTCCGGCCGATGCCGTGCTGTACGCCACCACCAACATGGGCCTGCACCGCAGTGACAATGACGGCGCACACTGGACCTTCATCAAACTCGATTCGCCCTGGCAGTACACGCGCGCCATCGTGCCGCGTGCCGATCATAGCGGCGTTCTGTTCCTCACCAACGGCAATGGCCCGCCGGGCAACACCGGGCGCCTGCTGAGGAGCCGCGACTACGGCAATACGTGGGAGGAACGTCCGCTCCCCGGCGCGCTCAACAGCACGCCCTGGTGCGTGGCGACCCACGCGGCTGATCCGCTGCGCGTTTACGTGTGTACCAATCTTGGCCAGTTGTTTTGCAGCACTGATGGCGGTGAAAGTTTTGCGCGCTTGCCCCATGAGTTCGGCGAAGTGCGCGCCCTGCATTGGCGCCCGCTCGCGACCGGCGCGCGTCAGCAAAAGCACTCGATCACGCTGCGTGCTGCAGCGTGATCGCGCTCGTATGAACCAAATAACCCCGCAACCCCTGAGTCCGTACGCGCCGCGCAACCCTGCTACCCCTTTTGATCTCAATCGATGACCACCCCTCTCAAAATCGGCTTGATGGTGCCCATCAACAACACCACCATGGAAGGCGAGTTGACCGCCTGGCTGCCGCCGGGCACGCAGTGCAAGACCCTGCGCATCCCGCGCGGCAAAGGCATGCTCACGGCGGACAGCATCCCGGCCTACAAAGCCAATGCGCTCGCACTCGCCAAGCAGTTTCGCGCTGAGGGCATCGACATCCTCGCCTATGGCTGTACGGCGGCGAGCTTCATTGCCGGGCCGGCCGCAGAGACCACGCTCACGCAGGAATTGATGGAGGCGACCGGCACGCCGGTGGTGACCACCGCGCGCGCGATGGTGCAGGCGCTCCAGGATGCCTATGCCGAAGACGTGGCCGTGGTCACGCCATACCAGGACGCGGTCAACAATCAGATCAAGGCATTTCTCACCGACGGCGACATCCGCGTGCGCGCCTTCGATAGTTTGTATGCGAAGGATGTGGACGCGCTAGGGCGGATTCGCGCAGACGAAGTCGCGGCAATGGCGCGCGCCACCATGAACGATGAGTGCGATGCGATGTTCATCGCCTGCTCGCAGTTGCCGACGCTGGCGATACTCGATGGCTTGCGCGCCGAGTTTGCGCGCCCGGTGTTATCGTCGATTCAGTCGACCGCGTGGCAGGTGCGGCGCACGCTCAACATCCATCCTTGATCCCGCACCGGAAATCTCGCCCGTGAAACACCTTGCCTGCTTGTCCATCGCTCGCCCGCGCTTTGCAGTGCTGCTTGCCGCATCGTTGCTCGCGGCACCGTTGCTCGCCGTGTCACTGTTGCTTGCCCCCTCGCTCGCACACGCGCAAACCTGGCCGGCCAAACCGGTGCGCATCGTGGTGCCCTTCGCCGCAGGCTCGTTCACCGAGACTGCAGCCCGCGCGCTTGGCGCGGAGTTGGGCAATCAGTTTGGCCAAGCCTTCATCATCGAGACGCGCGGCGGCGCGGGCAGCACGCTGGGCACTGACGCGGTGGCCAAGTCCACGCCCGATGGTCATACCCTCTTGTTCACCGACAACTCGTTCGCGGTGTCCGCTGCGCTTTACGCCAAGCTGCCGTATGACCCGGAGAAGGACATCGTCAAGATCAGCACCGCAGCCGAAGCACCGGCCATCATCATGGTGCGTCAAGACCTTGCGCCCAGGACCTTGCGGGAACTGGTGGAACTGGCAAAGAAGCAGCCCAGGTCTCTGACCTTTGGGTCGGGCGGTCAGGGGTCCTCCGCGCATCTGGCGCAGGAGTTGTTCTTCAGCAGCGTCGACGTCGAGTTAATCCATGTGCCTTACAAGGGCGTGGCAGCGGCGATCCTGGATCTGATCGCCGGTCGCATTGACGTCGGCTTGTCGAGCGTGGGCTCGTCCGCGCAACACATCAAGGGTGGCCGCATCCGCGGGCTGGCAGTCGCGGGCAAGGAACGGCACCCCTTGTTGCCCGATGTGCCGACTTTTGCCGAGGCCGGTTTTCCCGACTACAACATGGTCTATTGGTTCGGGCTGATGGCACCGGGCGGCACGCCGGCCAATGTGGTCACGCAGTTGCAGCAAGGCGTCGCGCGCGCGGTGGAACAGGCGAAAATGCGCGAGGCCTTTGCGGGCGCTGGGGTGCGTGCAGTAGCGAACACCTCTGCCGAATTCACCCGGCGTGTCGACGACGAAGCGCGCACCTGGAAGCGCGTGATCGTGCGCGCAGGCGTCAAGCCAGAATGAGGAACAACATGTTCTCCACCTTGCGCCGCTGGATTACCCGCACTGAAGCCACAGGCACCGCCACCCGCGTATCCGCTACGGCGTTGGCGGCGCTCTGCGCGATTGCCGGCGCCGCGCAGGCGCAGACCCCTGCGGCGGCACCGGCACCTGCGTCCGCCTGGCCTGCCAAACCGATCCGCTTTGTGGTCGGCTACGCGCCCGGCGGCGTGGCCGACATCACGGCACGCATGATTGCGCAAAAGCTGTCCACTGCACTCGGGCAGCAGGTGATCGTGGACAACAAGCCCAGTGCGGGCGGCATCGTCGCTGCCGATACCGTGGCCAAGGCCGAGGCGGATGGCTACACATTGCTGCATCTGAATCAAGGCAATGCCGTAAGCGCGGTGATGTTCAAGAGCCTGCCCTACGACACCGTGCGCGATTTTGCGCCAGTCTCGGCAATGGGCTTCTTCGACGTGCTGGTGCTGACCGGCAAAGATTCGCCCATGGGCAGCGTGCGCGATGTGATCGCGGCGGCCAAGGCCAACCCCGACAAGCTCAACATCGGCACGGTCGCGATCGGCAGCGGCCAGCACATGGCGGCTTCGCTGTTCAAGGCCATGACGGGTCTCAACCTGACGCTGGTGCCGTTCAAGAGCACGCCGGCATTGATGGGGGCGTTGAAGAGCGGTGACATCCAGGTGGTATTTGAATTCAATGCGCCGATTCGCGGCCTGATCAAGTCGGGTGAGATCAAGGCGCTGGCCACGTCCGGCGCCAAGCGCTTCGCCGGCATGCCCACGGTACCAACCATCGCCGAGAGCGGCGTACCGAATTACGACGTGGCCGGCTGGAACGGCATTGCCGCGCCGGCCAAAACACCGCGTCTGGTCATCGACCGCCTCAATCGTGAAATCATTGCAGCGCTGGCGCAGCCAGACATTCGCGACAAATTTCAGGAGTTCGGCATTGACGCGCGTGGCGGCACACCGGAAAATTTGCGTGATCTCCTGGTGAGCGAAATTGCCAAGTGGAAAAATGTGGTCGAGACCACGGGAATCGAAAAACAGTAATTGCGCAACTCCATCGCATCCGATGCAGCGTAAGTGCGTGCGCCGCATGCGAACAGCCATCACCACCTTCCGCAAATTCACAGGAGAACACCATGCCCTTGACCGACCTCAACCACTATCTGGTGCGCGCCAACGATCTGGAAAAGACCAAACAGTTCTATTGCGACGCACTCTCGCTGACCGAAATGCCGCGCCCCACGTTTCCCTTCCCCGGCTACTGGCTCGGGCGCGAGGACAAGATTTGGGTACACATGGCGCCGCACGGCATTCCGAATTCCGAGATTTACTATCGCGGCACGCCCAAGCACGCCGCACTCGACAATTCCGGCGTGATCGATCACGTCGCCTTTGGTGCCAAGGACCCGGAAGAATTTCGCACCCGCTTCACCACGATGAAGTGCGACTGGTGGGCGCGTGCCCTGCCCGAATTCGATCTGTTCCAGATGTTCGTGCGCGACCCTGATGGCCTCACGCTTGAGCTCAACTTCTTCGACCTCAAGACCATGCCGGACTGGGCCGAGAACTACAACGACATGCCGAAAGTGACATGACATGAATGCGCCCATGCACCGCACGAATTTCTCCGGCGTCACCTATGCCGAAGCAGTGGAGCGCGCCCACGCGCTCATTCCGGTGTTGCGCGTCAGTTCACGCGCGGCATGTCGTTGTAGTTCTCGGCCCAGTCCGGCATCTTGCCTACGTTGAAGAAATTGAGCTCAAGCGTGAGGCCGTCAGGGTCGCGCACAAACATTTGAAACAGATCGAAGTCGGGCTGGGCGCGCGCCCACCAGTCGCACTTCATGCCGGTGAAGCGGGTGCGGAATTCTTCCGGGTCTTGCGCACCGAAGGCGATGTGGTCGATCACGCCGGAGTTGTCGATGGCGGCGTGCTTGGGCGTGCCGCGATAATAAATGTCGGAATTGGGAATGCCGTGCGGTGCCATATGCACCCAGATTTTGTCGTCACGCCCGAGCCAGTAGCCGGGGAACGGAAAAGTGGGGCGCGGCATTTCGGTCAGCGACAGCGCGTCGCAGTAAAACTGCTTGGTCTTTTCCAGATTGTTGGCGCGCACCAGATAGTGGTTAAGGTCGGTCAAAGGCATGATGGTTTCTCCTGGGTCAATGATGTTGCGGGTTTACTGCTTTTCGATACCGGTCGACTCGGGCGATGTCCCGCCCGCAGTTGAAGGTTGAGCCGGTGGCAGAAATGATTATGCGGCTTTTTTCGACAGGACAGGCGCAGGCCGCATGGCACGGACAAGCGCAGCGATTTGCTTGTAACCGCGCAAGCGTTTGAACGACCTCTCGGCCTCCAGGAAACCGGCAGCCACCCAGCGCATCGCCATGCTGACATCACGATAGCGGGTCACACGGCCACTGACACGTCGCACCGCCGAATTGGGCGACTCGATGATGTTGGTCGTTGCCAGGCAGCGCGCCAGTTCACCGGTCACCCCCAGCTTGTTGATCGTAAACGTCTCTTCAAGTCGTTCGAGCAGACTCGCCGCCGCATCAGGATACTTGGGCTTCAGATGCACGGCATGGGCCTTGAGTTTCCTGACGCCTTCATCCGCATCGCCCTTGAGCGCCTGCACCATCACCCAGCGGGTCTGTGCTGACTTGTCCTTGGGCAGCCGCTCGGTGACGTTGCGCATCTTGTGAATCCGGCAGCGCTGGACCCGGGCGGCATCACCGCACTTTTGTTCAATCGCAGCACGCAAGGCTTTCGAGCCGTCAATCACCCACAGACGCGGCAGGTTCAGATCAACCCCTCGATCAGCCAGGGACGCCAGCAAGTCCTTGACCACCTTGGCGTTCTCGCTCGAACCCGAAACAAGGCCCAGCAGGCGTTTGACGCCAGCTGCATCAACCCCGACCGCAGCGATGCGGTGTGACAGCGCTGCGTCTCCAGCCATGGCGGCATAGCCAGGCAAGGCAACTTCTCCTTTCGGGCCGCGCAGGCGCGGACGGGCCACTCTGAGCTTGGACGTGCCCAGATGAATCAGTCCGCCTGGTTTGCCGTGCCAGCGCACTTCTCGGTCCCGTTTGCCGGGGTGCTTGGGGCCGGCCACCGATTCGGCGGCCATCACCAGCAGTGGTTCGACAAACTGGCGCGACATTTGACCGGGCAGGTCTTCAATCGAGAGTTGCGCTCGTCCGATCATTGAGAGCAGCGGCAGTGCTGACTGCGGGTTGGCTTGCAACAGCGGTTGCGCTTGCAGTGCTGCCCAAAGCTTCTTGTCGACGATTTGCAGTTTGACCGTGCCGTGCTTGCGAGTAGACTTCATCATGGTGGTTGAGCTTTCTATGGTTCAGGTTGAGGATGTCGAGAACCCGCATTCTGGGCCCGCGACTGCTTCAACCACCAACTCAACCTTCAACTACGGACGGGACATCGCCCGCAAGCGCGTTGTGCACGGCCAGCGCCTTGTCCGCTTCGGTAATCGTCGGTGTAAAGCCTTGGGCGGACCGCCTGATCTGGATTTTGTTGGCGGCAATCGGTTCGTAGACCAACCGAATCGTCTTGATATTGAGTGGAGACGCGCTATGCGTGGTTGATTTCA
>JANPAR010000006.1:0-9030 GCA_031430015.1 Burkholderiales bacterium
ATTCGTTACGCGCACATAGCTGGGAATGGGTAGGGTGGGGTGGGCGGCGGTCATGGCGTACATGTCGTAGCGTTCGCCACTCGATGTGCGCTGCCCATGAAATTTTTTCCCATACCATGACGCGATACCGCGCGCTTGATAAGGCCGGCCACTCACATCCGGGGTGTAGGTTTTGCCGAACACGCTGTAGGTCCGGTTGGCGCCCCGGTGCAGTGGCTCAGGTTTCGGCACCGCGTCGGGTATCGATTCGAGATTCGGTGGCGGGTTGTCGCCGGGGCCGTCGTCCTGGTAGTAGGCGCCTCCACGCCGCTGCACCACTGGCGCCGGGGCAGGCACGCCTCTGCCTGCGGTTGCGCCTGGTGGCGCACTGCGCGGGGATGGCTCGGTGCGCGAACTGCCGAACGGATTGAGCGCGCCGCAGGCGCTCAACCACAAGGCGATCGCTGCCGGAGCAGCGCGCGTCAAGAGGAGCATGTCAGTATTTGAATCCGCGATGCAGCGCCACAACACCGGCGGCGAGATTGAAATAGTCAACGCGGTCAAAGCCAGCGCTGGTCATCATTTGTTTGAGCGTGTCCTGATCCGGATGCATGCGGATCGACTCGGCCAAGTAGCGGTAGCTCGCATCATCGTTCGCCACTTTTTTGCCGAGCCACGGCAAGAGGCTGAACGAGTAGAGGTCATACGGCCCCTTGAGCGGCGCCCACACCTTGGAAAATTCCAGCACCAGCAATCGCCCGCCAGGTTTGACCACGCGCTGCATTTCCCTCAGCGCCTTGTCCTTGTGCGTCATGTTGCGTAAACCGAAGGCGACGCTGACGATATCGAAGTAATCATCGGGGAACGGCAGCTTCTCGGCATCGCACTGCACTGCCGGCACAGACAGGCCCTTGTCGGTGAGGCGGTCGCGGCCGGTGCCGAGCATCGAACCATTGATGTCGGTGAGGATCACCTCGCCACGCGGTTCGTCCTGTACAGCGCGTTGTGGCGCAGAGCCGCTGGCAGTGTGGCTCCCTCCGCGCCCGCCTGCCGCACCCACGCTGCCGGCATTGACCGCGCGCGCAAATGCGAGTGCGAGATCACCCGTGCCGCCGGCCACATCGAGTACGCGCTGACCGGGGCGCGCTCCGGATTGGGCAATCGCAAAGGTCTTCCACGCACGATGCAGCCCGAGCGACATCAGGTCGTTCATCACATCGTATTTCTGCGCGACCGACGCGAACACTTCGCGCACCTTCGCCGCCTTGTCTGCCTCGCGGACGGTCTGGTAGCCGAAGTGGGTGTCGCTCATGAGGTGTGCGGGCAGCGGCGCGTGACTGGCTGGATGAGCAAGCGGCTTCGCGGACGGGAGGGCGTCAGGCCGTGCCGGTCACAGCTTGTGCTTGGTGCCCAGGGGTGCGACCAATGCGGGAGTAGCGGGCACTGCCTTGGATGCGGCTTTTGGTGCTGCCCCGGCGCTTGCACCCTGTGCAGCCACTGCATGCAGTGGCGCGTGATGATGGCTGTGCGTCGCCGGTTTGGCCGCAGCCCCCGGCACGGTGTCGCGCGATGCGCCGGCCTCGGCCAGACGCTTCTCGTAGTCGGCCCACAGCGTGTCATGATGGATGCCGATGTCGTAGAGGTAATCCCACGAGTAAATGCCGGTGGCATGACCGTCGGAGAACGTGGGTTGCAGCGCGTAATTGCCGACCGGCTCGACCGCGCTCAGATCCACATCGCGCTTGCCCACTTGCAAGGTTTCCTGCCCCGGCCCATGGCCGCGCACTTCGGCGGAAGGGCTCATCACGCGCAAGAATTCGAACGAATAATCGAAGCGCGCACCATCCGAAAACGCCACTTCGAGGCGGCGACTCTTCTGATGCACCTTGATATCGGTGGGGAGCGGTGAGTCTTTGGTGAGTCCGGCCATGATGGGCGACGATTGTACCCGCAGGCACCCACTGATACTCGCAGCGTCATTCTGTTTTTGCAGTGGTGCTGCCTGCACCTGTGACCCGGGACGGCTCAGGGCGTGTGCGCCGCCTCAATCATTTCGAAATCAGTGCCACGCCGTTTGAGCGGGCCGAGCAACCAGCGTTGAGTCTCTTTACCCATCTGTATTTCGATGGTGCGGCCCGGCTTGTACCAGCCCTGCGGCGTGATCAGTACGCGCCCCTCTGCTTCGCCGCCGCATAAAAAAGCCGCTGTCCAGCGCTGTGCACCGGCGGCGTTGATGCCGGTGAGGCGCACTGCCACGGCAGTGGGTGCGGGCGCGAGCAGTTCAATGCCGGCTTCGAGCGTGCTGGCGCCGCCGGCGGCATCAGCGGTACCACTGGCACCCGAGACACCCGCGGCGCCCGCAGGTTGCTCGGCACACCAGCGCAATTCGGCCAATTGCGCCGTGCTGTCGCTGCCGCTCGCGGTGCTGCGCAACGCAAAGAGCTGCCCCGGCTTGCAACGCGCGCCACCGCCGTACGCTCGGCCCATGCGCGCACCGCCCGCGCTGTGATCGAGGCTGCGCCAGGACTCGAACTGTTGCTGCGCCTCGCGCACCTGGCGGTCGCGGCGCATGTGGCCGCCGCCCTGAAACACGAACATTTCGTTAAAGCGGCTGCGGCTGGTGGCACCGGCTTCTTCGTTCGCTGTGAACGGATCGCCACTGATGAGGCAGACCATTGCGTCAAACCCGCCTGCTGCCGAGCAGGGCGCCACGGTGAGGTCGGCGGTACCAGCTCCGGCGGCAGATGCAGGCAAGGTGGCCGGTGTGGTGCGCGGGTAACGGCGTCCGAAATCTTCTGCGCACCAGAGACCGTGCAAGCGCGTGAGCAGTTTGTCCGCTCCGCCCGACGGAAACGATGCAGGCAGTTTCAACTCGCTCGCGCCCTTGCCCAGCCCCAACAGATGAATCCGTTTGCGCAGGCTGCGCGACAGCGCGGTCACGTCCATAAAATAAATCTGCCCGCCCTGATGCAGGATGCGGATGCGCTGACGCGCAGGTTCATCCGATGGCGGCAGGTCTTCGCGCGTGAGCGCGCGCGTGAGGCCCGAGGGCATCCAATTGACGGCGAGTTTGCTCTCCCAGATTGTGGCCAGCTCAAACGCGCACTCGCGCTCGCGGCCGGGCAGCGATCCGCCGCTGGTGCCAGTGAGTGCCAGCAGCAGTGCGCGCTGCTGCACTGAGGCCACGGTCACGGTGTGTTTCGGATGCAGGCTGTCAGGTACCTTCGAATCAAGCACGCCGTGCGCGCGCGCCGCCGATGCGTACTGTGCCAGCGCCGCCGCTGCGCTGCCGTCGAGAGCCTGCCCGGCGCGCAGGGTACCCTTGATGCGTTCGCAGGCAAGGTCAGCGGCGCGCGCCAGACACAGTGCAAGATGCGAGCGCAAAGTGCCGTCCCCCGCCGCCGCGGAACGCGCGCATTGCCAATAGCAGGATTCGAGCTTTTGCCACAGTGACGCAGCATGGACATAGGCGGCGCGCTCGGCTTGGGCCAGCGGCAGCGCCTTGCCGGCGTAGCGTTGCCCGTATTGCGCATCAACCTCGACGCGCTGGGTACGAATGGTTTCCAGAATGTCGAGGCGCTTGCGCAAACCCAGCCCGTTGTCTTCAAGCGCATCGAGCAGCGATTCAAGTGCATGATGCGCGGCGCGCGCATCGGTGAGCGGCAGTTCGCGCAGCCAGGCACGCGCGGCGTGTGCGTCCCCGACAGCCGGACGCTGGTTAAGCATAAATTCACTGTGCAACATATTGATCTCCAATGCAATGGCGGAAAGCGCATCACCGGTATCTGCGGCACGCTTGCCATGATATGACAATGGCATACTAAGCCTGATGCGGCACGCGCCGCAAGCGCACTTTCGAAAGGATTTGTAAGGCTCGTGACAAATGTCACGGCAGTGAGCGGTACTTGTGCACGCGGAGCCACATTGACCGACGAACGGTTGGTGCTGGCGCGGATGCGGTGGTGTGGCGCGATGTACTGGTGGACCGGTGCCAATGCGCTGCCGCGCCGGTGCCAAGCACGACGCCGCCCTGGAGGCGGCTTTTGACGTGCTTCGTTACTCGCTATTCGTTTAGAGAGGTCATTGGCTGCGACGTCGAAAGTGCGCGCGAATGACCAGTCATCGCCTCAACTAAAGTCGAGCGACTCGGTGGCTTGACCGCCAGGGCCAAACAATTCGGGGTTGAGACCGCGGGCGATCAACAGTCCAATGTAGTCGGCACTCTCCAGGCTGCGGAACTTGAACAGAATGGCGCGCCCTTTGCCCATGCGCAAGCGCACACCGTCCTTGTACAGATTGATTTCTTCGGGCTTGTCGTAGGCAAACGAGGTGATCTTGTCTGCGCCCTTCATGACGAAGCGCACGCTCGTCATGATGAGGTGGCCTTCCGCCATCGGCGTCGCTCCCTTGAGCGGCAGCGTATACGGTGCCGCCGATCCGGGCTGATAGGCGACTTTGGGCGGCAATTTGAGTCCGACCCCCGCTGCCCCCCCCGGGTCGTCCCCTTCCAGCGCTATTGCGATCTCCGCCCAGTGCGCAATCTCGCCTTCAGCCAGCTTGAGGCCGCGCATGACCACGTTTTGCGCCGAAATTTCCGGAAACTTGCCCGCGCGCATGTCGGTGAGGATGCGCATGCGCCCAAGCTCGACCTTGGTCTGCGCGATCTGCTGATCCTTGAGGCCGAGGAAGGCCTGGATGCGCTGCAATTCTTTCTCTTCCGCTTCCGAGAGCGCACCCTGCTTCATCATCGCATCGGCCGCTGTCTGATACTGCTCGCGCCGCACCATGGTGAAGTCTTGCGAAGCCGCAGTCACATCAAGCTCGGTCTTGAGCTTTTCGAGGCGCGCCATTTTGTCGGCGGTGAGCTTGCCGTCGGCGACGGCTTTCTTCACTTCTTCACGGTAGGTAACCTTGTTGGCGGCTTCCTTCTTGCCAAACAGCATGTCCTTGAGACCCATGATCCTGCTCCCTCTGGTGTTGTGACGGCGTGTCGTGTTTTGGACTGTCGTATGTCTGCGTGGCGGCAGCGCACTTTACTGCGGTGCCGGGTTTACGGTCGATTGGTTTACGCGGCGCCGCCATAGGTGCAGCGCTCGAATTCGCCACCGCGCTCAATCAGATCGAGCAGCGTGATGCGCCACGGCTTGTCGGCATGGACTTCAAGCACCTTGCCGGTCTTGAACCAGCCGGCCGGCATCAGCACCGAGTCAGGCGTCTTGAGCATCTCCACCGCAGGCATCAAAAAGCCTTGATGAAATTTTTCCTTGGCAGCGTTGATGCCGGTGGGGCGCAACCCCACCGGCATCGGCGTGCCGGGGATGGCGCGCACCCCCGCCATGATCTGGTCATCGGTGAGCCACTGCACCCAGCGCACCGTGCCGAGCATGAACATTTTGGCGCCGGTCGGCCGCGCCGCCAGCAAGGTGCCGGCCGCGATGCGGTGGCCATGCACGGCCTTGGCGCGCACCATGCGCATGCCGGCCAGACTCTCGTCGCGCAGTTGCCACTGCTCCATCGCATAACCATGTATCTGGCTGTACTCGTCTTCGTCACGCGTGGCAATGCGCCCAAAGGTAGCGATCTCGGCGCGCTGCTTGGCAGTCAACTCGGTGGGGATACCGGGCTGCTTGAACGGTTTTCCCGAGAGGTAATAGTGCATCACCTCCAGCCCCACCGCGACCAGGGTGTCGCTGGTAGAAGGGCGGCGCGCGGCGTTGCGGTCCACGCGGCCATCACACCAATGCTGATAGAGCGTGATGAGTTGCTGCTCACAATGCGGCATGACGCAGTCTTCACCCAATCCCAGATTGACCGGCGTCTCGCCCTTGCGCAGCAGGATCACGCGATTCTTGATCGACAGCGACACATCGCCAATGTCGATGTAGCGGGTGCCGGCGCCCAACACCGGCGTGGCTGGTGCGCTTGCCGATGTGCCTGCTGCGGTGCCTGCTGCGGCGCTCGCCGCGGGTGCCCCCGCCGTGCCTTCGGCAATGCGAAAGCCGCCGCGCTCCGAATTGGTATCGGTCAACACCGGTGGCTTCACCGGCGCTGCGGGTGGTGTGGAAGTAATGCTGATCTTGGTTGACCAGCGCTCCAGCCAGCGCAAAATCATTGCCGACTGCCGCGCAGTCCATTCGTTGTAGGAGCCGATAGTCACCAGCACTGGCTGCGCGTACACCGCCATGCAGTGCGACACCGGCGCCTCGCGCGAGAGCGGGTCTTTCACTTTCTCCCCTTCGACGCCAAGTTCTTCTGCGGCGCGGTAGAGGGTGTGCAGCATTTTCCAATCGGCCGCAGTGGCTTCGCAGTTGGTACGTGCCTGATCGATCATCATGCGCGCGTGCGCGTCGAGCGCGCGGTGGCAGACGGTGGCGGCCACGCTCTTGAGATCACGCGCGCCGTCGAGCAGCGACTGCACACACACCAGCGCGGCGGTGCGATAGGCCTGCCACGCCAGCAAGCTGTTGTTGCGCGCAGTCAGTTCAAGATCAGCGAGTGGCAGCGCGCGATGCACGTACTTTTTTGCCATCTCGGACTGCACAAAGCCGAACGGCTCGCGCAGGGATTCGAGTATCTCGAACAACACGGCAGGCTTGAGCGCGGCAGTGGCGATCAACTCAAGCTGATTGGACAACTGCAACTGTGCAGTGGCCGAGTTGGTCAGCGGCAGCGCCTCGATCCAGTCCGCGCACTCCTTCGCTGTGGAGAAAGCGGGCGGCTTGGCAGCAGGGTCAGGGGCGGGCAGATCAAATTGAATGGGCATGGACAATCAAAAGTGGGCGTGTTGCGGGAACGGTAGAACGCGAATCGTACATCGTACCGCAATCAACCAAGGCAAGTTCCCTGACAGACGCACAGGATGCGGCTCGTGGCAGGTTTAGCCCTGAAAGCGTTGGGTACCAACGGATTGCGGGCCGCGCCTGAGCAGGCTGCGGCACACACGCAGCGCACCGCCATGTGCCTAAAGCAGCACCCGCTCGATGCCGCCGCTGTTGGCGCGCGCCACATACTCGGGCAGCCAGTTCTCGCCCAGCGTCGCCTTGGCGATCTCGACCACGATGTAGTCGGCGTCGACATCGACATCGGTGCGAAACCGCGACAGGCCCTGTAGGCACGACGGACACGAGGTGAGGATCTTGACCTCGCCCTTGAAGCCGTCGGCGCGGATCTTGTCTTCACCCTTGCGCATTTCCTCTTCCTTGCGGTAGCGCACCTGGGTCGAGACATCCGGCCTGGTCACCGCGAGCGTGCCCGATTCGCCGCAGCAGCGCTCGTTCAACGCGACCTTCTGGCCCATCAGCTTTTCAACCACTTCGGCCGGCTTGTAAGTCTTCATCGGCGTGTGGCAGGGGTCGTGATACATGTAGCGCGTACCGTTCATGCCATTGAGCCTGACGCCCTTTTCCAGCAAATACTCGTGAATGTCGAGCAGCCGGCAACCGGGGAATATCTTTTCGAATTCGTATTTCTGCAGCTGATCCATGCAGGTGCCGCAGGACACGATGACGGTCTTGATGTCCAGGTAGTTGAGCGTATTGGCCACACGGTGGAACAGCACCCGGTTGTTGGTGGTGATCTCCTGGCCCTTGTCGTGGTTGCCGCTGGCGGTTTGCGGGTAGCCGCAGCACAGGTAACCCGGCGGCAGCACCGTCTGCGCACCCACGTGGTACAGCATCGCCTGGGTGGCGAGGCCGACTTGCGAGAACAATCGCTCCGAGCCGCAACCGGGGAAGTAAAACACAGCTACCTGGTCGTCCTGCGCGAGTTTCGGATTGCGGATGATCGGCACGATCGATTCGTCTTCCACCCCCAACAGGGCGCGCGCGGTCTTCTTGGGCAGCCCCTTGGGCATCGGCTTGTTGATGAAATGGATGATCTGTTCCTTGATCGGCGCCTTGCCCACTGTTGCCGGCGGCCGCCGCGTCTGGATGCGCGCGAGCCGTGTGCCGCGCGCCAGGCCAAAGGCAAAGCGCTGCACCTTGAACCCGATGTCGATCAGAAACAGTTTGATGAGCTTGATCTTGGCCGGGTTGGTGGCGTTCAGATACGCCATCGTCATCGCCGTGCCGGGGTTGAACTTCTTCTGCCCGAGCTTGCGCAGCATGTTGCGCATGTTGATCGACACGTCGCCGAAGTCGATGTCCACCGGGCAGGGTGTCAGGCACTTGTGGCACACGGTGCAATGCTCGGCGATGTCACTGAACTCTTCGAAGTGCTTGACCGACACGCCGCGCCGCGTCTGCTCTTCATACAAGAACGCCTCAATCAAGAGCGAGGTCGCCAGAATTTTGTTGCGCGGGCTGTAGAGCAGGTTGGCGCGCGGCACATGGGTCGCGCACACCGGCTTGCATTTGCCGCAGCGCAGGCAGTCTTTGACCGAATCGGCAATCGCGCCGATTTCGGATTGCTCCAGAATCAGCGATTCCGTGCCCAGCAGGTTGAACGACGGCGTGTAGGCGCGGTGCATGTCGCCCCCGGCCATGAGCTTGCCTTTGTTGAAGCGCCCGTCCGGGTCGACCTTTTCCTTGTAGCCGCGAAACGCTGCGATCTCGGATTCTTCAAGGTATTCGAGCTTGGTGATGCCGATGCCGTGCTCGCCCGAGATCACTCCACCGAGTGAGCGCGCCAGCTTCATGATGCGCGCCACCGCGGTGTTGGCCTCCTGCAGCATCTCGTAGTTGTCGGAGTTGACGGGGATGTTGGTGTGCACGTTGCCATCACCGGCATGCATGTGCAGCGCCACCCAGGCGCGGCCCGACAGCACTTGCTTGTGTACGCCTTCGAGCGCCTTGAAGATCGGCAGGTAGGCGGCGCCGCCAAACAGCTCTTCGAGCGGCGCGCGCAACTCCTCTTTCCACGAAATGCGGATGGTGTGGTTCTGCACCATCGAAAAAATCGTCTGCTCGGGCGGCATGCTCTCGACGCTTGAGCGCATGCCAAGGGCAAACAGCCCGACAGCCTTGGCCCCGACCGTCTCGTCCAGCCCCGCCAGAATCGATTGCCAGCGCACCTTCACCAGCACCAGCAAGGCCAGTGCTTCACGTACCCGGT
>JANPAR010000007.1:0-34201 GCA_031430015.1 Burkholderiales bacterium
AGCGGCAGGCTGCGCCCGGCTACCGCAAAGTCTTTGGTGTTGTGAACCTTGGTGGCGGCGTACAAGCCGATGCCCACCGAGACCAACAGATAGAGGGTGACAAAACCGATCAGCATGGCGGGCGGCGCAGGGGTGGGCTAAACGAGGTTGGCTACGCAGTGAAACAAGAAGGGCGGCAAATTATACGAAGGCCACATCGCATATGCAATGCGCGGAGAATGGCTTCCAGAGCGGGTTTCATCGCCTCGATGCCCAAATAGCCTTGGTAGGTGCGCCTCAAAGCGAAGGATGCATGACCAATTTGCATGTTCAAGGGTCTTCGCGCACGCGCAAAAAACTTGCAAACCTTGGCAACCCGCTCTTGGTCAACTCACGATAGGTATAGGTCACTGTGCTGCCTACCGGCGGCGGATTTTTACGCAGTGCATCGGTGAAGCCGGTGCCCAACTTGAAGCTGCGGCCATCGGGCGTCCTGATGCGCAGCGCACCCATCATGCCGGTGTACTTGCCCTTGCCCGGCAGATGAGCGGTGACGATGCCTTCGGTATCACGCAAGGGCTTCATCTTCACCAGCACGTCGCTGCGCCCAGTCGCGTAAGGCGCGTCAGCCAAATGCAGCATTAGGCCTTCGCCGCCACTCTTTACGGTGGCAGCGAGTTTGGCGTCGAGGGCGCGCTTGTTCGGCACACGCACTTGCTCTACAGCTTGCAAGGGCGGCCAGTTGGTCTGACGCACCAACTCAACGATGCGCGTGTAGCGCTCGGCAAACGTGCCCGCCGCATCGGGCAACTCGAAAATCAGATAGCGCACGCGGCGCCATTCTTCGTCCACCGGCTGCAGCTTGCGCACGATGCCGGAGAGTTCGTCAAATTTGCCGCGCTCGAGCCAGAGCTCGCCATCGAGCGGCGTGGGCGGCAGCTTGGCTGCGAACCACGCTGGCGCCATCACTTCACGCCCGCTGCGAAAACGCAGGGTCTTGCCATCCCACACCGCGCGCACGCCGTCGAATTTTTCGCTGACCAGATAGCGGCTGACATCCAGCCCGGCGTGGTACTCGTTGGCCAGCAATAGTGCGGGTGCCGTGGGCTGAGCGCGCGCGGAACCCGCTGAGAACAGGCAGGCGAACAACAACGCGAGCATTGGTACGGCCAACACCCATCGCATAAGCGGGCAACGAATCACAGACGAAACCACAACCAGACTTGCCACGCCGCCAGCGCAATGAGCGCGCTGGTGATCCACGTCAGACGCTGATCGGTGCGGCGCTGCTCTTCGGCAAGACGCTTGAATGCACCCTCATCCCGCCCCGCACTCGCGTGCTCCAGCACCTGCGTGATCAGGCGCGGCCATTGCGGAATCATCTTGGCGAAATACGGCGCTTCCTTCTCCAGATTTTTGGCAAAGCCCTGCCAGCCGAGTTGCTCGCGCATCCAGGTTTCGAGATAGGGTTTGGCGGTGGCCCAGAGGTCGAGTTCGGGATCAAGCTCGCGCCCCAAGCCTTCGACATTGAGGAGCGTTTTTTGCAGCAGCACCAGTTGCGGCTGTATTTCGACATTGAATCGGCGCGAGGTTTGGAATAAGCGCAGCAGCACCTGCCCGAGCGAAATTTCGTGCAGAGGCTTGTCGAAGATTGGCTCGCAGCAGGCGCGCACGGCGCCCTCCAGCGCCTCGACATTGGTATTGCGCGGCACCCAGCCCGATTCGACATGCAGGGTGGCGACGCGGTGATAGTCGCGATTGAAAAACGCCAGAAAGTTCTTCGCGAGGTAATCCTTGTCGTGCTCCGAGAGCGTGCCGACGATGCCAAAGTCCAGCGCCACATAGCGGCCCAGTGATTCGGCGGCGTCCGACACCAGAATGTTGCCAGGGTGCATGTCGGCGTGAAAAAAGCCGTCGGTAAACACCTGTGTGAAGAAAATCTCGACGCCATCGCGCGAAAGCTTTTTGAGGTCGATGTTCGCAGCTTTGAGCTTGGCCATCTGGCTGATCGGAATGCCGTGCATGCGCTGCATCGTCATCACGGTAGGGCGGCAGTAGTCCCAGTAAATCTCCGGCACCATCAGCAAATGACCGCGCACGCCGGAGGGCAAAAAATTGCGCCGCAATTGACTGGCATTCGCGGCCTCGCGAATCAAGTCGAGCTCGTCATGCAAGTACATGTCGAACTCGGCTACCACTTCGCGCGGCTTTAAGCGCTTGCCATCCGCCCACCAGGCTTCGATCAGGGTCGCGGCCACGCCCATGAGCGCCAGATCGCTTTCGATGGCCGGCAGCATGCCGGGGCGCAACACCTTGACCGCCACCTCGCGGCCATCGTGCAGCACTGCGAAATGCACTTGCGCAATCGACGCGCTCGCCACTGGCACGCGGTCGAACTCGCGGAACAATTGAGACGGCGCCTGCCCCAGCGCACGCTCGATTTCGCGCTCGGCAATCGCCGAATCAAACGGTGGTACCCGGTCTTGCAGACGCGCCAGTTCGTCGGCGAGATCAGCCGGCATCAGGTCGCGCCGCGTCGACAGCACCTGGCCGAACTTGACAAAGATCGGTCCGAGGGTTTCCAGCGCTTCACGCAAGCGCACGCCACGTGGCGCGGCAAACGTGCGCCCGCCAAACACGGCTTGATACAACGATTTGGGCCAGCCGGGCTTGGCCGCGGCCATGAAAAATTCGTCCAGCCCGAAGCGGTACGCGATGGAAAAAATCTTCAGAAGGCGGAACGCGCGCAACACGGTGTGGCCCGCGATGAAACGGGTCTTGAGAGGCAAACGGAGCAGGGACTTTAACCGATGTGCCCACGGCAGCCCTGCGGCGGAACAGCAGATTGAGCGCAAGCCGCGCATCTGCCGGTAGCACCCGGCACTACCTTGCGCCTCGCGATTGCGGCGCAGCGGCGGCAATCGAAGAATGCGTCCAGCAACGCAGTGTGCGTTGCATTTTTCCCTCCCGCCACCCGAGAAAGGACAGACCCGGAGCAATGCCACCGCTGGCCCCTGCCATCGAGACCATCACCGTGCAGCAACCCAGCGCGGGCCAATGAAGCAGATAGCGGGAATTGGGCCAGCGGCGGCATCTCTCCCACACATCATGAACATCCTTGTTCAAGGCACCGCCACCATCCTCGCCGCTGACTTTGTTTCAGGCTTCGTGCATTGGGCGGAGGACGCCTATGCGCGCAAGGACACGCCGATCATCGGCAAACTGATTGCCGGTGCCAACATCGAACACCACATCCGCCCGCGCGCCTTTGTCGAGCGCACCTGGCTGGAAAGCTCATGGGACCTGCTCGCCATCGGCGTGCTGGTGATTGCAGGCGCATGGGCAATGCAGCTCTTGACCTGGCATGTCTGGCTGTTTGTTTTCATCGCCATCAACGCCAACCAGATTCACAAATGGGCGCACCGCAACCCGCGCGAAAACGGCGCCCTGGTCACGTTTTTGCAAAAGATCAAGCTGCTGCAAACACAACGCCATCATGCGCGTCATCACAGCGGGCAGAAAGACACCCACTACTGCTCGGTCACCAATGTGCTCAATCCGGTGCTTGACAAAGTTGGGGTGTGGCGCGGATTTGAGCGCATCAACGAAACGGTGTTTGGGTTGAAGCGCCGGCCTGATCCTACTGTCAAGACCGCTGGTGCAGGTCAACATTTAAGCAATGCGCGCTCTGCTCAATCGCGTGATCGCGCTTCCATCAGCTCCAGGCGCTTCTCCAGCCGTGCAGTGTCATCGCGCAAGGCGCTGACATCGCGCGCGAATTGCTCGCCCGCGCTGCGCCGCACCAGCGTGGGGTCTTCGTCGAGCAGGAAGGCACTGACGGTCTCCTGCCAGCGTTGCGAGGCATCGAGTGCGTAGGTGCGCAGGGACTTTGCGCCTTGCATCAGGCTGTGCGCGGCTGCGCCGCCGGTGAGGCGGGCGAGGTCGTCTTCGGCGTCCCAGCGCACCTCACGCGCGAGTTGGCCGAGCACTTGCGCAAGTTCTGCGTCGCCTTCGATGCGCACGCTTTTCATGGCGGCATCGGCGTCGAGTGCGAACTGCGGCAGGCTGGCGAGGGGGATGGTGAGGGAGACATCGAATGCGGGCGCCGGGGTGGCCGCAGCGGCCGCGCCGGACGCACCGGACGCACCAGCGCCAGCCCCAGAATACCCAGAGGCATCGGCCTGCACACCTTGGTGGGAGCTACTCTTGGCGGCATTCTCTTGAAGAATGGCTTCCACCAAGCCTTCTGACGTGATCGTCCAGAATAAAGTAACCGGCGCTGCGCTCAGCTTCACCCGGCGCCCCGCGTGCGCGCGCAGTGTGGTGCGTGCCCACGCATGCTGGCCGAGCACGTGGTTGACGAAGCGCGTGACGGCCTGCGGCAGATCCGGCAGAGTGGCTGCTGGCTGCGGCGCTGGACGCGGCGCTGGTTGTGGTGCGGTTTCGGTCGGAGTCATGGCGTCTAGGTCTGCACCAGCTTGCGATGCTTTTGAATGCTCATCAAAATGCCGATGCCCAGAAACAGGGTGACGAGGGCCGTGCCGCCGTAACTCACAAACGGCAATGGCACGCCCACTACCGGTAAGACGCCACTTACCATGCCCAGATTGACGAAGGCGTAGGTGAAAAAGATCATGGTGATCGCGCCTGCCAGCAGGCGTGCAAAAAACGTCGGGGCGTTCGCCGCAATCATCAGCCCGCGCAGGATCAGCCAACTGTAGAGCAGCAGCAACACAAGGTTGCCGAGGAAGCCAAACTCTTCAGCGTAGACAGCAAAAATGAAATCGGTGTGGCGCTCGGGGATGAACTCCAGGTGCGTTTGCGTGCCCTTCAACCAGCCCTTGCCGGTGAGGCCACCGCTGCCCACCGCAATCGTGGATTGGATTGTGTGAAAGCCTTTGCCGAGCGGGTCGGTGGTGGGGTCTAACAGCGTGCAAATGCGGTTCTTCTGATAGTCCTTCAAACCCGGCCACGACAAGCTGGGCTGACAAACATCGTCCTCAAAATAGATCAGGCTGGCGGTGGCGAGCACACCGGCCACCAGCACCGGCACGATCAGCTTCCACGACAGGCCAGCGAAAAAAATCACGTACATGCCGGCCGCGAGCACGAGGATGGCGGTACCGAGGTCCGGTTGCTTGGCGATCAACAGCACCGGCACCAGCAACAGCACCGCGGCAGCCGCGTAATCACGCACTCGCACCAGGGCTTCGTGGCGGTGAAAGTACCAGGCGATCATCAGCGGCATCGCGATCTTCATGATCTCCGAGGGTTGAATCACCGTGACACCGAGACTCAGCCAGCGCGTCGCGCCCTTCTTGGTGACGCCAAACAGGAACACCGCGGCTAGCAAGGCTACACCGATCAAATACACCGGCACCGCGGCGCGCATCAGGGTTTGCGGGGGAATGTGCGCGGCGATCCACATGATCAGCAGCGCCACCGCGATGTTGCGCAACTGGTCGTAGAAGCGCCCCGGTGAGTCGTAGGTGGCGGAGAACAAGGCCGTGAGGCCGAACAACACCAGGCAGGCGACCACGAGCATCAGGCTGCCATCGAGATCGCCAAAGAGGAAATGGGCTGCGCGCTTGATCACGCTTCAGTCTCCCTCTTCGTCATCCGTTGTGCCGGCCTTGGGCGCAAGGAAGGGCGCGGGGCCGGGCTTGACCGGCTTCTTGCCGAGCAACGCGTAGTCGAACAGCAGGCGCGCAATCGGTGCGGCTGATTGCGAGCCAAAACCACCGTTCTCGACCAGTATCGCGACCGCAATTTTGGGGTTGGCCGCCGGCGCGTAGGCCATGTACCAGGCGTGATCGCGCAGATGCTCGGCCACGCGCTTGGCGTCGTACTTTTCTGTCTGTTTCACCGTGAACACTTGCGCGGTGCCGGTCTTGCCTGCGCTCGCATAGCCGGCGCCGGCGAAGGCGCGCGCCGACGTGCCGGCGATGGGCACTTCCTCCAACGCGCGCTTGATGACGGCGATGTGCTCGGGTTTGTAGCCCAGATCGGCCGGGCGTGCGGGTTTGCCTTCTTTATCGAGCGGGATCGGCGGGTTGACGTTGCGCTTGGCGCCGGTGCGCGCGTCTTCAACCGTGCGCACCAGATGCGGCACTTTGACTTTGCCGTCGTTGGCAAGTGTGGCGGTGGCGTGCGCGAGTTGGAGCGGCGTATAGGCGTTATAGCCCTGGCCGATGCCAATCGAAATGGTTTCACCGGGGTACCAGCGTTGCTGCTCGGGCTTTTTGAAGCGCGCGGCTTTCCAAGCGGTGGAGGGCAAGATGCCCGGCATCTCACCTTCGATGTCGATGCCGGTCAACCCGCCAAAGCCCATCGGCCCGAGATACTTGGCGATGTTGTCGATGCCGATGTCGTTGGCGAGGATGTAGTAATAGGTGTCGCACGAATGCACGATCGATTTGTGCATGTCCACGATGCCGTGCCCGCCCACCTTGTCATCGCGAAAGCGGTGACTGCCGAACATGTAATAGCCCGGATCGCTGATGGTCTGCTCCGGCCGGCGCTTGCCCATTGTGAGGGCGGCAAGCGCCATGAAGGGCTTGAAGGTCGAGCCAGGCGGATAGGTGCCGCGCAGCGGACGGTTGAGCAAGGGTTTGTCGGGCGAGGTGTTGTAGGCGTCCCAATTGACGGTGTCGATGCCATCCACAAATAAATTGGGGTCGAACCCGGGGCGGCTCGCAAAGGCCAGCACTTCGCCGGTCGCCGGTTCAATCGCCACCACCGCGCCTTTGCGGTCGCCCAACGCTTCCTCGGCGATGCGCTGCAACTCGATGTCGATTGACAGCGTCAGGTTGTTGCCCGAAATCGGCGCATTGCGCGCGAGCGTGCGCACCGCGCGTCCGCCGGCATCGACCTCCACTTGCTCGAAGCCGGTGGTACCGTGCAGTTCCTTCTCATAGCTCTGCTCGATGCCGATCTTGCCCATGTGCTCGGTGCCTTTGTAGTTGGCCTCGAGCTCGCGCGCTTCGAGCAATTCTTGATCCTTTTCGCTGATGCGCCCGATGTAACCAACCACATGCGAGGCGAGTTCACCAAGCGGATACTGGCGGAACAATCGCGCCTTGATGTCAACCCCCACAAAGCGCCAGCGGTTGGCTGCAAAGCGCGCCACTTCCTCATCGGAGAGGCGGGTGCGGATCGGCAGCGAGTCGAAATTTTTCGACTCCGCCATCAGCTTGTGAAAACGCTTGCGGTCTTTCGCCTGCACCTCAATGAGTTTGGCCAGCTCATTGATCGTCTCTTCGAGATCGGCCACTTTCGACGGCGTGATCTCGAGCGTGTAGGCGGAGTAGTTGCGCGCCAGCACGACCCCATTGCGGTCGAGGATCAACCCGCGATTGGGCACAATCGGCAGCACCGAGATGCGGTTGTCTTCAGCCGCCGACTGGTATTCATCGTACTTGACCCATTGCAATACGACGAAGCGCGCCGCGAGCAGCGCAAAACACACCAGCACGGCAGCGCCGGCAAAAATCAGGCGCGCGCGAAACGCCTGCAGCTCCTGTTCGGCGTTTTTGAGTTCGGCCCCGCCCGGCCCAGACGGCAGTGGCGTGTCGGCAGCGCTAAACAGGCGGCGGCTCCGGGGGAGTTTCATCGCGCCAATTTTAGACGGTACGCCGGTGCACGCAGCTATAATTCGCGCCCCATTCGTTACCGTGCAACACGCGCGCCACTTCGTTGTCCAACGCTCCTCATTCTTTGTCCTCCCCTGCGGCAGGTAACGCGGCGGCGGCGCATGCCACGCATGCCACTACGGCGACTGGCGCTGCCATGCGCCTGCTGCTGACCGGCGGCACCGGCTTTTTGGGCGGCGCGATCGCCGCTGAACTTGCAGGATCGCCTTTTTGGGATGACGCACGCTTTCTGGTGCGCGCGGCGACGCGCGAGGAAGGCGCGGCGCGCTTGCGCGCGGCGCTGGCGCGCTTCGAGGTACCCGCCGCCCTGCAGGACCGGGTGCGCGCATCACAAGTGATTCTGGGCGACTTGGGCGACCCGGACGCGATTTTTCAGGATGCGGCGATGTCCGAGATCACGCACGTGATCAACTGCGCCGCCATTGCCACGTTTTCCAATCATCCGCTGTTGTGGCCGATCAACGTGGATGGCACCTTCGCGTTTGCCAAGCGGCTGTCGGAAACGGCGCGCCTGCAACGCTTTGTGCATGTCGGCACCGCCATGTGCGTTGGCCCCGACGCACCCAATCCGGTCCCGGAAGACTGGCAGCCGGCCGGCCCGATACGGCATCTGGTGCCTTATACCGAGACCAAGATTTTGATCGAAGAGCGCATGAAGCGCGAGTTGCCACTGCTGCCGCTGGTGCAGGCGCGCCCGACCATCGTGGTCGGCCACAGCCGTCTCGGCACGCGGCCCTCGGCGAGCATTTACTGGGTGTTTCGCACCGCGCAGTTGCTGGAGCGTTTCACTGTCGCGCCTGATGACCGTATCGACGTGGTGCCGGTTGACTGGACGGCGCAGGCGCTGCTAGCACTGGCAACCAAGCCAACGCTCAAGCATTCGTTTTATCACCTCGCGGCCGGCCCCAAGCACGCGTCCATTTTCACCGAACTCGATGTCGCGATGGCGCGCGGGCGCGGTACCGAACCCGTGCGGCCACGTTACCAACAAGTATCGATTGAAGAACTGTCGGCCATGCGCGGGCAATATCAGACGCTGCTCGGGCCGTGCCATCCGCGCATCATGGAGCGCGCGATCCGCCTCTATGGCCAGTTTGCCGCGCTCAACATGACCTTCCACAATGAACACCTGATCGAGGAAGGGATTGCGCCGCCGCCGCCGTTTGCACACTATGCGGACGTATGCGCTGCCACGTCTGAGTCGGCCACCATCGCCGAGCAAATGCTGGCCGATTTCAAATAGCCGCCCAGAGCGGCCCGCGCCGCGCACGCAGTGCGCGCCTTCGCCGTAACAAGATTTAACACTTTTCAAGTGCCAGCAATGTGTCAGCAATGGCTCGGCACGCTCCCTTAACGTGTAAAATTCGACCTCTTGCATTGACGGCTTTTTCAACGGCTTTTTGCCCAACCTGCCCCGCGCCATGACCACTCTGTCCACTGTCCAGGAAATGCTCGCCGCCGAGTTTGATCTCGCGGCCGAACGTTTGCAGCCGGACGCCAAACTGGTGGATTTGGGCGTCGACTCCCTCGCTACCATCGAGTTTATGTTCAAGCTCGAAGAGCGTTTTGGTCTCGACCTCAACAGCGACCCGGCCCCGGTCGATACCGTCGCCGACATCGCCTCCGAAGTGGACCGCCTCCTCGCGGCCAAGGCTGCCGCTGCCGCGTGAAGCGGGTTGTCATTACCGGCACCGGCGTCATTTCGCCACTCGGCAATGACCCTGAGCGTTTTTTTGATGCGCTGATCCATGCGCGCAGCGGCCTGCGGCGCATGACGCCATCGTGGGCCGATGCGCTTGCCACGCCCTACGCGGGCATTGTGCTAGGGGATGTCGAATCATCGATTCCCAAAATCCGCCGCAACAGCATGGATCGCGTCACGCTCCTGGCAGTGCTGGCTGCGCGCCAGGCCGTAAGCCAAGCCGGGCTACGCCGGGCGGGGGCGTCCGGCGCGGCGGCGGGCGCGCACACCGTATTTGACGACGCTGCGGCTGAGCAAACAGGCCTCTACTGGAGCACTGGCATGGGCGGCGCGCACGCGCTCGAAGCGGCCTATCACGAACTGCTGATCGCCCACGCCGCGCGCCTGCGCCCGGCCACCATCGTGATGGTGATGAACAACGCCGCCACCGGCCAGATCGCGATTGATCTCAATATTCGCGGCCCGAGCTACACCTATTCATCGGCGTGTTCGTCGTCGGCGGTGGCGATTGGCGAAGCCTTTCGCGCGGTGCGTTTTGGTCTGGTCAAAACTGCGATCGCGGGCGGCGCGGAAGCGCTGCTCAGTGAGGGTGTGATGAAGGCGTGGGAGTCGCTTGGCACGCTGGCGCGCATCGGTCGCGGCGGGGCAGCCCAGCCTGGCCCTCAGGCGCCGCACGCACAACCGCCCCACGCAGTACAGCCTGCCCGACCTGCTCCGGCTGCTTTGGCTGCCTCGGGTTCTCCGGCTGCTTTGGCTGCGATTGCTGCGATGGCGGGCGAGTCCGAATCTGATCCCGCCACCGCCTGCCGCCCGTTCGCCGCCGACCGCAGCGGCTTTTTGCTCGGCGAAGGCGCGGCGGCACTGGTGCTCGAAGAGCGCGAAGCAGCACTGGCGCGCGGTGCCACCATCCTCGGCGAGATTACCGGCTTTGGCAACACCACCGACGCCGGCCACATCACCCAGCCCGACGCCGGTGGGCAAGCGCGCGCCATGCACCTCGCACTCACCGAAGCTGGTCTGGCACCGGAGCAAATCGACCACATCAATGCCCATGGCACCGGCACCAAGGTCGGTGACGTCAGCGAAACGCAAGCCATCCACGCCGTGTTCGGCGCTCACGCACCGCGCATCCCGATCAGCGCGACCAAGGCGCTGCACGGCCATTTGATGGGCGCGGCAGGCGCACTCGAATGCATCGCCGCACTACTTGCGCTGCGCGAGCGCCGCGCGCCGCCCACAGCCCACCTCTGGCACACGGACGCGGCGTGCGATCTGGACTATGTGCCGCTCACCAGCCGCGCGATGCCCGCTGCGCAAATTGCGATGTCCAATTCTTTCGGTTTCGGTGGCAACAATGCCGTGCTGGTCGTACAGCGGCAAGCTGATTGATGACTCCGCACTCAGTAATGAGCATGCAGAGGTGCGTTACGCTCAGTGGCAATTTGTCACAGACAGCCGGTAAATACTGGGCTAATCTGCGCGAACGGAAGCCACGCTGCCGCAAACGAAGGGTTCGCGGCGCCGGCGCCTGACAGCCCCGGTCGCTTTTTCTGAAACGCCCTTTCGCCGGCTGCCACTGCCACGTAACTGCACGGCAAACCGCGCCGCACCTCAAACGTATCACCAGCTCCCGATGAAACCTTCTTCCACCACACGCCGTCGGGCCCTCATCGCTGCCGTTGGCGCGCTGGCCGCCGGCTGCGCGGCACCGCCTGCACTGCGTGGCAGCACCGGGCGCGTGCTGGTGATCGGAGCGGGGTTTGCCGGTTTGTCTGCGGCGCGCGCCCTGCGCCAGTCGGGCTGGCAGGTGACGGTGCTTGAAGCGCGCAATCGTACCGGCGGGCGCGTGCTTTCCGAGCGCAGCAGCAGCGGTCAAGTATTCGACCTTGGCCCGTCCTGGCTGCATGCCGGGCCGCAAAATCCGCTCAAGGCATTGGCAAGCAGTGCCAACATCGCGACACGCGTGACCGACTACGGCAACATGCGCTTTGCCATGCGCCAAGGCGACACCGCGCGCGTCGTGCCGCGCAGCGATGTGTTGCGGTTCGCACAGCTGTTTTCGGGCCAGATGGAGTCGGCAGGGCTGTGGTCGCTGATCGAGTCGCTCGCGACGGCTGCCGAGCGCAACGGCACACGCCAGCTCTCGGTGGCGGATGTGTTCAACGCCGCGATCAAACGCATCGAGGCCGTGAGTGGTCCGGCAGATCCCGGCCTGGTCGCGCTGCAGCGCTGGGTGCTCGAGTCCAATCTGGCCGCGCCGCTCGAAGAGGTCGGCTTTGCCGCTCTGCTCGACGAATCCGACACCGAAGACGCAAACACCCTGCTGCCAAGCGACGACCGCTTCGTGGTGGGTGGCATGGATCAGTTGACGCGGCTGTTGACGCTGGATCTGGACATCCGCCTCAATGATCCGGTGCGCCGCATCGAGTGGCGGGCCGGTCATGTGCGCGCCGATACCGCGCAGCGCAGTTTCGAAGCCGATGCCGTGGTGGTGACCATTCCGGTGGGGCTGCTCGCCAAGGGCGCGATTGAGTTTGCGCCGGGGCTGCCGCCGGAAAAAATTACTGCCGCCAAAAAGTTGCCGATGGGCCTGCTCAACAAGGCCTATGTGCGCTTTGCCGAGCCGTTCTGGGACGCCAGCGTCGAGTTTCTGGCTGCGTATGCCGACCCGCCGCCGCTTTTTTATGCATGGCTCAATCTGCAGCGCTACATCGATCAGCCAGCGCTGCTCGGATTCACTTCGGGCACCCGTGCGCGCGACATCGAGCGCATGAGCGACGATGTGGTGCGAACGATCATTTTCTCGCGCCTGCGCGCATCGCGCCCGCAAGGGCTGCCCGAGTTACTCGAGTTGCGTGTCTCGCGTTGGGGCGCTGATGCTTGGGCGCAAGGCTCCTACTCCTACCTGGGCCTGGGTGCTACCGCAGATGACCGAGTAACCCTGGGCGAGCCGGTGGCCAACACCTTGTTTTTCGCCGGTGAAGCAACTCACCGCGATGATCCGGCCAGCGTGCATGGCGCATGGTGGTCGGGCCTGCGCGCGGCCAAGGAAGTGCTGGGTCAGGCGTAAGCCGGTGCAAATGCCCGGGGTGCGCTGCGATTTACGGCGGTCTCGCGACGCACAGCGAGCACTTCACGCTGCGCCACGCCACCCTGGATAAAACGGCATCGCCCCACATCACTCGCTATATCATGAAGAATGGCTCCAGGAGCCATTCTCCTGCGCATCCTCAAATCGGCCGGTTTTCGTCTTTTTCAACCGGACGGCGCTGCGGTGCCAAAAACAGCAACATCACGAGCGGCCACAGCGCGACAGACACGACACTCGACGAGAAGTAGAGCCAGCCCGGAAACGCGTCGCCAGCGGCCAGACGTATCAGCAGAATCACCGTCTGCGCGCCGAGCAGCAAGGGCAGCACATGGGCAATCTGCCCGGTCGCGCCAAACCAGCGCACGCGCCGGTGCAGGGTGATCGCAAAGTACGATAGCGTGGCATACGCGAGCGCGTGTTCGCCGAGCAAACTGGCGTGATTGATGTCAACGATCAAACCGAGAATCCACGCAATCGTGAGGCCGACACGGCGCGGCTGATGAATGCTCCAGAACACCAGTGTGAGCGCCACCCAGTCGGGCAGCGCCATCAGCCACGGCGCGCGGCTCATCAGCGGCGGCAAGGGCAACAGGTTGAGCATCAACGCGGCCACCAGCGTAAAGGCGATGAACCACGGGTTCACCGGCAGGAGGATGTATTGCTGCGGAGCGCTGGGGGCGGGCATGGCGGATTCAGGACAAGGCGCAAGCGTACATTGACAGCCGTTTGCAGGCGGCGCTTGCATTCCGGGCGGGGGACGACAATGGGCTTGGAAACATCACCGCCGGCTCAGCGTGTCGTCGCATTGCTTGAGGCATCCTGTCCGGCCCCGCCCTGACGTTCAGGACGCGGCTTTTTGCGTTTGGTCTTGACCGCCTTCTCTTCGCCGTCCTCGGCAGGCTGCGGCGGCAGCTTGATTTCAGTGGTCAACACCAGCACCTGCGTGAAGCGGTCAATGCCGGCACTGGGTACGCAGACGATTTTGGCAAACGCATAGCCCGCCTCGCGCTCGATGCGAGCCACGGTCGCGACCGGCAGACCGGGCAAATACGTGCCATCGATGCCGGAGGTGACCAGCACATCACCTTCACGCACATCGGCGTTGGCGGCGAGAAAACGCAGTTCCATAACGCGTGCTTCCCGCGCGTCCGCAGTGATCGCCGCGCCGCCTGCGCCAGTCGTTACGCCAGCCGTAGCACCACCATAGGCGACCGCACGCAGGCCATTGCGCACCACCTGCACCGGGATCGCCTGATTCTTGTCGGTGAGCAGGGAGACTTCGGCCAGAAACGGATAGGCGCGCGTCACCTGGCCAATCACGCCGGTGGCATCCATCACCACCATGCCGCCCTTGACGCCCTGCGACAAGCCCTTGTCAATCACGACTTTACGCGTGAAGGGGTCCCGTGCGTCGTAGAGCAACTCGGCCGCCACCGCTTGCACCGGCAGGCGCTCGCGCATCACCAGGAGCCCGCGCAGATGGCTGTTTTCGGATTCGAGATGGGCGTTGCGCAACTGCCCCTTGGCCGCCTCGAGCTGCGCCAGTTTGAGACGCATGTTTTCGGCGATCAAGCCGCGCTGGTCCGCGGCAAAGCGGGTGGCGCTGGAGGCGGCATCACCCGGTGCGTGGGCGGCGCGCTGCAGCGGGTAGAGCACGGTAGCGAGCGCGAGACGACCTCGTTCGAGCAGTTTGAAGCGTGCGTCGAGCACCAGCAGCAACAACGACAACATCGCGAACGCAGCCAAGCGCGCGAGGGCCGAAGGCCCCTGGCGAAAAAACGGCGGCGGGTGGTATTCCATGAACGATCCGGCGGTTGCGTATCAGCGATCGCGCCGGTGGGCAGCACGCGAAGGCTCGATTATCGCTGCTCTGTGCAGCGGCCAGGATCAGTCGTCGGTGAAGATCGCGCCGAGCTTCTCCATGCGCTCCAACGCGATGCCAGAGCCACGCACCACGCAGGTGAGCGGGTCCTCGGCGACGATCACCGGCAGGCCTGTTTCTTCCATCAACAGGCGGTCGAGATCACGCAGCAACGCGCCGCCACCGGTCAATACCATGCCTTTTTCGGCAATGTCGGCACCCAGCTCGGGTGGCGTTTGCTCCAGCGCCGATTTGACTGCCGACACAATCGAGTTGAGCGGATCGGTCAATGCTTCCAAAATCTCGTTGGACGAAATCGTGAACGAGCGCGGGATGCCCTCAGCCAAATTGCGGCCCTTGACTTCCATCTCCTTGACTTCCGAGCCGGGGAAGGCCGAGCCGATCTGCTTCTTGATGCTCTCGGCCGTGGTCTCGCCGATCAGCATGCCGTAGTTACGGCGGATGTAATTGATGATGGCTTCGTCGAATTTGTCGCCGCCGACGCGCACACTGCCGGCGTAGACCATGCCGCCGAGCGAGATCACGCCGACTTCAGTGGTGCCGCCGCCAATGTCCACCACCATCGATCCGGTCGCGTCCGAGACCGGCAGTTCGGCGCCAATTGCCGCCGCCATCGGTTCTTCAATCAGATACACCTTCGAGGCGCCGGCGCCCAGGGCCGACTCGCGAATCGCGCGGCGCTCAACCTGGGTCGAGCCGCACGGCACGCAAATGATGATGCGCGGAGAAGGAGAGAAGAGGCGTGACTCGTGCACCTTCTTGATGAACTGCTTGAGCATCTGCTCGGTGACGGTGAAGTCGGCAATCACGCCGTCTTTCATCGGGCGGATCGCAGTGATGTTGCCGGGTGTCTTGCCCAGCATCAGCTTGGCTTCACGACCGACGGCCTGAATGGTTTTCTTGCCGTTCGGCCCGCCTTCCTGGCGGATCGCGACCACCGACGGTTCATCAAGCACAATGCCCTTGCCGCGCACGTAGATCAGCGTGTTCGCGGTACCAAGGTCAATGGCGAGGTCGTTGGAAAAATACTTGGTAAAAAGTCCGAACATGAAGAGCCTGATATGCGCCGCGCCACAGAGGGGAATGGCGCGATTTGCTGAAAAGTTAATCAGTGATTTTACCTTATAATTTGCGCTGTTCCTGACGTGTGATTCATATGCGGTTCGCTCCTGCGCGGGTTGTTTTGTGCCAGTTTGTGAAGCCGCTTGAACACTTGCGCCATCTCCAGCTTTTTCCGGCGGCTGGATCAACGATTTTCTCCCCAGCCCGTTCTCCGCTATTGACCCGGCATTCCAAGACATTCCAACCTTCGCTCGCATGGCCCTCGCTCTCGACGACATCAAACGCATTGCGCACCTCGCCCGCATCGAGATTTCGGATGCCGATGCGGCTGCCACGCTCACGTCGCTGGGCGGCGTCTTCGGCCTGATCGAAGAGATGCAGGCGGTCAACACCGATGGCATCGAACCGATGTCGCACGGTATTGATGTGACGCAGCGTTTGCGTGCAGATGTGGTCACTGAGTCCGATCATCGTGATGCGTATCAGGCACCGGCCGGCGCGCGCGTTGAGCGCGGTCTGTATCTCGTACCCAAGGTGATTGAATAGCGCAACCGGCGCGGCCGATTGATCCGGGTTAGCGGCCGGAGAACCGCTCCTGGGGCGGCTCTCCGGCCCACGCCCAGACCGAGATAGACCGCAGGCAGCAACCCTATGCATAACGCCACCCTTACCCAATTGTCGACCGCGCTCGCCACGCGCGCGATCTCCAGCGTTGAATTGACGACGCTGTTTCTCGACCGCATCGACGCGCGCAACCGCGAGTTGAATGCCTTCATCACGGTTGACCGCGCAGGTGCACTCACCCAAGCCGCAGCCGCTGACGCGCGTCTGGCCGCGGCCCGCGCGAACCTGGCAGCGGGAGCGAACATGGCTGGTACCTCCCTCACCGGGATTCCCCTCGCGCACAAGGACATTTTTGTCACGCGCAACATCCGCACCACCTGCGCCTCGCACATGCTCGAAGACTACGTCAGCCCGTTCGACGCGCACGTGGTCGAGCAATTCAACGCAGCAGGCGCAGTGACGCTCGGCAAGACCAACATGGACGAGTTTGCGATGGGCTCGTCCAACGAGACTTCGTTCTTCGGCAGCGTCAAGAACCCGTGGGATATGAAGGCCGTACCCGGTGGTTCATCGGGCGGATCAGCCGCAGCGCTCGCTGCACGCCTCGCACCGATGGCGACCGGCACCGACACGGGCGGATCGATCCGCCAGCCCGCCGCACTGTGTGGCATCTCCGGCCTCAAGCCCACTTACGGTGTGGTGTCGCGCTACGGCATGATCGCGTTTGCGTCGTCTCTCGACCAGGGCGGGCCGATGGCCAAGTCGGCCGAAGACCTCGCGCTGATGCTCAATGTCATGGCCGGGTTCGATGCACGCGATTCGACCTCGCTGGAGCGCCCGAAAGAGGACTACACGCGCGAATTGCAGCCGCGCGATGGCGCAGCGTCCGCCGGGCAACCCGCATCACAACCCTTGGCAGGTCTGCGCATCGGAATCCCGAAAGAGCATTTCGGCGCAGGCTTGAACGGTGACGTCGCCACTGCCGTCGAAGCGGCTCTCGCCGAATACAAAAAGCTCGGTGCCACACTGGTGGACATCACCCTGCCCAATAGCCGCCTCTCGGTGCCGGCCTATTACGTGATCGCGCCGGCCGAGGCCTCGTCCAACCTGTCGCGCTTTGACGGCGTGCGCTACGGCCATCGTGCCGCCGAGTATGGTGACCTGCAAGCCATGTACAAGAAGTCGCGCGCCGAAGGCTTCGGTGCCGAGGTCAAGCGCCGCATCCTGATCGGTACCTACGTGCTCTCGCACGGCTACTACGACGCCTACTATCTCAAGGCGCAAAAGCTGCGCCGCCTGATCGCGCATGACTTCGCGCGCGCCTTCGAGAGCTGCGACCTGATTCTCGGCCCGACCTCACCGTCGGTCGCATTCAGCCTCGGTGAAAAGGCCGATGACCCGGTCAAGATGTACCTCAACGACATCTACACCATCGCGGCCAATCTCGCTGGGCTGCCGGCCCTGTCGATCCCCTGCGGCTTCGGCGCGGGCGGCCTGCCCGTCGGCCTGCACATGGTGGGCAACTATTTTTCCGAGGCGTGCATGCTCGGCGCGGCGCATCAATATCAGTGCGTAACCGATTGGCACACGCGCGAACCCGCGCAGTAGTCCTGGGGCAACGGCATGGCCAAACTCGACAGCATTCACACCAAGCTGCTGCAAGCGGCAAGCCTGCTCGATGAAGCCGCGCGCGACATGCGCGACGGCACGCGCATGCCGCCTGAATACATTGCCAAAATCGGCGCGGCGATGGCCGAGGTGATGATGGTGCGCCACCAGATTTACGTGCTGCGGCCCGATCTGATGCCCGCGTATCTGCGTAGCGCGGACAGCATCGCAGCCGATGAAGCCGATGGTGCTTCCAAGGGCAACGGCAAGGACTCGTCATGAAAAACTGGGAAGTCGTCATCGGTCTTGAGACCCACGCGCAACTCGCGACGCATTCGAAGATTTTTTCGGGAAGCTCGATTGCGTTCGGCGCAGCGCCCAATACGCAGGCGAGTCCGGTTGATCTGGCACTGCCCGGCGTGTTGCCGGTTTTGAACAAGGGCGCTGTCGAGTGCGCGGTGAAGTTCGGCCTCGCGGTCGGCGCCAAGATCGCGGCGCGCTCAGTTTTCGCGCGCAAAAACTACTTCTATCCCGACCTGCCCAAGGGCTATCAGATCAGTCAGTATGAAATCCCCGTGGTGCAAGGCGGCGGTTTGGCGGTCATGGTTGATGGCGTCGAAAAGTTTGTCAATCTCACGCGCGCGCACCTCGAAGAAGACGCGGGTAAGTCGCTGCATGAGGACTTTGCAGGCCTTAGCGGCATTGACCTCAACCGCGCCGGCACACCGCTGCTCGAAATCGTTACCGAACCGGAGATGCGCTCGTCCGCAGAAGCTGTGGCCTATGCCAAGGCATTGCATTCGCTGGTGACCTGGCTCGGCATTTGCGACGGCAACATGCAGGAAGGCTCATTTCGCTGCGACGCCAACGTCTCGGTGCGTCCGGTGGGACAAAAAGAATTTGGCACCCGCTGCGAGATCAAGAATCTCAACTCGTTCCGCTTCATGGAAAAGGCCATCGAGTACGAAATACGGCGGCAGATCGAGCTCATCGAAGATGGCGGCAGAGTGGTTCAGGAGACGCGCCTGTACGATCCTGACAATGACGAGACACGCTCGATGCGCAGCAAGGAAGATGCGATGGATTATCGCTACTTCCCTGACCCCGATTTGTTGCCGCTCGCCATTTCGGAAGAAACGGTTGCCGCCATCCGCGCCGCCATGCCTGAGCTGCCGCAGGCGATGCGCGCGCGCTTCGAGACGCAGTATGGTTTGTCCGCTTACGATGCTGTCACGCTGACGTCCCAACAGGCGCTGGCGCGCTACTTTGAAGCGGTGGCCGCAGCGGGCGATCCCGCTGGTGCCACTGGTACCAGCATCGCGGCCAACGCCAAGCTTGCCGCCAACTGGGTGTTGGGCGACGTCTCAGGCCGCCTCAACGAGTCAGGTCTGTCACCCGCCGATGCGCCGCTCGCCCCTGCCGCACTGGCCGCGCTGCTCGCCCGCATCGGCGACGGCACCATCTCCGGCAAAATTGCCAAGGACGTGTTCGCGCAAATGTGGACTGACGGCGCGCGCGATGCGGGCGCGGCCGACATCATCATCGCCGCGCGTGGCCTGAAACAAATTTCCGACTCCGGTGCCATCGAAAAAATTGTCGACGAGGTGCTCGCAGCAAATCAAAAATCCGTGGACGAATATCTTGCCGGCAAGGAGAAGGCGTTCAATGCCCTGGTAGGGCAGGTGATGAAAGCGAGTCGCGGCAAGGCCAACCCGGCGCAGGTGAATGACATCTTGAAACGCAAGCTGGGCTAACACGCACTGCTGCTTTTTTGCAGAGGCATGGTGGCCAAAGTGCTTTTTAACCTGCCCTCCTGCACAGCACGAAAAAAAAGGGCCGCAATGCGGCCCCTTTTTTCAACCCACTGCAGCGCGACTATTTCTTGGCTGCTTTGGAGGCCGGTGCGGTCAATTCGACGTAGCGCTTCTTGTCTTCGTCAAACTTCAGGTTGACTTGGGTGATCTCGTCTTTCTTGGAGCGCAGCAGATTGCGCTCGGCGCGCAGTGCGCCTTCGTTTTCGTCAAGCTTGCGTTTGAGCTCAACCGGCAATTGTTTTTTCTTGAAAAATTCCTCTTCCTGCCGAATCTCCAGCTCCTGCTTTTCCAAAAACGAGACGCGGCGCTCGGAGTCCTTCATTTCGCGCTCGACCTGCAGCAGGGCGCGCTGGCGCTTTGACTCCAGATCATCGAGGTTTTGGTAAGTATTGAGCAGCGCCTTGTCCTTGCGCAATTGCTCGCTGCGCTTGACTGCGTCTTCTTTCTTCTTCACTTCTTCGGCCTCACGCGCGGCTTCCTGCTCAGCCGTCATCGGCGCTTCGATCTTCTTGACCGTGGTGCCCTGAGTCGAGAGCACGCGCCCTTCGCGGCCCTGGCATTCAGGAATGGGACGGTCTGAGGTCAGCGTTTTGCCACTCGCGTCCTTGCACGTAAAAATGCGGTTCGCCGATTGCGCCGCCGCGTCCGGAGCCGCAGCACCGGCCAACAGCACGGCAGCCAGACTGACCAGCGAGAGGGCAAAGTGAGTGCGCATGAAACGAGGTCTCCCCGCAGTGCGATGAATGGTGCTATGCCTGGTGCGATACATGATTCAAAGCCTGGTTCTATGCTTGGGGTGATACAGGTTGCGCGTGCCGCGCGCCGGTTTAGACGCCGTAGTCACGCCGGTACGCTGCCACCCTGTCGCGGAATTGTAGCAAGCCCGCATCGCCGCCTGTGTCCAGAAAGCCCAGCAAATCGCCGAGATGACCTATGCAAACAACGGGCACACTGTAGTCCCGGTTGACCTCCTGTACCGCCGAGAGGTTCCCGGTGCCGCGCTCCATGCGGTCAAGCGCGATGGCGACGCCCGCCGGCGTGGCCCCGGCAGCATGGATCAGCGCCATCGACTCGCGCACCGAGGTGCCGGCCGAAATCACGTCGTCGATCACCAGCACACGTCCGGTCAGCGGGCGGCCAACGATCACGCCGCCCTCGCCGTGATCCTTGACTTCCTTGCGGTTGTAGGCAAACGGCACATCGCGCCCCAGGCGCGCCAGCTCGACGGCGGTGGCGGCGGCGAGCACGATGCCCTTGTAGGCTGGGCCAAACAGCATGTCGAAAGCGAGGCCCGATTCGACAATCGTCTTCGCATAGAATGCCGCGAGCCGGCCCAGCGCGGCGCCGTGATCAAAACTGCCGGCGTTGAAAAAATACGGCGACAGGCGCCCCGCCTTGGTTTTGAATTCACCAAAACGGATCACGCCGGCCTCGACGCAAAAGCGGATAAATTCCTGACGGGTGCTCGACATACTCCCTCAACCCACAAAACAATTTGCGCGTTTTAGCACGCGCATAGGCGACAAAATCAGATGCCAAGAATTATCTCACTCAACTTCAACGGCATTCGCTCAGCAGCGAAAAAAGGCTGCTTTGAATGGCTCGCCACGCAACAAGCCGATGCCGTGTGCGTGCAGGAACTAAAAGCCCAGGCCGCCGACATGACGCCAGAATTTCTTGCGCCTGGCAAATTGCGCGGCCACTTTCACTACGCCGAAAAAAAAGGCTATAGCGGCAGCGGCGTCTACGCGCACGAGAATGCGCAAAAAGTGCAGATTGGCGTTGGCACCAAGGCGTTCAAGGAATTCGATGCCGAAGGCCGCTATGTGCAGTGCGACTTCGCGAACTATTCGCTAGTCTCGGTCTACAAGCCGTCCGGCTCGTCAGGCGAAGAGCGGCAAGCGGCGAAATTCCGCTTTCTCGACTTGTTCTTGCCACACCTGAAAAAGCTCAAAAAGAGCGGGCGTGAATTTGTGATCTGCGGCGACTTCAACATCGCGCACAAGGAGATCGATCTTAAAAACTGGAAGACCAATCAGAAAAATTCCGGCTTCCTGCCCGAAGAGCGTGCGTGGCTTACCACGGTGTTTGACGATATTGGCTTCGTCGACGTCTACCGCAAGCTGCACCCGGAGACCACGGCAGAGTGCTACACATGGTGGAGCGCGCGCGGGGCCGCATATGAAAACAATGTCGGTTGGCGGCTCGACTACCAAATCGCCACGCCAGGCATCGCCGCCAAAGCGAAGCGTGCATGGGTCTACAAAGAGCAGTATTTTTCAGATCACGCACCACTTATCATCGACTATGCCGATTGAGGGGTGCGACTTGAGCCACCCGCAGGCGCTTGAGCGATCAATCTGGTGCCGGTAGTTGCGTCCGAGAACAACAAAGCTGGCCGCGCTGGCGTCCCGTGCGCCTTACCTGGACGCCTGACGCCGCGCGCCGGCAAACTCCCTGCGCGCTATGCATCAAAACTGAAACGCCAGCTCGCGCCGCGCCGCGTGGTAGCGGCTTTCCAGGTCATCGTGACTGTGGCCGCCGAGATTGATCAGGCAATAGCGATAGCTGCCGAGCCACTTGAATTCGCGCGCGAGTGACGCGCCGCGCTTGATGTAAACCATGATGCGCGAGTCTTCAAAGCGGCGTTCGATCTCGGCTACGCGTGCGAGGGACGGCGCTGACTTGAGCGCCTTCTGCTCGAAGCTGCGCAGCACGAAACTTGCGGCATGTTTGTAGCGGCCCTCACGCCGCCGCACCTCGGGCGCTTCGCCGCGCGCCAGTGCGACCATGCAGTCGTAACTGTTGAAACCATCGACCTTTTGGTACAGGTCGGCGAACTGGTAGGCGATGCGCGGGTTGATCTCGATCACCTTGATCGCGCCGGTCGCAGCATCGTAGAAGAACTCGGCGTTGAACATGCCGTGATCAAACCCGAAACCGAGAATCAGCTTCTCGGTCAACGCATGCATGCGCTCCTGCACATCGACCGGCAAACGTGACGGATACTCAAAGCGCTCGAACGCCGAGGTGCCGGGAAACATCACCGAATCGACCACGCCGAACAGCGTGACTTTGCCCTCGTGTACGCAGCCTTCAACTGTGACCTGCGCGCCCTCGACCACCTCCTCGGCGACGATGTGGTGCACGTCGATGGCAAAGCGCATGTAGTCGTCATTGAGTTGATCGGCCGGCAGAATCAGGCGCTCAAGAATATGCCTCTCGAAGGGCTTGAACGTCAGATGTTCTTTCAACTCGGCGAAGTCGTTGACCTTGCGCGCGAGGATCGAATAGGTGGCCTTGACCGGCTTCACAAACAGCGGAAAAGGCAGCGTGATGCGCTCCGGCACCGGTTCACGATAATCGAAAACCTCGAACTTCATCGACGCTTCGGGCGCAATGTCGGCAATCAGACGGCGCGCGTAATACTTGTGCTGCGCGGTGAGCACAGCGGCGGGTGAAGCGCCGGGCAGGCCGAGCTTTTTGGCGAGCACGGCAGCGAACATGGCACCGAACTGTTCTTCGCTGCTGATGATCGCGACGAGGCCCGCATCGCTGTATTTCCTCTGCATGCGGCGGATGAAGCGGCGTGCATCGAGCCACATCAGGCGCGCGTTTTCCGGGAAAGTGAAGAGATCGAAGCCTTCGTAGAAAAAACGGTATTGCGAGTTCAGGCGCGGTGATTCAAGTTCGGCGCGATCCCACTCATTGGGGAACAGCACCAGAATGGCCGGCAGGTCTTTGTTGTTCAACATCATCTCCCTTGACTGCTCGTGTACGACGGCGCGCCGGGACAGCCTTACCTGCCCTGCCGCTCAGTTCCGTCTCAGTTTCGTCTCAGCATTCCCGACATACGTAGCTTCCCCGCCCCGTGGATTCAACGATAACGCGCCGCCAGATATTCCGGCGTGGCGCCAAAAAAATAGGCTAGCCGCAAGCGCCACATTAACCAGATCGTGCGCCAGACACCGCGTTGCTCCCAACGCCGCCCCGACGTGGTCACTTTGGCGGCAAGACACGCGGGCGCGCTTAGGCGTTGGAGTCGTTTGCACATGTCGATGTCTTCCATCAGCGGCTGATCGGGAAAGCCGCCCGCTTTGTCAAACGCCGCACGGGTCATGAACAATGCCTGATCACCAGTGGCGATGCCGGTCAAGCGCGAACGCAGGTTCATGCACCAGGCGATCACTCCCAGCATCGCTGGCTCACCGGCAATGACCACGTCAAAGCGGCCCCAGCATTTTTTCTCTTCCGGGCGGCGGCCTGAAACCGTTGGTGTGAGCGGATCCGCAAGGCTTAGTGCCTCAAGAACGGCTCTGGGAGCGAATTCTGGCAGGGTAGTATCTGCGTGCAGGAACAACAGCACTTCACCACTCGCTGCCGCTGCGCCTGCATTCATTTGCCGCGCCCTGCCACGCGGCGCATGGATGACCCGATCTGCCAGTGGCCGCGCCTGAATCATGGTGCCATCGCTGCTGCCCCCGTCGGCGACGATGACTTCCGCCTCAATCCCGCGCCAATGCTGCAGGGGAAGCAGCGCCGCCTCGATTGCGCCCGCCTCGTTCAAGGCCGGCACGATGATCGACAACTTCAAAGCGGTCGGCTCAGCGCTTGGCGTCGTTCAGGTTCCAATCGTAGTCAAGAAAGCGAATGTCCGCCTTGCCATCGGCAATGACTTTTTGCTCTTCCGGCTTGTCGCTCAACAGTTTGGCGTACTTGCCAAAATACTGCTCGCGCGACGTCACTGGCGTTTGGTCTTTGCCCACCCCTTTGTAACCCGACTGCCAGTCTTCCTTGAACCAGTCAAAGATCTTCGACAGTTCCAGGCCGCGCTGCGGGTTGTAGCGATTGCGCGAGCGGTCGGAGATGAAGCGGGTAGCCTGCTCATCGAGTTGGGCATCTAGCTTGTCGGCGGTAAATGCCTCTTCGCGCAGCATCGGGCAGCCAATCGAGGCACAGTTGACGGCGTAATGGACGCGCGGTTCGTCGTACACGCCCTTCTTGCGCAGCATCTCGTGCTCCAGCTGATCGAGGAAGGCATCCTGCCCCAGCAGCTTGAAGAACTTCTGTTTCCAGGGCGAGGAGAAGGTGCCGCCGAGGTCCTTGATCGATTTGAGGTCCGGGTATTTGGTGAGGATCAACTGCACCGTGAACGCGTTGTAGGCGTTGATCAAAAACGCCATTTGCTGCGTCTTGGAGAATGCCTTGAACTCGGCGTCGCTGACCTTGGAGAGCGCCTCGGTGTAGGCCTTGAGCTGCGCTTCGTCCTGCTTGAAACCGGCGTAGCGTACCTGACTGGCCTTGCCGCCCTGAAGCAACACTACGTGCTTTTTGAGCAACGTGTCCCAGGCCTTGTGCGTGTGGTCAGCCTGCGCCAGTGCCGGGGCGGCAGGCAACAACAACATGGTTGCCAGCAAGAGGGTGTTGATCGAACGCATCATGGAAACCTCCGTAGTCTGCAATCAATGGTGTTCGGGTTTGTAGGCGGGCGTCTTGTCGCCCAGTAGTGCGCCAATACTGCCAAGGACGCCGCCCACACCTGCGCTACCGCGCCGCCAATCCTGGAACGCGGCAAGGAAAGTCCACTGCCCGCGCGTGACCGTGCCGCGCTTCCAGTTGCCCGCTGCGTATTTGTTGGCTTCGGCTAGCGTCGGGTAAATGTGGATGGTACCGAGGATCTTGTTCAGGCCCAGCCCGTGTTTCATCGCCATCACGTATTCGGCGATCAGGTCACCACCGTGTTCACCCACGATGGTCACGCCGAGAATCTTGTCGCTGCCGGGCACGGTCAAGACTTTGACGAAGCCGTGCGCTTCGGAGTCGGCCATCGCACGGTCGAGGTCGTCGATGCCGTAGGTGGTGATGGTATGGGCAATGCCCTTTTCTTTTGCTTCGGTTTCGTTCAAGCCCACACGCGCGACTTCCGGCTCGGTAAACGTCGCCCACGGGATCACGCTGTAGTCCACTTTGAAGCTCTTGAACGCGCCGAACAAGGCATTGACTGCCGCATACCAGGCCTGGTGCGCCGCAGTGTGCGTGAACTGGTAAGGCCCGGCGACGTCGCCGCAGGCGAAGATGTTCGGATACAGCGTCTGCAGATAGTCGTTGGTCTCGATGGTGCGGGTTTTTGCCAGCGGAATGCCGAGCTCTTCGAGGCCATAACCTGCCGTGTTGGCGACACGCCCGACGGCGCACAGCACTTCGTCGAACACGATCCGCACATCCTTGCCCTCGTGCTCGGCGATCAGCACTTTTTCACCGTTCTCAACCTTGAATTCGCGGGCCTTGTGATTGACAAGAACGTTGACGCCTTCATCCCGGAATTTCTTCATCACCAGCGCCGAGACTTCCGGGTCTTCACGGATCATGATGCGCGGCAGCATCTCCACTTGCGTAACCTGCGCACCGAAGCGGGCGAACGATTGCGTCAGCTCGGAGCCAATCGGCCCGCCGCCCAATACAACCAAACGTCGCGGCAAAGTACGAATGTTCCAAATGTTGTCCGACGTAAGCGGGTTCATTTCCTTCAAACCGGGAATCGGCGGGATGAACGGGCGCGCACCGGCAGCGATGACGATGTTTTTCGTGGTCAGGCGTTTGACTGTGCCATCTGCCATCTTGACTTCAACTTCCCACGGCGAGACGATCTTGGCGTCGCCGGTGACACAATCAACGCCAAGGCTGGAGTAACGCTCAATCGAATCATGCGGCTCCACCGCCTTGACAATGCCGGCTACGCGCTCCATCACATCCGCGAAGTAGAAGTTGGCGCTCGCGCTTTGCATGCCGAACTCTTTGGCGCGCTGGGTGTGCGACAAGAATTTGGCCGAGCGGATCAGCGCCTTGGACGGCACGCAACCGGTATTGAGGCAATCGCCCCCCATCTTGTGTTTCTCGACCAGCGTCACTTTGGCCTTCACCGCCGCCGCGATGTAAGACGTGACCAGCCCGGCAGAACCAGCACCGATTACCACGACGTTGTTGTCAAAGGTGGCGGGCTTCTTGTCTGCCCACTGCGCGTAGACCTTCTTCGCTTTGATACCGTCAACGATTTTCTTGGCGATGATCGGGAAAATTCCGAGTAGCACGAACGCCCCGAGCAGGCCGGGCGAGAGAATGCCTTTCAACGAATCGATCTTCGCCAGTTCGGTGCCGGCATTGACGTAGACCACGGTGCCTAGAAACATGCCGATCTGGCTCACCCAATAAAACGTCCAGGTCTTCATCGAGGTCAGCCCCATCACGAGGTTGATGACGAAGAAGGGGAAGGCCGGGACGAGGCGCAGCGTGAACAGATAAAAGCCGCCCTCCTTGTCCACCCCCGCGTTGATCGCTTTCAACTTGTCGCCGAACTTGGACTGGATCGAATCACGCAGCACCAGGCGTGCCGCGAGAAAGGCAAGCGTCGCGCCGATGGACGACGCGAACGAGACGATGATGGTGCCGGTTACCACACCGAAGATCGCGCCCGCGACCAGGGTCATGATTGCCGCGCCCGGCAATGACAGTGCGGCGACAGCCACGTAGGCTGCAAAAAATGCAGCAATGGTTTGCGCCTGATTGGCCGCATAGAACGCGGTGATCGCCGCCTGCTGTCCCTTGATGTAGTTGAGCGACAGGAAGCGCCCAAGATCGAACACGAAGAACGCGGCGAGCAGCGCGGCGACCACTGCAATGATGATGATTTTTCCGGATTTCATGGCTCCTCCTGGAGCATGGTTATTTTGGTTTTCCTGCCCGCTCCCATCCGGGGGCGCGCCCAGCTATGCAAACGCTGTTCCAGCCTGCCGAAGTGTGCCTCAAGCAGCGACGGCTGTGATTACGGATTTATACGCAGGCACCGGGGTGCCGGATGAGCTTGCCACCACCGCCCCGCGCATGGCCTGCGGCAGGGAGTAACCCGGCCCATCCACGATGCGCCGGCGATACGACAGCGCCGCCGGCGACCCCGCAGGCCAAAGCCGGTCGAAGTGGGCAATCCACGCCGCCTGGTCGATCTGCAAAGGCACGCAATCCAGGTGCACCCCGTCAATCACGGTGCCGTAGAGAGCGCCGAGCGCGGGCGGAGCATCGCGCGTAGAAATGCGCGTGATCAGGCCTTGCGTCGTGCCGGCAAAGTTGGGCATACCGGCCGCGCCATTGTTGAACAGCGCGCACTCACCCTGGCGCGAAGGATAAGTCTCGCCCACCGGCAGGCAAGTGTGGCTCGACGCAAACACACGTACCTTGGCCGCATCGAACAACGCACAAAGGCGCGCCGGATCGATCGCCTCTTCGCCAAACGCCCATCCGGCGAGCGAATCCGCGTCGCCGTGCACAATGCCGACAGCGAGGCCGCCGACCGCAGCGACCAGATTCATCGGCAGGGTGGCGAGTCGCTCGCTCAAGTCCCGGTGGCGCTGCGCGGTGGCCGCTAGCAGACCCATCATCGCGTTCGAGCGGGCCACATCGGCATCGCTCACGTAGTCAGGATAGCCGCAGCCGCAGCCTGCTGCCGCATCGATGGCAAGCAACTCGGTTTCGACATTGCCACGAATCGCCCGGTGGCGCAATACTTCAGTATTGATGCGTGCGAACGAGGCGTCGTCAATATCGAACCAGTTGAAGTCGCCATTGAACACCCATTGTGCGTCTGGTTCGATCGCGCGAAGGGCCAAAAGGGCATCGAGCGCAAATGGGTTGCCGTAGAGGCCGCCGACCACGTAGAGCGTCTCTGCGGAGAAATCTGCGGCGCGGTCAAGCGAAGCCGCGCCATAGCGATATGACAGCGGGCAGGTGCGGCCCGGACGCATGGCGGCGGACAACACTTCAGGAACAGCTTGGATCATGGAGGAGCCTTACCGCTAACAATGCACATTGCAGCCGCATCAGATAGCCTGAAACCGTTGGTGGGTGCGGGTTTTGTGGCCGATAGGCCTGCGCGCGGTACCAGCCGCTGTTCTGGCAACAGTAACCAGCCTGGCATGCAATCTGCGCAGGGCGGGCCAGCACCTTCGCGCACGCCTAAACCAGCGCCCCCCCGCACGATGAACCTTGCCCCGCCGTGCAGCCATAGCAGTGCTCGCGCACCACGATGGCGTTGCCGTCAAGGTCGAAGTCGATCAAATCGCGCAGATGGGTCTTGCCTTTGCCCGCCACTTTCAGCGGCAGACCGAGCATCTGGTTGAAGTCGCAGTCGTAGACGTAGCCCTGATAATCGACCGAGAGGATCGAGCGGCACATGACGGTGTCGAGGTTTTGTTCCTGATGCGCGTTCTTGAGCAGCGTCATGTAGTCGTTGAACTGGCCCTTGGAAATCAGCATCGAGCCGAAACGCTGAATCGGCATGTTGGCGAGCGTGTAGAGCTGGTTGAACACAATGCCGAATTGCTCGCCGAGGATACGCTTGTAGTCGGCTTCGAGCGCGGCCTGGCCGGGCGGCAGGTTCGGGCCTTGCGGGTTGTAGACCAGATTGAGCTTGAGGTCAGAACCCGGTTTGCCGTAGCCAAGCGCATTGAGCGCGCGGATGCCCGCGATCGAACGCTCGTAGACGCCTTTGCCACGCTGGCGGTCGACCAACTCTTCGGTATAGCAGGGCAGCGAGGCGACCACTTCAACCTGGTTGTCTGCCAGAAACTGCGCGAGGTCTTCCTGCCCCGGTTCCGACAGGATGGTGAGGTTGCAGCGGTCGATCACATGTACGCCGATCGAGCGCGCCTTGCTCACTACAGTGCGAAACAGCGGGTTCAGTTCGGGCGCACCACCCGTGAGATCGAGTGTGCCCGCATCTTGTGCGGCCAGGTAGCCAAGCACCAGATCAATCGTCGCGGCATCCATCATCTCGGTGCGCGTGGGGCCGGCGTTGACGTGGCAATGCACGCAGGATTGATTGCACTTGTAGCCGAGGTTGACCTGCAGCGTCTCGACGCTGCGCCGGGCAATTTTCGGGAACGTCGTTTTTTCGAGCAGCGAGAGCGTCGCGTGCATGAAACTTCTCCAGCATTGTTGTTGATCGAATTATGCGGCAATTTGCGCGCACAGCAGCGTGCGTAATAGTACGTAACCGGCGCAGATGCAGATGCGCTAGCGTTTCCGTGGTGCCGCCGGGCGGCCAATCTGCGGCGCCACCATCAGCAATGCAGCAACAATCACGCCAAATCCGGCCAACTGCAGTGCCGCAATGGTTTCGTCCAGAAATACCCAGCCCCACACCAGACTGAACGCCGGAATCAGATAAGTGACCGATAGCGACACGGTTGGCCCGGTGCGTTTGACCAGCCCGTAAAACAGGCCATTTGCGAAGGCGGTACACACCACCGCCAGCAGCACCAGCGCCATCACCACGCGCGGCGTCCACGCACCTGCCTGCGCAGCGTTCCATGCGGCCGGCGCCGCAAACGGCAGCGCCATCAGCCCGGCAAACAGACTCTGCGCAAACGACAGTTCGAGCGCCGGGCGCTGTGCCAGCTTGCGCGAGGTATACACGTTGGCCACGGCATAGCAGGCTGCCGCCCCGAGCGCCCCACCGAACGCCAACACCACAGGCAGGGTGAACGGCAGCGGCGCAAAACCCACCACCATCGCCACGCCGAGCATGCCGAGCACCAGGCCACCGGCGCGCCGCAGCCCGAGGGGCTCGCCGTAGAGCAGCAACATGATGAAGGCAGAGAACATCGCGGCGGTCGTGTTCAATATCGCCAGCGTGCCCGCGTTCAGCGTCAGCGCGGCCGAGGCAATCAGGTATTGCGCCGCGAACGAAGCAAAAAATGCGGTCACCACGTAGTGCCGCAGCAACCGCACATCGCCCCAGGGCAAGCCCGCCACGCGCAGCGCCGCATACATGGTCGCAGCAGAGATCAGCATGCGCGTGCCCACCATACTCCATGGCCCCACGGCTGGTGCGATGATGCGGATGAAAATATAGGACGCGCCCCAGATGGCGCCGATCAGCAAGAGGGTGGCGAGGTCGCGAGGGGTCACCGGGGCAATGTAGCAGAGCGTAAGCCGAAATCATGCAGTGTGGCGTCATACAATGCGCGCTCCTCGCCGCCGCCTGCACATCACGCGCGCAACCGATCTGCACAGCACCCATGACGCCGCAACAATTCATCGAAAAGTGGCAGCACAACACGCTCACTGAACGCGCCGGCGCGCAGGCGCACTTTCTCGATCTGTGCGAGTTGCTCGGTGCCGATAAACCCGGCGACGTGGACAACTACTGCTTCGAGCGCGGCGCGAAAAAAACCGGCGCCGGCCGCGGCTGGGCCGATGTGTGGAAGCGCGATTGCTTCGCTTGGGAATACAAGGCTCCCGGCGTCAAGCTTGAACCCGCGTTGAAGCAATTGATGATGTACGCGCTCGCGCTCGACAACCCGCCACTCCTGGTGGTGAGCGACCGCCTCATCATCCAAATACACACCCACTTCACCGGGCGGCCCTCAGAGACGCACACGATCCTGATTGCCGACATCGGCGCGCCGGCCAACCTGCAAAAACTCAAGTGGCTGTTCAACGACCCCGAGCAATTCAAACCGCAGATCACGCGCAGCGCCATCACGATTCAGGCCGCGCGATTGTTTGGCGATCTTGCCTGGGCGATGCAGCAGCGCGGCCACGAGCCACGCACGGTGGCGCACTTCCTCAACAAGATTTTGTTTTGCCTCTTCGCAGAAAACATCAAAAGCCCGCACGGCGAGCCGTTGTTGCCGAACCGGCTGTTTTCCAAAGTGCTGGCCAACGGGCAAAAAGACATCCCGCGCTTCGAGAAGCAACTCAAAAACCTGTTCGCCGCCATGGCTGGCCGGCACGGCGAATTTGGCGAACACCTGATCGAATGGTTCAACGGCGGCCTGTTTGACGACGACACCACGCTGCCCTTGAAGCGCGAGGACATCAACCAACTGATCGGCATCACCTCGCTCGACTGGAGCGCCATCGACCCGTCGATCTTCGGCACCTTGTTTGAGCGCGGCCTCAACCCGAAAAAACGCGCCCAGCTCGGTGCCCACTACACCGACCCGGTCTCGATCATGCGCATCGTCAACCCGGTCATCATCGAACCGCTGATGGCGGAGTGGAGCAACGTCAAAGCGCACATCGCCGCCCACATGGACACGGTACACGCGCTCGAAAAAGCCACCAAAGCGGCCGACAAATCCAAAGCCACCAACGCCCTCAAAGAAGCCAACCGCCTCTACTACGCCTGGCTGGAGCGCCTCGAAAAATTCCGCATCCTCGACCCCGCCTGCGGCAGCGGCAACTTCCTCTACCTCGGCCTGCAAGCGCTCAAAGACATCGAACATCGCGCAGGACTCGAAGCCGAAGAACTCGGCCTGGAACGCAACCTCATCCCCCACACCGGCCCGCAAAATGTGCTCGGCATCGAACTCGACGAATACGCCGCTGAACTCGCGCGCGTCACCGTGTGGATCGGCGAGATTCACTGGATGACGCGGCATGGCTATGAGCCGAGCCGCAATCCGATTTTGAAAACGCTGAATCAGATTGAATGCCGCGATGCCTTGTTGTCGATAGAGGAGAAAATGGCTGAAACCGTTGCAGCGCAATGGCCGCAGACCGATTGCATTATTGGCAATCCGCCGTTCTTGGGTGACCGAAAAATGCGCGGCGAGTTGGGCGACGATTACACCGAAGCGCTGCGGGCCGAATATTCAGGCAGCGTTCCCGGCGGCGCTGATCTGGTGTGTTACTGGTTTGACAAGGCGCGAGTGCATATCGAGGCTGATCACGCAGCGCGTGCCGGGCTGGTTGCGACCAATTCAATTCGCGGCGGCGCAAACCGCAAAGTGCTCGACGCGATTCTTCAGTCAAGCATCATCTTCAACGCATGGAGTGACGAAGAGTGGGTGAATGAAGGCGCCGCAGTACGCGTTTCCCTGATTTGCTTTACCTCAAAGATTGGCTCTGGGAGCAGGTTGGCGGTCGACGATGCCCTGAAACCCGCTCCCAGACTGGATGACAGGCCGGTGGCATGTATCAATTCTGACCTGAGCTCAGGCGATGCGACACTCGATTTGACTCTCGCGAAGCCGCTCGACGAAAACCATCGCGCATCGTTTCTCGGCATTCAAAAGACCGGGCCTTTCGACATTGACGGTGCAACGGCGCGCGCCTGGCTGCTCAGTGGCGGCAATCCCAACGGACGGCCAAACAGTGATGTGATTAAACCGTGGTTCAACGGCATCGACATCACGCGGCGTCCGCAAGACAACTGGATTGTCGATTTCGGCCCGGAGATGAACGAGGAACAGGCCGCGCAATATGAGAAGCCGTTCGAGCACGTGAAGACGCACGTTCTTCCGAAACGCAAAGACGTGCGGCGTGAATATCACAAGAAATACTGGTGGCGCTTCGGCGACCCGCGCCCCGGCATGCGCCACGCGATTGCAGGCATGACGCGCTTCATCGTCACCCCCGAAGTATCAAAGCATCGCGTGTTCGCGTGGATCAAGCCGCCCATCGTCGCCGACAAAAATTTGATTGTGATCGCGCGCGACGACGACACCACGTTTGGCATTCTTCACTCGCGCTTCCATGAGCTTTGGTCGCTGCGAATGGGAACCTCGCTTGAAGATCGCCCGCGCTATACATCTTCAACCACGCTGGCGACATTCCCGTTTCCCTCTGCCATCACCTTCAATTTCACGAACGACGGGAAACCGAATCCCTTCGGCAAAGCCACCGCAATCGCCGCTAAACATCTCAACGACTTACGCGAAGTCTGGCTCAACCCGCCCGAATGGGTGGACGTGATGCCCGAGGTCGTGTCCGGCTACCCCGACCGCATCATCCCCAAACCGGAATATGCGAAGGCGATCAAGGAGCGCACCCTCACCAATCTCTACAACCAGCGCCCCGCGTGGCTCGCGCATGCGCATGAGACGCTCGACGCGGCTGTCGCCAAAGCCTACGGGTGGGACGACTACACCAGCGCGATGAATGACGATGAGATTCTTGCGCGCTTGTTGAAGCTCAATCTTGAAAGATCAAGCACCACCATCGCAAATGATGAATCTTGACCGGTCGGTCAGAGGGGCATAGCGTGTTTGCAAGAGGCCCTTTGCTCACAGCCCAAGAAGGAGCCTCCGGAACCTTCGTTCATCGCCTCCGGGAAATCGGTCTGGAAAATTTTTTGAAGGCATACCCGTTGACCCAACTCGTCAACTGGGGATGGGTCATCCCCTTCAGACGGTTGGTGTTTCCTTTGGAGTACTTTGAGAGTTGGCCCACCTTTCCGAGTTTTGGAAAGCGCACCACAGCGGAATTTGGTGAGTACGATTTGCTTTGGGACTCCACATGGAGTATCGAGGATGACAGCGGCGATCTCTGGTTTCTACACCCCGCTTTTCATCCAGGAGATGCGACGGAGCAACTGCTTGAATCAAATGTGACGGTGATGTCGCCACCACCAGTGCCCGATGAAATTCATCTTTCAAACGGATCCGTCGTCAAGCCTTACGTTGACTTTTTTTTCAATTGGCAGGCATATGCGCTAATCGACGTGATTCAAGCGGCAGACTGCATTGCACCCGCTCTCAATACACCAGATGTAGAAAGTCGGGCCCAGGGAATCGTAAGCATTGCGAATCGCGTCAAGGATTGGAAGCCGACTGATGTTTTGCATAACGACAGGCAATGGGGCGGGTTGGCAAGTTTGATGACCCGCCTATCGCACTATGGCGCTTTGCGAGAAGCAGTGACGACGATTGGCACTGACCATGACGGCCGTGAGGCGTTGCGGCGGAAAGGGGCTCGCTTGCTGGCCAAGCACTTTGGCATTACTGCGGAGTCGCTTGGCTCGGCGATAAAGGAGGACTTGCTCCGCTTGGCTCAAGATTGGCGTTCGGC
>JANPAR010000008.1:0-16371 GCA_031430015.1 Burkholderiales bacterium
ATCGTGCCGCCCAAACGCGAGATCCTCAAAAACATTTCGCTGAACTTCCTGCCCGGCGCCAAGATCGGCGTGCTGGGCCTGAACGGCTCGGGCAAATCGACCCTGCTCAAGATCATGGCGGGGATCGACAAGGACATCATCGGCGACGCCGAGGGAATGCCGAACATGAAGATCGGCTACCTGCCGCAGGAGCCGACGATGGACCCCACGCAGACCGTGCGCGAAGCCGTCGAACAAGGCATCGGCGGTGTGCTCGCCGCCAAGAAGCGCCTTGATGAGGTCTACGCCGCTTACGCCGAAGAGAACGCCGACTTCGATGCACTCGCTGCCGAGCAGGCCGAGCTCGAAGCCATCATCGCGACCGAAGGCACCGGTGGCAAAACCGACCTGCAACTCGAAATCGCCGCCGACGCCCTGCGCCTGCCGCCGTGGGACGCCAATATCGGCGTGCTCTCGGGCGGTGAAAAGCGCCGCGTCGCGCTGTGCCGCCTGCTGCTCTCCAAACCCGACATGCTGCTGTTGGATGAGCCGACCAACCACCTCGACGCCGAAAGCGTCGACTGGCTCGAACAGTTTTTGCAGAAATTCCCCGGCACGGTGGTCGCGATCACCCACGACCGCTACTTCCTCGACAACGCCGCAGAGTGGATCCTTGAACTCGACCGCGGCCACGGCATTCCGTGGAAGGGCAACTACAGCTCGTGGCTGGAGCAAAAAGACGCGCGCCTGCAGCAGGAAGAATCGACCGAATCAGCGCGTCAAAAAACCATCAAGCGCGAGTTGGAGTGGGTGCGCCAAAACCCGAAAGCGCGCCAGGCCAAGAGCAAATCGCGCCTCGCCCGCTTCGAGGAACTCTCCAGCCACGAGTACCAAAAGCGCAACGAGACCTCGGAAATTTTCATCCCGGTCGGCGAGCGCCTCGGCAATCAAGTGCTCGAATTCAAGGAGGTCAGCAAGTCCTTCGGCGACCGCCTGTTGATCGACAAGCTCTCGTTCACCGTGCCGGCCGGCGCCATCGTCGGCATCATCGGCCCGAACGGTGCAGGTAAATCCACCCTCTTCAAAATCCTCGCCGGCAAAGAGCAGCCGGACTCAGGCGAAGTCATCAAAGGCCCAACCGTGCAGATGGCCTTCGTCGAACAAAACCGCGACGACCTCGACAACAAGAAGACGGTGTACGACGACGTGTCAAACGGTGCCGACATCCTCACCGTAGGCCAGTTCGAGATGCCCTCGCGCGCGTACCTGAGTCGCTTCAACTTCAAGGGCGCAGATCAGGGCAAGGTAGTCGGCAACCTCTCTGGCGGCGAGCGCGGCCGCTTGCACCTCGCCAAGACGCTGCTCAAGGGCGGCAACGTGTTGCTGCTGGACGAACCCTCAAACGACCTTGACGTTGAAACCCTGCGCGCCCTCGAAGACGCCCTGCTCGAATACGCCGGCTGCGTGCTGGTGATCTCGCACGATCGCTGGTTCCTCGACCGCATCGCCACGCACATCCTCGCGGCCGAGGGTGATTCGCAGTGGACGTTCTTCGACGGCAACTATCAGGAATATGAGGCGGACAAGCGCAAGAGGCTGGGTGAGGAAGGGGCCAAGCCCAAGAGGATTCGGTATAAGGCGTTGAAGTAATTTTCCGAACACGGTGTGTATGGCAAACTTCGTTGAATTCATTTGACGCGCGGCAAACAGATTGCAATCCGCCCTCTTCCCTTTACGTATCGTAAATTTGGAGCCCTCGGATCTCAATTCTGCGGACTGTCAGTATTTCGGTAGGGCCGACGACAACTGCGAATACGCGATCAAGACTGTTGATACCGATGCCGATTTGCCAGCCACAGAGTGGATTTGCCACTGGCTCGCATCCGCTTGTGGAATCCACACCCCGCAAGTCAACGTGCTCATACTCCCAAACGGAACCAAGGCGTTTGGCTCCAAGTGGGAGGGTGGGGTCGAAAATACTTCAAGCAATGCGCTCGTTCTGCTAAACGATGTTGTTGAGGACGGAATTGAGGATTCGCTGTCATCAATATTCGCTTTTGACTACTTTGTTTGGAATACTGACCGCCATTTGGGCAACTACCTCTTGCAGAAAGCCCGGCGTAGTACGAGAATCGTGGCGATAGACTTTAGCCGATCGCTTTTTTGCTCGAGCTGGCCTGCTCCCGATAGCGCAATGCCGTACAACTGCAACACCATTCAAGTACTACGAGCATTGAAATCGGTTAGAACGTTCAATCTAGCGGCGGCTAATCTGACTCTTGATCGCATCGAGCAGATTCCGCATGACGAACTTAATCAGGCAGTGCTCGGATTACCTTCGGATTGGCTTTCGAATGCTCGCAAGGAGCGATTTTGTCGATGGTGGAAAAGCGATAGCCACCAGCGAGTGTCATTTCTACGCAAAGGATTAAAAAATGGCTCTCTCTTTTGAATACTGCGTTCTGCAAGTCATCCCTGATCGACGTAGAGGGGAAAAGGTCAATGTCGGCATTGTTGTTTTCGGAGCCGACAACATCGATGTGCGCATTTGGTCGTCGCTTCACAAAGTTCACGCGCTAGACGCCAACTTTGACTTGGACCAGATTTTTCGCTTACCTGAGATTCTCCCCAAATGGGTCCAGCACGCCGAGACAATTGCTCAGAAACACAAGCTGCTGAAGGACCTCGGCATCGTTTCGGTTACCGATTTAGGTGTTTTTGAGTGTGATCAAGTTAAGTATGACTGGTTTGTCGCAGATATTCTCAGTTCGCTCGTAAAGCCGCCGGCGCCGTTTCGCCGCGCAAAAACCGTAGGACATCTTCATACTGCGCTTAAGGATGTTTTTCGCAACCATGAGTTGATGGGCGACGAGATCACCGATATTGAGAAACACCTAGTTGTAGCGAACTACCCCATTTCCACTTCAGAAAACTTGTTCGCGGACTTTGCCTTCAAGAACGGCGTATTTCATGTGACCGAAACGATCAACTACCGCGTAAAAAGCGGTCTGTCTACCGACAAATTTGAAGAAACTGGCTTGAAGGCTATTAAGTTAGTCAAAGCAAAAGAAACGTTTGGAAAAAACACCAAGCGCTACGTCGTCTACTCCGCTGACGCGAAAACAGAAAAGGCCCTTACGGCCCACATAAATCTGCTGTCTGGTTACGCCGATCAAATTTATAACCTCAGCAGCAAGAATGACAAGGAAGGCTATTTCTCTCACATACTTCAATTGGCCGGAGTAAATGGATCACTTGCACTAGAAAATCGGTGAAATTCGAAAACGCCCCAAAGTAAAACTCTAGTTATTAATTGAGAGCATCGGCCAAAACTTCGGGATGCTTCTGCACAATGCGAATCAACACCTTCACCACCCCCGACGGCTCGCGTTCGCCTTGCTCCCATTTCTGCAGCGTGCGCACCGAGATGCCGAGTAACTCGGCGAACTGCGCCTGACTCAATCCGCTGGCGAACCGCGCGCTGACCACCGGTGGCACTTTCACGCGCGTCTTGCGCGCCGCGTGACCGGCACGCATATGCCGCACGCTTTCCAACAAGTTGCGATGGAAGGCTTCTGTTTCCGGATCAACTGCTTTTTTTCGGGATGCCATTTTTGAGTTCCTTCAGTGCCTTGACTGATAGCCATATCCCGGCAGCCTGCCTCTGAAACATCGAGGTTTAGGCGATGGTGAGGTACTTGGGCGCACTGTACCCCTTTGGGGCATTGCGGAATTTCATACTGCCGCCTGCTTTAAGAGCGTTGTCCACCAACGGTTTTAAAGGATATCATCCTGTTAACCGCTCACACCAACGCTTTTCGGGCATCTACTTGTATCAACTCGGAACGCTGATGCGGCGCTTTGGCTTGACCGGGCAGAGATCGCTGCTGCATGGCCCGCTTTATTCAAAGCGTCGAGTGTTCGTCTGCGAATGAGCCGACCGTTACGTTGAACCTATTCCACAGAACACTTGCGGTCTCGGCAATTTCGCCGATCTTTTCGGCGGGGTGTCCCGGAACAGCGGCAGCCAAATCTCTCACAGCCTGTGAGAGATTTGGCCGGCGCGGTCATTTTCAAAGCGTTACGGTTTGTAACGGTTTGATTGCCCTCGTCCAGCAGCCGCATTTTGAGCACTCGACAATAGACCTGGGGATTCTGGCTCTCCGTCAAGGCTGCGACGAGATCGACAATCGCAAACAACCAGCGTTGTGTCTTGTTGTCCCAAGTAAAGCGAAGCCGCTTCGATTCAAACAGTTTGATATCGCTCATCGCGCCAACTCGTACTGCTTGCTGTCTGCGGCAACTGTTCGGAATAGCCGAACAGTTGCCGCCAGGGCGAGTTCACCATCGTCAAAAAAGTGCTTGATGTGTCTGGCAGACCATTTTCCTGACGTCAGGAAAATGACCGGCTCGCTATTGTGTGTATAATTATAAAAACGTACACACATTACCAAACCCATGCATACCGCCCGAGTCTTTAACAACGGCAACAGTCAAGCCGTCCGTCTGCCCAAGCAGTTCCGCCTTGATGCGAGCGAGGTGTTCATTCGCAAGGATGCGGCGACGGGGGACATCGTTCTCTCCGCCCGTCCCGCCAGCGGCACTTGGGCCGAGTTCTTTGCACTACGCGCCAAGGCCCGCATGCCGGCAGATTTTCTGGCCGGGCGTGCGTTGAATCAGATTGAGCCGGGGCGTGATCCGTTCGCGGCGGTCAAACGCGCCAAAGCTTCGCCCAAGCGGTAGCAGGGGAAGGCGTCATGCTCTATTTGCTTGATACCGATACGTGCAGTTATGCGATCCGCGGTGATTCCGCAGCGCTTGATGCGCGGCTTTCGAAGGAAAAACCAGATGCGCTTGCCATCTCGGCGGTCACCCGCGCCGAACTGATGTTTGGTTTGGAGAAGCGCGGCAACCCGCGCGCTTTGTCGCGGGTGGTGCTTGGTTTTCTCGACCGCATCGCGGTCATGCCGTGGGATACGGCGGCAGCCGATCACTTCGCCCGGCTGCGGGCGGTGCTGGAACGCGGTGGCATACCCATCGGCGTGATGGACACCATGATTGCGGGTCACGCTCTCGCTCTTAAAGCTACGCTGGTCACCAACAACCTGAAGCACTTTCAAAAGGTGGCGGCGCTCAGAGTCGAGAACTGGGCCGAGTAGCTACGCAGCCAGCACTCCCTGCCCCGACGCACCGCGCGGCGGCTGCCTGCTTGATGCAGGCCCGCGTCAGGCCCTGCCGGGCTACTCGCTTATTCGCCCTTGATCCCCGCAGCCCGGATGATCGGCCACCACTTCTCGATTTCCGCCTTGTGATACGCGCCGAGCGCCTCGGGCGTTTGTTGATCGCGCGGCGGCAGTTCCTGGCCCATGTCGGCGAGACGCTTGCGCACTGCCGGGTCGGCCAGCGCTTCGACTGCTGCTGCGTTGAGCTTGGCCACCACATCACGCGGCGTGCCACGCGGCACCCACAGGCCGTGCCAGATGGCGATGTAGAGGCCCGGCAAGCCGGCTTCATCGACGGTGGGGATGTCCGGCGCTGCCGCGAGACGCGTTTTGGCGGTCACTGCGTAGGCGCGCAGCTTGCCCGCGCGGGCGTGCGGCAGCGAGTTGGAAACCTGGTCGAACATGATGTCGATGTGGCCGGCCATCAGGTCCAGCAGCGCCGGGCCGGTACCCTTGTAAGGGATGAACTGCAGTTTGGCGCCGGTGGTGTTCTGGAAGTAAACGCCCGTCACATGCGAGGCCGCACCCAGCCCCGCAGTGCCGGCCGTGACCTTGTCCGAATTGGCCTTGACCCAGGTGACCAGTTCGCGCAAGTCCTTGGCGGGCACCGTGTTTCTTGACACCAGCAGTTGCGGGTTGCTGGCGATCAGCGCGACCGGGTCGAAGTCCTTTTGCAGGTCGTATTGCAGCGGATAGATGGCGCCGTTGACCACGTGGGTGCTCCAGTGTCCGATGCCGACGGTATAACCGTCCGGTTGGGCGCGCGCCACCCGGCCGGCGCCGATCGAGCCGCTGGCACCCACCGTGTTCTCGACCACCATGGTGGCGCCCGCTTCTCGTCCCATGGCGCGCCCCATGCGCTCGGCCATGATGCGGGCCAAGGTATCGGTCGGGCCACCTGCGGAGAACGGAACGACCAGGATGATGGGGCGGGACGGATAGGCCTGCGCGAGAGCGCCGCCAGGCGCGCTCAATGCAACAGCCGCAGCGATGGCGGCCAACAATGATTTCATGCGAATCTCCTTGCGATGGCAGGCGTGACAGTGGTTCAACAGCGGCGTACCGGAGGCTTACAGGCGACTTAGAGCGGCTTACCCGCGGCTTACCCGCGGCCTACCAGCCGCGCAATACCACCTTGCCAATCGTGCGCCCGCCTTCGACTTGCGCATGCGCCTGCTTCATGTTGGCGGCGTTGATGGGGAAAAGCGTGGTGGTGGCCGTGGTCTTGAGGATGCCCTGATCGATCAGGCGTGCGACTTCGTCGAGCAGATGGTGTTGCTGGATCATGTCGGGCGTCTTCTGCGCGGGCCGCGTGAACATGAATTCCCAGGTGAAGGTGGCGCACTTGCTCATCAGCGGTTCCATGTCGACCGGGCGCATGGTGCGCACGATCGAGCAGATGCCGCCCTGTGGCGCCAGCAGGTTGCAGGCGGCCGGCAGGTGCGCGTCGGTGTCGTTGAAGATCAGCACATAGTCGACCTGTGCGATGCCCAGCGCGCGCACCTGTGCGGCCAGGTCACCAAAGTGGTTGACCACATGAGCGGCGCCGTGGTCTTTGCACCACTGGATCGATTCGGGGCGCGATGCCGTGGCGATCACCAGGAGACCCGCAACCTTGGCGGCGAGCTGAATCGCGATGGAGCCGACACCACCGGCACCGCCGATGATGAGCACTGATTTTTGCGGGCGCGCGTGCGGCGGCGCGGCCACGCGCAGGCGGTCGAACAGCGCTTCCCATGCGGTGATCGCAGTCAGCGGCAGTGCGGCAGCTTGCGCGAAGTCGAGCGAGGCCGGCATGTGGCCGACGATGCGTTCATCGACTGCGTGATATTCGCTGTTGCTGCCGGGGCGTGTCACGTCGCCGGCGTAGTAGACGCGGTCGCCTGCTTTGAATAGGGTGACGGCGCTGCCCACCGCATGCACGGTGCCGGCGGCGTCGAAGCCGAGCACGTGCGCCCCGCCGGCGGCGGCCTGCGGCACGTCGGTGCCGGTCTTGCCCTTGATGTTGCGCTGCTTGGTGTCGACCGGGTTAACCGAGACCGCTTCGACCTTGACGATGAGATCGTGCGCGCCCGGCGCGGGCTGCGGCAGATCGAGGTCAACCAGGGCATCAGCATCAGTGATGGGGAGATAGCGTTTGAGGCCGACGGCTTTCATGAGAATGGCTTTCTGCAACAGAGTGAAAAAATCGAGGAGGAGCCGCAGGGCAAATACCCCGAAACCCTTGGTGGATGCGGCTCGCGAAGGCACATTGCCAGCCACGCTGCCTGCGGGCGCCGATTGTAGCGCTGCCGCGCCGCATCACCAGCGCACAGCAGAAACCCGCCCGCTCCCTCTATTTGTACGATGGGCAGCGCAGGGCACCGCTATGCTTTAGCTTGGGACCTTGCCGCTGCCGCCGGCAGGCGTACAGTGTCGTCTGCGGGTGCTGTTGGGCGCTGGCCGGTGCTGGTGCCGGCCGGCTTCATTGCGTCAGTGCGAGGGGCCTGCAACGTGCAGGAGGGGATCATGCAATTTCCAATTCATGCCGCGAAAGCGCTTGCGGCAATCCCGCCGCCGGCGACTGACGCCGGGATGACGCCAGATGCGCGGAATGCGGACCCACTGCCGGTGCCGGGCGGCATGCCGGTGTTCGATGCAACGGCACTGGAGGGCCTGATCAGGCTGGACCAGACCTCCCCCGGTCTGCTGGCCGCGCTGGTGCGGCGCTTCCTGCCGGATGCCCACGGACTGATTGAGCAGCTGACTGACAGTCTGGACGCGCCTGGTGCCGTCCCAGTCAACGCACAAGACATGGGGCGCGCCGCTCACTCGCTCAAGAGCACCTGCGCGCGTTTTGGGGCGGCGCAGGTTGTACACTTTGCTGAACAAGCAGAACGGGCCGCCGCCTCTGGCGAAACCGCTCAGGCACGCGACACCGGCATGCGATTGCGCGCGGCTTTTGCGTTATTTGAGCAGGCGTTCAAACAGCATCCGGCCATTCAACCACTGATCGGGTGAAAGCGCTGCGAGACTGCAACCGCAGCATTGCGACCCCCGGATTCCGCCTTGCTTAGAGACATCCCCCGTTACGAAGCGCTCGTCATCCAGGTCAGCCTGAAGCTGTTGCTGGTCATCGGTGTCATTGCGTTGCTCGCCAGTGTGTTGGTGACCCAGCACGGCCGCCCGTTCGACGCGACCCTCCGGCTCGCCATTCCCGCCACTGTGGTCATCAGCAGCCTGGCCGCGCTTTCACTGATGCGGCGGGGGCGGGCACGCACCGGCGTGACGCTCGTACTGGCGGCGAGCTATCTATCGATCATGGTCTACGTCATCGCTGGCGGCTACGGCTTGCATAGCTACCTGTTCAGCATCTTTGCGCTGATCATCATCGTCGCGTCACTGCTGATCGGGCGCTATGCCGGGGTGATCGCAACCCTGGCAGCGCTCGCTACCGTGCTGGCGCTGTTCGCACTAGAGCGCAATGGCTACGTCACCGATCAGGAAGCCGTGCGCAGCATCCCTCTGCCCAACATTCTCACCGTCTATTGCATCCTGTTTGCCGCAGTGGGTGCGGTGCAGTATGTTTATTCGCGGGTGTTCCAGGACATGCTGCAGGCGGCTGGTGAACAGGAGACACGGTTCCGCCAGGTGATGGAGGCGGCGCCGCTTGGGCAAGTGGTGCACCGCGATGGCCGCGTGCTGATGCTCAACAGCGTGGCGGCGAAGCTGGCGGGCGCCGGGCCGGATGCGCTGAGCGGTGTTGCGGTGAAGGGCTTTATCGATCCGGCGCAGCATGCCCGCTTCGAGGAGCGCATGGCGGCGGCGCGCAAGTCCGCACGCGGGCAAAGCGTTGATGCGGAATACCGGATTTTCACAGGCGATGGGCGTGCACGCCTGTTTGAAACATTGACCTCACCGGTGGATTTCGTCGATGGCCCTGCGCTGCTGACGGTGCTGCGTGATGTGACTGCGGAACGCGCCACGTCGGCGGCGCTGGCCGCCGCCAAACTCGAAGCCGAATCCGCGAGTGCTGCCAAATCGCAGTTTCTGGCCAACATGAGCCATGAAATTCGCACACCGATGAATGCGGTGCTGGGCTTGAGCGAGTTGCTCACCGCCTCAGGTCTGAGCGGCACCTCGTTGCATTACGCGCGCACCATCCACCAATCGGCCGGCACCCTGCTGGCCCTCATCAACGATGTGCTCGATGTGTCGCGCATTGAAGAGGGCCATTTTGCACTCGATCTGCAGCCATTTGCTCTCGCTGCGCTGTTTGAAGGGGCGCGTAACATCTTGTTGCCGCTGGCTGAGTCGAAACAACTGCGCCTCGATCTTGACATCGACGCCGCGCTGCCGCCAATGCTGACCGGCGACGCCGGCCGCTTGCGGCAAATCGTTCTCAACCTGGCCGGCAATGCCATCAAGTTCACTGCGCAGGGACGCGTTGCGATTGAGGTACGGCAGACCGTGTCTGCGGCACCCGCGGATGCGCCTGACGCCCAGGCGGTATGCAAGCTATTGATCCGCGTAACCGACACCGGGGCTGGCATCGCGCCCGCGCAACTCGAACGGCTGTTTGAACGCTTTGTGCAAGCAGACACATCAGACACGCGGCGTCATGGCGGCTCGGGTCTGGGCCTGTACATCGTGCGCGAACTGGCACAACGCATGGGCGGCAGCATCAGCGTGCAGAGCGTACCGGGCCTTGGCTCCTGCTTCGAAGTCGTCGTGGCGCTCGACCTGCCCGCACCTGAGGCGCTCGCTGCCTGGCATGCCAAAACAGCCTTGCAAGCGCCGCCTCTGCCAGCGCGCGAGCAGCAGGCCGGCTTGCCCAGCGTTGCTGCCGTCCCGCGGCCGGCGGCAGGTGCTGCCGCCGCAACAGTGCAGGCTGCTCAGACACCACTGACGGTGCTGCTGGTCGAAGACAACGAAATCAACCGCATGGTAGCGTGCGGCATGCTGGCCACTTCAGGACACAGGGTGATCGAGGCCGCCGACGGCGTGCAGGCGTTGGCGTGTCATGCGGCACAAACGTTCGACTGCATTCTGATGGACATTCAGATGCCCGTGATGGGCGGGATCGAGGCCACCCGCGAAATTCGCGCGCGTGAGGCAGCACGCGGCGATGCGGCGGCGCGCCCTGTACCCATCGTCGCGCTCACCGCCAATGCGATGCAGGGCGACCGCGAGCGCTACCTCGCGGCAGGCATGAATGATTTTCTCGCCAAACCTTACGAGCGCGCCGATTTACTTGCAGTGCTGGCGCGCATCACCCCGGCCAAACATCCGGTGGCCGCCACCTATCTACGTAGTTGATCCCCGCCATGTTCCGCCTGTTACGCTATTTCTCGCTCGCCAGTCTGGTGCTGGTACTGCTTGCAGCGCTGGCGTTGGGCGCCTTGTACCGGCATGTGGCAACGGACAACCTGCTGCAACTGGGCGAGCGCAACAACGTGGCCTTGAGTGTGGCGTTGGCCAACGCGCTGCGTGCAGAGGTGACCGCCGTGCTGCGCGCTGATGCCGCGGCGGCACAGCAGCAACGCATCGAGCAACTCAACGCCCTGGTGTTGCGGCAGACACGCGGCCTGTCAGTGGCGAAAGTAAAGATCTACGACACGCTTGGCAAGACGGTCTACTCCAGTGAGGCAAAACAGATTGGCGAGGACAAGCGCGGCAATCGCGGGTTTATTCAGGCGCTCGCGGGCAAGCCGGCGAGCGAGCTGACCCACCGCGACACGTTCAGCGCTTTCGAGCAGCAGATCATGAACCGCGACCTGATCTCTTCCTATGTGCCGGTGTGGCGAGAGGATACGCGGCAGATACAGGCCGTGTTCGAGATTTACGACGACGTGACGCCGCTGCTGGCGCAGGTAGCCGCTACCCAAAACCGCATCATGGGCGGCGTGGCCCTGGTGCTCTCATTGCTCTATGCCGTGCTCTATCTGCTGGTGCGCCACGCCGACGGCATTTTGCGGCGCCAGCATGCAGAGCAACTGCGGCACGAGAGCGAGTTGCAGGCGACGCGCGATCAGCTCGAAACGCGCGTCGCAGAACGCACCGCCGAGCTGGAGCGCGCCAATCGTGCCAAGTCGCAGTTTCTCGCCAACATGAGCCACGAAATTCGCACGCCGATGAACGCGGTGCTGGGCTTGAGCGAGTTGCTCACCGCCTCGGGCTTGAGCGGCACGCCGCTGCGCCATGCGCAGAACATTCACGCCTCGGCCGGCTCGCTGCTCGGTGTGCTCAATGATGTTCTCGATGTCTCGCGGATCGAAGCCGGGCATCTCGAACTGGTCAGCAGCCGCTTTGCGCCGCGCTTGCTGGTGGCACAGGTGCGCGCCATGCTGCTGCCGCTGGCCGAGGCCAAGGGCCTGGCGTTTGAGTGCAATGTGCATGCGGCAGTGCCTGCGGTACTGGCAGGCGATGCTGGCCGGGTGCGGCAGATTCTGGTCAACCTGGCGGGCAATGCGATCAAGTTCACCTCACGCGGACGGGTCGATATCGAGATGGAAGTGGTGAGCGCCGCATCCTGTGCCACCTCTGCAACCTCTGACACCTCCGACACATACGTGGCTGCCGCGCCGGACGGCAGCGGCGCGCGCGCGGTAGAGTTGCACATCCGGGTCAAAGACACCGGCATCGGCATCGCTGCGGACAAGCTCGCTACCTTGTTCGAGCGTTTCGTGCAGGTCGATGGCTCTGACACGCGCCGCTATGGCGGCTCGGGTCTGGGCCTGTACATCGTGCGCGAGCTGGCGCAACGCATGGGCGGGTGGGCCAAGGCGCAAAGCTTGCCCGGGGTCGGGTCGGTGTTTGAGGCCGCAGTGCGCCTCACGGTGCCGCCGCTGCTGCAGGACGGCGAGCTGCCGCTGCCCCCTGCGCCCGGCCCCGCTGCGCGCGCGTTATCGGTTTTGCTCGCGGAGGACAACGAGATCAACCGCATGGTGGCGCGCGCCATTCTCGAATCAGCCGGCCACCGCGTGAGCGAAGCCTTCGATGGTGCGCAGGCGGTCGCGCTGCATGCCGCGCAGGCGTTTGATTGCATCCTGATGGACGCACAGATGCCGGTACTTGATGGCACGCAGGCAACCCAACAGATTCGCCAGCGCGAAGCGGCTGAAGGCACGTGGCGCATCCCCATCATCGCCCTCACCGCCAACGTCATGCAGGGTGATCGCGAACGGTATCTCGCGGCCGGGATGGATGCCTTTCTGGCCAAACCCTACGATGGTGCGAGCCTGCTTGCCATACTCGCCGCAGCCACCGGTGACGTCAAAAACACCTTGCCTGCCTAGCCGGAAACCCTTGGTGGGAGCGGCATCGCACGATGCAAGCAGTGGAAACCGTTGGCTGGAGCGCTTCTTGGCTAGATGCTCTCACCAGCGCAGCGCGATGCGCAGCTCCGGCGGCCCAATGGCGGGTCAAGCGAACGTGATCGACGCACGCCGCGCCGGGTGCTCCAGATGCGGCAGGGTGTTGAAGGTGACCAGGCGAAAATGCGGCAGAACTTGCGGCTGCGATGCGCCGCCACCGACGATCAGCTCGCACAGGCCGGTGTTGCGAAACTGCAAGTTGAATTCCACCGCCGTCGCGCCGGGGCTGCCGATGATGTCGATCAGCGCGCGGCTGATCGCACCGCCGGAGCTGACCACAAGGACATTGTCGTCGCGGCCGAGATCGGTGCAGGCGAAGGCGAGTGCTGCGCGCGTGCGTGCGCCAAAGTCACTCCAGGTTTCCGGTACGCCTGTCAATTCGTCTGCCGCCCAGGCGTGCATCGCCGCCTTGAGCGTGCGCCAGTAGTCGCGGTAATCGCCCTGTTGATGGGTCAACGGGTCGCGGCCCCTGGTGTGGGCAGCGTAGAGTGCTTCGCCGCTGTATTCGTTGAGGCCCACGTGGGTGTCGATGCTGGGCGTCATGCCCTGCATCGCAGCGAGAATCTCTTCCGCCGTCGATTGCTGGCGCCGCAGCGACCCGGCCACAACGCGCTTGAATCGCACACCGCGCTCCGCAAAATATTCGCCCAGCCAGCGCGATTGCTGGCGGCCAAGACCGGAGAGGCGGTCGTAGTCGGCACTGCCGAATGAAGCCTGACCGTGACGCACCAGAAACAGCAATGCCATGTGATTTCCTGCGTGAATGCCTGCGCGTAGCAAAGCGTGCCAGTTTAAGCAATCGCGGCACGCGCACCGGCCGCCCGGTCTACGCCCCTACGGAGCGGCGCGGTTTGGGCGCGGTTTGCCGGGGATGGTCACATCATCGGCTGGCAGCGGCGCCTTCTCGGCGCGATTGCGTCCGTTCTGCTTGGCGCGATACAGGGCGGCGTCGGCGTCCTTGCAGACTGCTTCAAAGTCTGGCGCCTTGGCATGGCATTGCGCCACGCCCATCGACACCGTGCAGGCAATCGCCACGCCGCCGAGGTCAATGCGCCGTCCGCCAAACGCGGTGCGGATACGCTCACCGACCGCATGCGCATCATTGAGTTGGCAACCCGGCAACAAAATGCAAAACTCCTCGCCACCAAGGCGCGCTACCACGCTGTCGCCACGCAACTTGCCATTGCACTCGTCGACCAGACATTGCAGCACGGCGTCACCCGCAGCATGGCCGTGGTTGTCGTTGACACGTTTGAAATGATCGAGATCGAGCATGATCACCGAGTAGGGGATCCAGGTGCGGCGGTAGTCGTGCTCGGCCCGCGCCGTCGCTACAAAGAGACCACGGCGGTTCAGGCTGCCGGTGAGCGGGTCAGTTGCCGACAAGGCTTTGAGCTCGTCGTTGCGGCGGATCATGATCATGAAGTAGCAGCCCAGCCCGAGCGACAGCTGTGCCAGCGTAGCACTGAGGTAAAGCGTCGAATTGAGCGGCCCGGACTGGATCGACGAGGCCATCGGCGCCGACAGCAGCGCCTCAACCGTGCGCAGCAGCAACAGCGCAGCCATCACCATGGCGGCAGCCGCTGTCAGCCGCGCCGGAGCCGACATGCTGCGCGGCGCATGGCGCACCAGCACCCAGGCGAACGCCGACAATTGCGCTGCCATGATGACGCTCGTCGCCGCAACGCGGCCGTTGACGCTGGGCCACACGAACAACATCAGCAGCGAGGCGATCGCGGTAATCACGACGGCGGCTGCCGTCCAGATCTCAAAGCGCAGCGGCGCAGCAAAAAATCGCACGGTGCCGATCAACAGCACGCCAATGCCCGCCACCAGCAGCGTGGAAGCACCGGTCAGCGCCACCACTGGCGGCAGGATGCCTTGCAACCCATTGCCGCAAAAACCGATGGCGAGCGCGGCGAAGCCAGCGATCCACCAGCGCGTGCCGGGCTCGGGCGCGGGCCAATCGACGGCGAGCGCCAGCGCAAGGCACAGGAACAGGCCGCACAGCGCGACGACCAGAATGACGCTGACAATATCGATGCTCATGGTCGGCAGAGTGCCGGAACGCAGCAGCGGGCGCAAGCGCGCCTCTGGCGAAGAAACAAAAAGACAAACATTTCCGGTGAGCGGTAATTTTTGGGGGATGGACGCAGCGCGGGCGAAGCATATTCGATTTGCGCGTGCATGTGCAGGCCTGCAGGCCCGGTTGCAGCGCGCGCTTGTCAAACCGCTTGCGATCCTTGGCGGTGTCTTGTTGCCAGCGCCGCCGCCCTGCCTGCTGATCAGCACTGTTGGCCGGAGCAGATAGCGTGCGTCATCCGCGTTAAAGTCGGCGCATGGCCATTAAATCCACCATCTACAAAGCGGCGCTGTCGGTATCCGACATGGACCGCAGCTACTACGCCGATCACGCGCTCACCATCGCCTGCCACCCTTCCGAGACACCGGAGCGCATGATGGTGCGGGTGCTGGCCTTCGCACTCAACGCCCACGAATACCTGGCGTTTGGCAAGGGCATCTCGGATGTGGAGGAACCGGACCTGTGGCACAAGGATCTGACCGGGGCGGTGGAACACTGGATCGAAGCCGGGCAGCCCGACGACAAACGCATTCTCAAAGCCTGCGGGCGCGCGGCGCTGGTCAGCATCTACACCTACAGCCACAGCGCCGCGCTGTGGTGGAAGCCGCTCGCACCCAAGTTGGAGCGCGCGCGCAATCTCGCGGTGTGGCACATCCCGTCGGAGGCGAGCAAAGAGCTCGCCAAACTCGCCGCGCGCAACATGCAGTTGCAGTGCACTGTGCAAGAGGGGCAAATTTGGATGAGCAATGCCAGCGACACCGTGCAGCTTGAGTTGAGCGCGTGGAAAACCGGAGAAGGAAAATGAAAGCAGATGCACGCGGACGGCAAAAGCTGGCGGGTAAGCCACGCACTGGCGGAGTAAGCAGACCGAGCGGGCCGAGCAGGCCAGCAAGCAAACCAAGTGGACCCGCAGGCAAGGCGCGCGGTGCCGAGGGACATTTGGCACGCGGTGCCAAGGGGCATTTTTTTACGGCCCCCGCCGTCACCAGGGCATCCGCACGCGGTGCGGTGCCGCGGCCGCGCACGCCGCCAGACGAGGCATGGGATGACACTGATGACGCGGACGCCACGCCAGCGAACGCGCCCACGCGCGGCACCAAAGTGCGCAGCCGCCGGCCCACCGGAGCGCAGGAATTGCGGGCGATGCTGCAGCGGGACACCGCGCGTCATCAAGAAATCCAGCGCGGAGAAATGCAGCGCGGCAAAGTGCAACGCGGTGAAGCGCAACGCGGGTCAGCAAGCACCTCTGCGCGCACTGCGGGGGCCGCTGCCGCGCGCAGCGCGCCGCCAGTGACCGAATTCCTCCTGACCGGCGAGTACATCGCCCTCGACAATTTGCTCAAACTCACCGGCAATGCGCCGAGCGGCGGCGCGGCCAAGATGCTGGTGGCTGAGGGCGCGATCAAGGTCGATGGCGTGGTCGAGCTGCGCAAGACCTGCAAGATTCGCGCGGGGCAACTGGTGGCTGTGGGCATGGCACGCATTCGTGTGCTGGCCGCATAAGCAGGCCATCCGCAGCGACCACGTCAGCAAAGCCGCTTCTGGCGCGGGCATAGAATGCGCAGGCTATCTGTGCTCAACCTTGGAGGAAAAACCGCATGAACCCCTTACGCATGGTGTTGCTGGTCTGTGGCCTCAGTGCCGCTTTGTTCACCGTCAGTTGCGCGCACGTCTCGCCATCGGGCACGCAACGCATTGAAGGTGCTGCTGCGGGCAGCGGCGGCCCGCGCTA
>JANPAR010000009.1:0-25651 GCA_031430015.1 Burkholderiales bacterium
GAAGCGCATGTTCGACATCAACGTGATCGGCTCGTTCATCTGCGCGCGCGAAGCGGTCAAGCGCATGTCGAGCAAGCATGGCGGTGCGGGCGGCACCATCGTCAATCTGTCGTCGGTGGCGGCCAAAATTGGCGCGGGTGGCGCCTACGTCGATTACGCTGCGGCCAAGAGCGCGATTGACGCGTTCACGCTCGGCCTCGCGCGCGAAGTCGCCGCCGAGGGCATCCGCGTCAACGCGATCCGGCCCGGCATCATCGATACCGAAATCCACGCCACCGGCGGCGAGCCGCAAAAAGCCGCCCAAGCCGGTGCCGTGGTGCCGATGGGCCGCAGCGGCAAGGCCAGTGAAATCGCCGAAGCGATTCTGTGGCTGGCGTCAGCGCAGTCGTCGTATGCCACCGGCACGGTGATTGATGTGAGCGGCGGACGCTGATTGATCCATTGTTGTTCATTGCCGCAAAAACGACAATGAACAACAATGAAACCCGGAAACCCGATCCAGCCAAGAGGCGCATGGGCCGGGCTTCTACAGGCAATATCCCGCCAAAACCCTTGGCAGGAGCCATTCTTGGGGCGACGCCCTGTCCGAATTTTATTTACCTTACTGCAGGAGAGTCATCATGAGCAAACGTGAAGTAGTGGTAGTGGCCGGTGTCCGCACCGCCATCGGCAGTTATGGCGGCAGTCTCAAAGACTTCGCGCCGACCGATCTGGCCGCGCGCGTCACCAAAGAGGCGGTGGCGCGCGCCGGGCTGCAAGCGGCCGATATCGGCAGCGTGGTATTCGGCAATGTGGTGCATACCGAACCCAAGGACATGTACCTGTCGCGCGTGGCGATGATTAATGCGGGGTTGCCGCAGTCCACCCCCGCGCTCACTGTCAACCGCCTGTGCGGTTCCGGCTTCCAAGCCATCGTCAGCGCGGCGCAAAGCATTTTGCTCGGTGACGCTGACGCAGCAGTCGCAGGCGGCGCGGAGTCGATGAGCCGCGCGCTCTACGGCATGCCCAACCTGCGCTGGGGCGCACGCATGGGCCACGGTACGGCACCTATCGACATGATGGTCGGCGCTCTCACCGATCCGTTCGAAACCACCCACATGGGCATCACGGCCGAAAACGTTGCCGCGCAGTTCGGCATTTCGCGCGATCAACAAGATGCCTTCGCGGTCGAGTCACATCGCCGCGCCAAAGCCGCGATTGATGCCGGCTATTTCAAGAGCCAGATTCTCGGCATTGAACTCAAGAGCAAAAAAGGTCCGGTGCAGTTCGACACCGACGAACATGTGCGCGCCGATGCCTCGCTCGACGGCATGGCCAAACTCAAGGCAGTGTTTCAAAAAGACGGCAGCGTCACCGCCGGCAATGCGTCTGGCCTTAACGATGCCGCCGCCGCCGTGGTGTTGATGGAGCGCAGTGCCGCCGAGAAAAAAGGCTTGAAACCGATGGCGCGTCTGCTCGCTTACGGGCACTCGGGCGTCGATCCGAAGATCATGGGCATGGGCCCGGTGCCGGCGGTCAAGATGGCGCTGGAGCGCGCCGGCCTCAAAGTGAGCGACATTGACTTGATCGAATCAAACGAAGCCTTCGCCGCGCAAGCGTGTGCGGTGTCGAAAGAACTCGGCTTCGATGCGGCACGTGTCAACCCGAATGGCGGCGCGATTGCCTTGGGTCACCCGATTGGCGCGACCGGTTGCATCCTCACGGTCAAGGCAATCTACGAATTGCAGCGCACCGGCAAGCGCTACGCCATCGTCACCATGTGCATCGGCGGCGGGCAGGGTATCGCCGGGGTGTTCGAGCGCATGTAAAAAAACGAGGTCAAATAAAAGGAAATAAAAGGGGTCAGACCCCTTTTATTTACCTTTTACGGCCACCCCGTACAACCCCAATCATGTAGCCCCCGGAGATACACCGCATGTCCGCGCCCATTGAATTCTGGTTCGACTTCTCGTCCCCCTTCGGTTATCTGGCATCGACTCGCGTCGAAGCGCTCGCCGCGAAATACGGGCGCACCACCATCTGGCGGCCCTTTCTGCTTGGTGCGGTGTACAAGGTCAACGGCGTGGTGCCGACGCCCAACGTGCCGCTCAAGGGCGACTACGCGCGTATCGACATTGTGCGCACCGGCCGCTTCCACGGCATCCCGATCAAGGTGCCGTCGAACTTCCCGATCGGCAGCGTGGCGGCGGCGCGCGCGTTTTACTGGGCTGACGGGCAGGATGCTGCGCGCGCCAAGCAGCTTGCCGCTGCGCTCTATAAAGCCTACTTTGTCGATGACCTCGATATCGCCAATGCGGAAAATGTCGTCAAAACTGCGGCGCAATGCGGCTTTGACGCGGCCGCAGCTGCGGCAGGCATGCAGGATGCTGCTGTCAAAGAGCGCACCAAAAATGAAGTCGACACCGCGATTGCCAAGGGCGTGTTCGGCAGCCCTTACCTGATCATCGACGGCGAGCCGTTCTGGGGCATGGATCGCCTTGACCAGGCGGAGAAGTGGCTCGCCCATGGGCCTTTTTGATGGGCCATTTTGAGTGACGCTGCGCGACGCGCATGCAATGTCACGGTACCCCCTTGCTGCCTGAAAAGATGACTCGACACTTGTTCACCCGTGCACGGACTGCCAGTATTGCCGTGCTCGTGCTTGTGTTGCTGGCCGCCTGCGACGCCTTCGTCACCGGCGAAAAGGTGGTGAGTTTCGATCTCAAGCCGCAAGCCGAGGGCGGTTATGCGCCACTCACCGTCACGCTCGGCCCCGAAATGAATCCGGTCGCGCTCAACTTGCGCGCCGAGTTGCCTGGCAGCGGCGGCACGCCGGGCGCCTGGAACGAATACGCGGCGGTGCTCAGCTTCAATGGCGCACCGGTGCAGACCGCGTCGTTCAATGTCAATGACACCAGCACGCGCGACAACGTACCGGGTCAGCCCTTTATTGCGCGCAACGTCATGACAGTGAACGTGAAAGAAACCGGCGACTATGTGCTCACGATCAGGGCTGCCAAAAAGCCGGTGGTCGAATTGTTGAAGGCGCAGCTGGATCTGCGCAAAAACATCGCCGCACCGAAGTAGCGCCTTGCGGGTGCCGCGCCCGTGCCAATTGCGGGCTGAACCAGGACAGGTGGCAGGCTCTCGACGCAGGGTTGGAGCCGGGTGGAGCCGGTTTGAATCACGTGAATGTCACGCAGGTCGATCCAGGGGAGATACGCCAATGAACCGCAGGCGCACGCTTAGCATTTTCGGTTGTTTCCAGATTGTCGTGACCTGCCTTGCTGTGTTGGCAGCGAGTACGCCGTCACTTGTGTTGGCGCAGGGCACCTACCCGAACCGGCCCATCAAACTGATCCTGCCGCACGGTCCGGGCACCTCGCCCGATGTGGTGGCGCGCCTGCTCGCCGAGCGCCTCGGGCCAGCATTGGGGCAGCCGGTGGTGATCGACACCCGTGTTGGCGCCGGCGGCATGATTGGTGCTGAGGCCGCCGCCGCCGCGCCCGCCGACGGCTACAGTGTGCTGTTCACCGTCAAGGGCGTGCTCGCCATCGGCCCGCACTTGCATCTCAATGCCAAGTACGACGCGCTGCGCGACTTTCGCGCCGTGACCGAAATTTTGCAGGTGCCGCACATCATCACCGCCACGCCGAACGCGCCGTATAACTCGATGAAAGAATTCGTCGACTACGCCAGGCGCAACCCCGGCAAGATCGACTACGCCTCGACCGGCGCCGGTGGGCAGCCGCATGTCGCGCTCGAAACCCTCGCCTCACGCCTCGGCATCAAGCTCAATCACATTCCCTACAAGGGTAGCCCGGGTGCCGACGTGATGAGCGGCGTGGTCAGCCTCTATCTCGAAGCCTCAACCACCGCAGTGCCGGCCATCAAGGGCGGCAAGATCAAGGCACTCGCCATTTCCGGCACCGAGCGCATTGCCAGCCTGCCCGATGTGCCGACGCTGACCGAGTTCGATGCATCGCTCGACCCCAATGGTGTAGTTGGCAATTCGTGGCATGGCATCTTTGTGCCCGCCGCTACGCCTGCCGGCATCGTCGCGCGCCTCAATAGCGAAATTGTCAAGATCATCAACACGCCCGACATGCAGGCGCGCCTGCGCGCGCTCGGTTTGAGCCCTACCGGGACAACGCCCGCCGCCCTGGCGAGCGAGCTTGCCTCCGACTTCGCCACCTGGCGGCAGCTGGTACGCGATGTGGGCGTGAAGGCGGAGTAGGGTGGCGCAGGCAACGGCAGCGCGTGCGCGCGCATCGCAGGCAAAGGGAGCACCGGTCAACGCCCCTCGCGCCAACCGATTGCAGCCCAAAGCAAAACGCGCCGATAACCGTTTGCCGCACATTCTTGATGCCGCCGCGACACTGTTTGCCGCCAAGGGCTTTCAGGCGGCGTCGATTCGCGATATTGTGAAAGTGGCAGGGATGCTGCCCGGCTCGCTCTACTATCACTTCGCCAACAAGGATGCGCTGCTGGTCGCCGTGTATGCCGAAGGGGTGCGCCGCATCAACGCTTCGGTAACCATGGCTCTCACGAACGCCACCGAGCCGTGGGCACGTCTCGAAGCGGCTTGCGTCGCCCATCTCGAATCCCTCCTCGCGCGCAGCGCCTATGCCAAGGTCGTCATCAGCGTGCAGCCGGCCGATGTGCCTGCGGCGTCACCTGCATTGATTGCATTGCGCGATGGGTACGAACGCCAGTTCATCGACCTGATCGCCGCACTGCCGCTACCTGTGCGTTTGCGCGACAAGGCAAGCCGCGCCACGCTGCGCCTGCTCTTGCTCGGCGCGCTCAACTGGGCGCCTACCTGGTATCGCCCCAGGCAGCGTACTGGTGCGCTGACCCCGCGCCGCATTGCGCTTGACTACATCAGACTATTGAAAGCGGAATTGAGCGCGTGATGGGTGCCGTCTGCGTCAATCGCACAAGCGTGGCACAGATCACCGCGCACGCAACGGTACCTGCGCTTGCCCGCGCTATGCGATGATCGTTATATGCTTGCATCGAATTGAGGATCACGCATGCTCAGCGCCGCCGACAACACACTGCTTACCCGCACCGGGCCGGACACGGCGATGGGGCGTTACTTCCGCCGCTTCTGGATGCCGGTGGCGTTGTCGCATGAATTGCCCGAGCGTGACGGCACGCCACTCAGAATAAAAGCATTGGGCGAAGACCTGATCGCGTTTCGCGTCAGTGATGGACGGGTGGGGTTGGTGGAGCCGACCTGCCCGCATCGCGGCGCGAATCTGTTTTTCGGCCGCAACGAAGACTGCGCGATCCGCTGCATTTATCACGGCTGGAAGTTCGATCTTGACGGCCAGGCGATTGAAATGCCCAACGTGCCGCCTGAAGCAGCCTATCGCGGCAAGATGCACATCAAGGCGTATCCCACGCGCGAATATGCGGACATGGTGTGGGCCTACATGGGACCGGTGGATGCAGCATCGCCCTCGCCGTCTTTGCCTGCACTCGAAGCCGGTCTCGTGCCCGAATCGCATCGTTACGTCTCGAAAAAGCTGCAACAGTGCAACTGGGCGCAGTCGATCGAGGGGGCGCTTGACACGGCGCATTTTTCATTCCTGCACATGCCCGCGCCGAAAGTCGCGGCGACCGAACACCCGGATGCCAACGCGGACCAGAAGCGCTTGAAGTGGATGCGCGATGATCCGTTGCCGCGCTTTTCGTTCGCCGATCACGCGGCCGGCTTTGCGGCGGGCGCGGCGCGCCACGCGGATGGGGCGGATCTGTACTGGCGCATCAGCCAGTTCCTCACACCCAATCACAGCCTCGCACCCAACGCGTTGCCGGGTGAGAACTATCAGGGCCAGACCTGGGTGCCGATCTCGGACACCGAGTGCTGGATCTACACCTATGCGTGGAATCCGGAGCGGCCCTTGACGGACGCAGAGCGCGCCAAATTTGCTACGGGCCACGGCGTGATCGGTGAGGTGGGGGCTGACTACGTGCCGTTGCGCAACCGCCACAACGACTATCAAATCGACCGTGAGGAGCAGCGCCACCGCACCTTCACCGGCGTGCGCGGCGTCTCCGAGCAGGACGCGATGGTGCAGGACAGCCAAGGCCTGATCGCGGATCGCACGCTGGAGCACCTGACGCCGACCGATGCGGCAGTGGTGCGCTTTCGCCGCGTGGTGTTGAACGGCGCGCGTGATCTCGCACACGGCGCGCCGCCGGCAGTGGCGCACGACGCAGAAGCCTACCGAATGCGTTCGGGCAGTTGGGTGGCAGCGGGGGCGAAGGCGTTCAACGAGGTGATGCTGGAACGGTTTGCGGATGCGGCAGGGCGTGCGCGGTCTGCTCAGCAAGGAGAAGCGGCATGCGCTTGAAGCTGAATCAAAATCGGGGTGTTCTTGACACACTGCGTGCTCTCGTCGTGCTGTGCATGCTCATGGCATTCACAGCAGCCGCACCGGTGCAGGCGCAGACCTACCCGGCCAAGCCGGTGCGCATCATCGTGCCCTATCCGCCCGGCGGCATTGGAGACACCGTCACGCGCGCCATCGCACAAGGTCTCGCGAGTGAACTCGGACAGCCCTTCGTGATTGAAAACAAACCCGGTGCGAGCCAGATGATCGGCGCCGAGATGGTGGCTAAGGCTGCGCCCGATGGCTACACCCTGTTCCTCGGCAGCGTCACCAGTCTCGCGATCAACGTCAACTCGCAAAAGAAAATGTCTTACGACCCAGCCAAGGATTTTGCGCCGGTATCGATGGCATTTTTCTCACCGCTCTATCTGGTGGTCAATCCCGCTGTGCCGGCCACGACAGTGCGCGAGTTGATTGCATTGGCCAAAGCGCAGCCGGGTAAGCTCACCTTCGCGTCCATCGGCCAGGGCGGGTCGATCCACCTCGCGGGCGAACTGTTTCGCTCGATGGCGGGGCTGGACATGACGCATGTGCCGTACAAGGGCAGCGCGCCGGCCCTCACCGATGTGATCGGTGGGCAGGTGAGTCTCATGTTTGATGCCGGCGTCTCCGCGCTGCCGCAGGTGCGTGCCGGCAAGCTGCGCGCCCTCGCCGTCACCAGCGCGGTGCGCAGTTCATCCGCGCCCGAGCTGCCCACCGTGGCCGAGGCCGGCGGCTTGCCCGGTTACGAAGCGACGATCTGGTTTGGCTTGGCCGCACCGGCCGGCACTCCGCGCGAGATCGTTACGCGCTTGTCGCAGGAGGTGGCGAAGATCAGCCGTGTGCCGGCCTTGCGCGAGCGCTTCGCACCTCAGGGCGTGGAACTCTCGGCCAGCGCGCCCGAGACTTTCGCCGAGTTCATCAAATCTGAAATTCCGACGTGGGGCAAGGTGCTGCGTGACGCCAACGTTGCGCCGGAGTGAGCTGCCGGAGTGAGCTGCCGGACTGGCGGCTTGCACCTGCTGCCACCTGCGCCACCTGCATGGCACCATGCGTGGCGCGCCCGCCGCCAGATGGGCCGCACGTTATAGTTGCGTCCCTGTGCGCGTCTGAACCAGCCTGATCCCACACGAGCCCGTCATGAATGTTGTAGTCGTTGATGATGACCAGATCAACCTCCTCGTCACCGAGGCGATGGTCCGCAGCATTGGCGGTTGTCACGCCATCAGCTTCACCAACGCGCTTGAGGCATTTCGGTGGTGTTGCGCCAATCCGTTTGATCTGCTGATCGTCGACTATCTGATGCCGCTGCTCAACGGCATCGACTTCATCGCGCGCCTGCGCACCGATCCGAAATTGGCCGAAGTGCCGATGCTGATGGTGACCGCGCGCAGCGAACGGGCAGTGCTGCATCGCGCATTTGCCGCGGGTGCGACGGATTTTCTGACCAAGCCGGTTGATGACATCGAATTTGGCGCGCGCGTGCGCAACATGCTGGCCCTGCACAAGAGCCGCACCGACAGCGCCCGTCTCGCGCAGACCCTGGCCGCCGAAGTGCAGCGCGCCACAGCGGACATTCTCAATCGTGAGCAGGATACGGTGATGCGCCTGTGCCGGGCAGCCGAATTCCGCGACCCGGATACCGGCGCGCACATCGGGCGCATGGCGCGCTACTCGCAGCTGATCGCAGATCAATTGACCCATGATGCAGCGTTTGCCAGCGCCATGCTGGAGGCCGCGCCCATGCACGATGTAGGCAAGCTCGGCACGCCCGATCACATATTGCTCAAGCCGGGCACGCTCACGGCAGACGAAATCACCGTGATGCGTGAGCATGCCCGCATTGGCTGGTCGATCCTCAAGGATGGCGCATCACCAGTCCTGCAACTGGCTGCGAAAATAGCCCACGCGCATCACGAAAAATACGATGGCTCGGGTTATCCGCAAGGTCTTGCTGGCGAAGCTATCCCTCTGGCCGCGCGCATGGTGGCGGTCGCCGATGTGTTCGACGCTCTCACCAGCGTGCGCCCGTACAAGGCGGCGTGGGAGGTCGAGCATGCGCGCGACTATCTGCGCGAACATCGCGGCACCCATTTCGACCCCGCCTGTGTCGATGCGTTTTGCGCCCGCTGGGATGAGGTGACGCGCATCCGTGCGCAGTACAACGACGAGGCATAGGAGCCGGCGCGTCATGCGCGCCGGGGCAATTTGGCCGTCAGGTGCGGCTGCGCACCGCTCGCACCGTTCGCACCATTGGTTTCCGGCGCAATGCCGCCAGAAACCGCTTCCACCAACGATGTCAGGGCGATCAATCGCCAGAAATACGATGCTGCGGTATGCTGCCGTCAGCGCTGGGCGTCGCGCAACACCCGCCACACGCGCGCCGGCGTGGCGGGCATGTCGAGATGGTCGATGCCCGTGCCACGCAAGGCATCGACCATCGCGTTCATCAGCGCCGGCAGCGCGCCGGTGGTGCCGGCCTCGCCCGTGCCTTTGGCACCGAGAAAGTTGGTCGGGCTTGGCACCGAGTGTTCAATCGCAGCGACCTTGGGCAGCAGGCCCGCACGCGGCATGGTGTAGTCCATGAAGCTGCCGGTGAGCCACTGCCCGCTGTCGCGGTCGTAGATACCGTGCTCGCCGAACACCTGCCCCGCGCCCTGTGCGAGGCCGCCGTGGATCTGGCCTTCGACCAGGGTGTGATTGATCACCGTGCCGCAGTCGTCCACCGCCACATAGCTGCAAATGCTTGCCGCGCCGGTGTCAGGGTCGATCTCGACTTCGGCCACGTGTACGCCACTCGGAAATGCGCGCGACAGAGGTGCTTCGGCATCGGTGTCGAGCGGATGCGGCGCATTGCCGCGCGGTTCTGCCGCGAGCGCGGCGAGCAAGGCGCTCATCGTGAGGCTCACGTCGGTACCCTTGACGCGATAGGTGCCGTCCACGAATTCGATGTCGTCCGGCGCCACTTCGAGCCGCGCTGCCGCGAGCGCAATGCCTTTTCGGATGACTTCGAGCGCGCCCAATTTGACCGCGCTGCCAAGTTGTTGGGTTGAGCGCGAGCCGGTGACGCCATTGCCCACCAGTGCGGCGGACACCGGGTCGTTGCTGCACAGGGTCACATCGAGCGGGTGGATGCCGAGCGCATAGGCGACGATCTCGGGATAGACCGTCTCATGACCCTGGCCGTGATTTTGCGATTGGGTGTGCAGGGTGATGAACTGCGCGCGGGTGCCTTGCGCGCCCGTTTCTGCGCCAGCCATATCATCAAATGCCCTGCTGCCAAAGCGCAGCGCGACCTGATCCTTGGGCGCATTGCCGCCGCCGGATGGTTCGAGAAACATCGCGAGGCCCAGCCCGCGCAACTTGCCGCGTGCCTGTGTTTGCGCGCGCCGCGCCGCGAAGCCGGTCCAGTCAGAGTGCGTCTCGGCCTTGTCAAGCAGACCAGCAAAATCAGCCGAGTCATAGGTGGCACCGGCCGCGTTCCTGAACGGCATCGCGTCTTTGGCAATCGCGTTCTTGCGGCGGATCGCGATGCGGTCGATCCCGAGTTGGGTTGCCGCTTCGTCGACCAAGCGCTCGACCGCATAAGCCATGTCGGGCCGGCCGGCGCCGCGATACGCGGTGGTCGGGCAGGTATTGGTCAACACGCAGCGGTGGCGGCCATAACCTGCGGTGACCGCGTACGCGCCGCCAATGGTGAGGCTGCCGTTCAGGGTGTTGATGAGCGGGCCGGCGGGTGTGAGGTACGCGCCCTGATCGCACAGCCAATGCATGCGAAACGCGCGGAATGTGCCGTCGCGGTCGAGCGCGAGTTCGGCATCGATGTTGATGGCGCGGCCATGGGACTCGGTCATCAACTGCTCTTCGCGCGTGCCGGTCCACTTGATTGGCGCTTGCAACGCGCGCGCAGCCCACATCAGCATTGGATACTCCATGTAGGCGGCCGAGCGCGCGCCGAAGCCGCCGCCGACGTCCTGCGCATGGATGCGCACTTGCGCGGGCGCCAGCCCCATCATGTGACACAGCCCGCCGCGCATCGGCACCTGGCCCTGGTTGGGCACGTGCAGGTCGAAACCGGTTGCGGCGTTCCAGGCGACGAGGCAGGCGCGCGGCTCCATGGGGCAGGGTGCGACGCGCTGGCTTTGCAACGTGAGGCGCACCACGTGCTGCGTGCTGGTGAAGGCGGCATCGGCCGCGGCCTGATTGCCATACTCGTAGTCGAACGCCAGATTGCCCGGCACCGTGGCGTGTACCAGCGGCGCGTCCGGCGCGATGGCCGCTTCAGCATGCGTGACGGCCGGCAAGTCTTCGTAGTCAACTTCAACCAGAGCCGCTGCGTCCTGCGCGGCGAGTGCGCTATGTGCGATCACCAGCGCGACTTCTTCGCCGACATAGCGCACGCGCTCACGCGCGAACGGCAGGCGCGGTGGCAGCACGACCGCCATGCCGCCAACGCCGGGATAACTCACCAGCGTGGCCGGGGTTTTGAATTGGTCAGCCGGCAGATCAGCGCCGGTGTAGACCGCGACCACACCGTGTGCCGCGCGTGCGGCGGCGGTGTCAATCGAGCGGATCAGTGCGGATGCACGGTCGGCACGCACGAAGGCGGCGTGCAGTTGCCCAGGCAGATTGACATCGGCGGTGTAGCGGCCTGTGCCGGTGATGAGGCGGCGGTCTTCGCGCCGGCCGGTGAAGGGGTGAGAAGTCACTGGGGGGAGTCTCTGCAAACAGGGTAGATCGATGAATCGCAGCGTGATGTTAAGCGAGGCGCATCTCAACGCCACGCAAACACCGCCTGCTCAAGATGATCGACACGCGTATCGCGCCCATGGATAGCCACTTCCATGAACTGGAACATCACTGCTGCAGTTGGTGCGTGGATCAGCGTGCCAAGCAACGGATAGCGAATAATCGGACGTTCGCTTTCGGGAATTGTGATGAACTGCGGCGAACCCGGCAGTGCGAGTTCGGTCAATGGCACACGATAAATTTCTTCTACTTCATCCGGGTTTGCCACCATCGATACGCCTGCGGCGGCCCATGCCACTAGCGGCGTGATCAGATAACCGGAGCGCGTCGGGTAGTCATCGAGTCTGCCGAGAATCGAATCGGCGTCGAGCGTGAGGCCTACCTCTTCGCGCATTTCACGCAACGCGGCGTCGATCTCGGTTTCGCCATCATCGAGGCGTCCACCCGGCAGCGCATATTGATTGGCGTGGTTCTTCAGATGGCTGCTGCGCAACGTGAGCACGAGCGCTGCGTTGCCGTGACCATCGTCGGTCACGATCACCGTGACAGCCGCGCGTTTGAGCGGTGTCGACAGCGTGGTCAGCGGCTGCCGGGCTTGCAGGCGGGTGGTGATGCGGGCGCGTAATTGTTCATCGAATGGCGGCGGCGCAAACAATGCGGATGTCAAGAGTGGCTCCCACCAAAGCCGCTCCCACCAATGACTTTGAAGGCATATGACCTGCGGACCGCTTGCACCAACGCTTTGCGGCCGTTCATTTCAATATATTCAATCACCGCAATCGCACGTTCCCCGCGCGCTCAATGCCCCATCTGCGAATTGAGATGCTGCACGCGCTCGCACATGGAATGCAATAGCGCCAGACCCGCGGCAGGATGCTCGCGCACGATCTTGAGGAAGGCATCGCGATTGACCGGCAGCCAGGCACCGTCCTCCTCGCAGATGGCAGTGGCACCGCGCGGCGCGGCGCCCAGCATGGCGACCTCGCCAAAGGTTTCGCCCGCACCAATTTGTTCGACCGGGCGGTTGTTGACGCCGATGGTGACGCGCCCGCTTAACACTACAAACATGTGTACGCCCGTCGCGCCCTGATTGACGATGGTCTCTCCGCGCTTCATCGCGGTGGGCAAAGGGTCGCCGAGGGTGTGGCGCAATTTGCCCAATTGATCCGCGTTCAACCCGGAGCCGCCCACGCGCGGCTTTAGCGCACCACTGTTGGCAGCCAGCAATTTTTCGATGCTGCGGCGCATCTGCCCCGAGAGGCTGTTAACCATTTGCAGCGCGAATTCGGGCGCCTGCGGCAGCGAGGTGAGGACGCGCTTCTCGTCGAGCGACAGCACACGCGATTTCTTGAGCGCGGTGGCAGTGGCACTGCGCGGCGCATCCGAGATGATGGCGAGTTCGCCGAAGGACTCACCGGGCAGCATCATGTACAGCGGTTTGCCCTTGAGCGTGAGCGCGATCTGGCCCTCGATGAGCAGATACATGCGCGCGCGCTTGGCAAATAGGCCCGAGGGCTTTTCACCTTCGACAAATACATTGGTGCCAGCCTCGAACGATTCTTCTTCACCAGCAATGCGGAAAAAACGCATCGCCAGTTGCGGGTCATGCGTGGGTGCTGCAGCCCTGACCGGTATCTGCGTGGCCGTCAGCGGTGCGGGGATGATCGGCGCGGCGGGCGCCGTGGCCGGGGGCGCCGCTGGGGCGAGATGGGAAAAATCAAGATCGTCCAAAGTACAGTCTCCGGAACAAGGGGAGGTGAATGCGGAATTCTAGGCCCAGAAGCGTGATCGCGTTTGGGCACCGCAGCTTCGGGGGCCAGTGCATCGCGAATCGATGACCAAAAATTTCGTGGTGTGTAGATCGAAACGAGGTTTAACCAAACATTCGTTTGGTTTACACTTTGCGCATGCACAACGTCTACATCATCGGCGCTGCCTGCACGCCTTTTGGCAAACACGCCGACAAGTCATTTCAGGATCTCGCGCGCATGGCTTATCTTGACGTACTGGCCGATTGCGGGCTTGCGCAGCCGGGCGCAGCACGTGCGGGCGCTGGTGCGCTGATCGAGCAGGCATGGTTTGGAAATTGCGGCATGGGGCAGTGGGGCCAGGGTGGGATTCGCGGTCAGGTGGCGTTCACGCCTCTCATGGAAGAAGGCCTCTTTCCAGAGCGCGTGCCGATGATCAATGTCGAAGGCGGTTGCGCGACTGCCGCGTTTGCATTTCACGGCGCATGGAAAGATGTCCTTTCGGGCGAGTGCGAAGTGAGCCTTGCGCTCGGCGTCGAGAAGCTGGTCAGCCCGGATCGGCCTGAGCGTGTGCCGGAAATTTTTGCCACTGGCATAGACCAGCTTGATCGCGGGCGGTGGCTGACCTATTACGAGAAGGCCGGCATTGAGGCGGGCAAGCCCTTTGCCATCGGACCGGGGCGCACGGTGTACATGGATACCTACGCGATGCAGGCCGCCTGGCACATGAAGCGCTATGGCACCACGCAGCGCCAGATCGCGGCGGGCGCATCGAAGAATCACTGGCACGGCAGTCTCAATCCGAAGGCGCAATACCGCTTTGAAGTGTCGGTTGACGAAGTGCTGGCTGACCGCGAGGTAAGTTTTCCGCTGACGCGCTCGATGTGCGCGCCGATGGGCGATGGCGCGGCGGCGGCGATTCTTTGCTCGGAAGCAGCGCTGGCGAATTTCTCCAAGGCCGCGCAGGCGCGCGCTGTGAAGATTCGCGCCTCCGCACTGTCGGGCGGCAAATACCGCAAGCTCGACGAGCCGGGATTGTCGAAGATTGCGGCAGACAAGGCCTATGCGAAGAGCGGATTAAAGCCTGCTGATTTTCATGTCGCTGAAGTGCATGACGCCACCTCGTTCTGCGAAATCTTCCAGATCGAGATGATGGGCCTGTGCCCGGTGGGCGAAGGCGGCAGGTTTGTCGAGTCGGGGGCCACACGTCTCGGCGGAAAAATCCCCGTCAATGTGTCGGGAGGATTGGTCTCAAAAGGCCATCCCATCGGCGCCACGGGCCTGTCGATGGTCTATGAGATCACGCAGCAATTGCGCGGCGAATGCGGCGTCCGGCAGGTCAAGGGTGCGTCGCTTGGCATCATCGAAAACGGCGGCGGTGTGATGGGCTTTGACGAGGCGGCGTGCGCCGTCACGATTCTGGAGAAATGCGCATGAACGCGATCACTGACCAATCGATCATTGACTATCGCCCGGAGGACCCGGCGATCCTCGCCAACCCCTACGCCCTGCTCGACCGCATGCGCGCGGAAGACCCAGTGCACTGGAGCCCGCGCCTCAAAAGCTGGGTGCTGACGCGCTACGACGACGTCAAGCGCGTGTGTCTCGAACCCGCGCGCATGTCGTCCGACCGTCTGCGCCCGTTCTTCGCGTCGATTCCGAGTGAAGAAGCGAAAAAGATCGGCGACATCATGCGCTACCTCTCGCTGTGGATGGTGTTCAAGGACGCGCCCGAGCACACGCGCCTGCGCCGTCTCACCGGCAAGGTATTTCACAACAAGTCGATGCAGGCGATGCGCCCGCAAGTCGAAGACATCACACAATGGCTGATCGGCAACATCGGTGACAAGACCGAGTTCGACTTCATCAGCGAATTCGCCGGGCCACTGCCCTGCCTGGTCATCATGGCCATGCTCGGTGTGCCGCGCGAAGACCTGGCGCAAGTTAAGCGCATGTCGGACGAGATCGCGCTCTTCATCGGCTCCTCGCGCACCTCCGCCGAAAAATATGACACCGCCGAAGCTGCGACGCACGAGATGGCCGAGTACTTCCGCCGCCACATCACGTTGCGCCGCACGGATGCGCGTGACGATCTGATGACCGAGCTCGTGCATCTGGATGACAACGGCGACACTTTGAGTGAAGACGAGTTGATCGCCACCTGCATCCTGCTGCTGTTTGCGGGACATGAGACGACGACGAATCACATTGCCAATGGCATGCTGTCGCTGACGCGCTTTCCCGGCGAGCAGCACAAGCTGCGCGAACGCACCGGTGGGTTGACCAACGCCGCAAAGCACTCCGCGAGTCGATCCACGAATCAGGCCACCAACTCTACCGCCCATGCCAAGTTCGCCGCTGCCGCCGTCGAGGAGCTGCTACGCTACGACGGCCCCTCAGGCGCACAAGTGCGTATCGTCGCGCAAACCCACGAACTGCGCGGCAAACAGTTGAAGGAAGGCGAACGCGTCTTCATGATGCTCAACGCCGCCAATCGCGACCCCGAAGCCTACGCACAACCCAATGTGCTCGATCTCGAGCGCGACGGCGTGCCGCATCTCACCTTCGGCTTTGGCCTGCATATTTGTCTCGGCTTCCCGCTCGCGCGCCTCGAAGGTCAGGTTGCGTTTCCGGCGCTGCTCAAGCAGTTTGCAACAGTAGAGACTGTTGGTCCAGAACCCGAGTGGAACAATTCGCTGGTGTTTCGCGGCATGAAGGCGCTGCCGGTGCGGGCGCGGCGGGTGTAGCAGCGCGTGTCTATAATTGGTCTTCCTCCGTTCATTGAAAGCCCGATCATGACCGACGTTGCCCGCGACAAACTGATATCCGATGTCAAAGTGTTGATGGCCGATGCCGACGACATCGTCAAGGCAATGGCCTCGGCCACCGGCGAAAAGGCCGTTGAGCTGGCCGACAAGCTGCGCATCAACATGCGCAATGCCAAAGACAAAATGGCCGACATGCAGGTCGTCGTCGCCGACAAGGCCAAGGTGGCTGCGCGCGTGACCGACGACTACGTGCATGACAACCCCTGGCAGGCAGTCGGCATTGCCGCCGGTGTCGGCGTGCTGCTTGGCTTGCTGATCGGCCGTCGTTGATCTCTGCGAATCCCTCCGGCATGTTCGCGTCGTTGCGCGGGCTGGCTGAGACGCTGCTCGGCATTGCGGCAACGCGCTTCGAGCTGCTCGGTATTGAAGTCGCCGAGGAGAAAGAGCGCCTGGTCGCACTTCTGATCACCGCCATTGCGCTGGTCTTCGCATTCGCATTCGCGGTCCTGATGCTCACGCTGCTGATTGTTGCGCTGTTTTGGGAAAACCGGCTGGCGGCGCTGGCTGGGTGTGCGGTGTTTTACGGTGCGCTTGGTGCCTGGCTGTGGTTGCACCTGCGTGCGCATCTCGCGGCACATCCGACCCTGTTCGCCGCGTCCATTGCTGAACTGAACAAGGATCGGGATGCCCTGCGCGAGACGCTCACGCGTCCGCCCGGCGTGCCGCCACTGCCATGAACCGCCGCCTCGAACTGCTGCAGTTGCGCAAGGAGGCGCTGGTGCTGCGTGCCGAACTAGAGCGCATGGATTTGGCGCAACACGTGACGCAGTTGCGCCGCCCGTCTGAACTGTCCTACCGGGGTTTACAGTGGCTGTCGCTGCTGCGCGTGCCGGTGTCCGCCGCCGTCGCAGCGCGTTTTGGCGCGGGCGGTCAGGGTTCGCTGCTTAGTCGTCTCGCGCGCTATGCGGGTATCGCGGTGGCGTGCTGGAAGTTCTATCGCGGCGCGCGTGAGTTGTTTGCACCGCCGCGCCAGCGCTCATAGACCGAGACTGCCCCACAGCGCGTCCACGCGCGCTCTGACAGCCGCATCCATCGCAATCGGCCGGCCCCAGTCGCGACTGGTTTCCCCCGGCAGCTTGTTGGTGGCATCAATGCCCATCTTGCCCCCGAGCCCGGACACCGGCGAGGCGAAGTCGAGGTAGTCAATCGGGGTGTTCTCGACCAGCAGGGTGTCTCTCACCGGGTCAACCCGGGTGGTCAGCGCCCATACCACTTCCTTCCATTCGCGTATGTTGATGTCGTCGTCGGTGACGATGACAAACTTGGTGTACATGAACTGGCGCAAGAAACTCCAGACCCCGAACATCACGCGCTTGGCGTGGCCGGGGTAGGCCTTTTTCATGCTCACCACAGCCAGCCGGTAGGAGCAACCTTCGGGCGGCAGGTAAAAATCGGTGATCTCGGGAAACTGCTTTTGCAGCAGCGGCACGAACACTTCATTGAGTGCCATGCCGAGCACGGCCGGCTCGTCCGGCGGCTTACCGGTGTAAGTCGAGTGGTAAATCGGCTTCTCGCGCATCGTGATGCGCTCGATGGTGAATACCGGGAAGCGCTCGGTCTCGTTGTAGTAGCCGGTGTGGTCGCCGAATGGGCCGTCCACCGCCGTTTCGTAGCCGGTGGGGTCAGCATGATCGGGTGCAATCGCGCCCTCCAACACGATCTCCGCAGAAGCGGGCACGCGCAAATCATTGCCGATGCACTTGACCAGTTCGGTCTTGGCCCCGCGCAACAGCCCGGCAAACTGATACTCGCTCAACGAATCCGGCACCGGCGTCACCGCGCCGAGGATGGTCGCCGGATCACAACCGAGCACCACCGAAAGCGGGAAGGGCGTTCCCGCGTAAGTTAGCGCATGCTCACGAAAGTCAAGCGCGCCGCCACGGTGGGCCAGCCAGCGCATGATCACCTTGTTCGGGCCGATCACCTGCTGCCGGTAAATGCCGAGGTTTTGCCGTGTCTTGTGCGGCCCGCGGGTGACGGTGAGACCCCAGGTGATGAGCGGTCCGGCGTCGCCCGGCCAGCAGATTTGGACTGGCAGACGGCCGAGGTCAATGTCTTTCCCTTCCCACCGGATTTGCTGGCAGGGCGCGCTCGACACTTCTTTGGGTGCCATATTGAGCACCTGCCGCAGCACCGGCCACTTTTCCCAAGCGTCTTTGAGGCCCTTGGGCGGCTCCGGCTCTTTCAAATAGGCGAGTAGCTTGCCGACTTCGCGCAAGCGCCCGAGGGCTTCGGCATCGGTCGCGCAATCTTCACCCATTGCCGCCGCCACTCGGCGCACCGTGCCAAACAGGTTAGCCAAGACCGGCATCGACGACCCGCTGGCGTTTTCAAACAGCAATGCGGGGCCGTTCGCGCGCAACACGCGGTCGCAGATTTCGGTCATTTCCAGCCGGGGCGAGACTGCCGCAGTCACCCGGCGCAACTCGCCGCGCGTTTCGAGGGCGGCAACGAACTCTCTAAGATCTTGATATTTCAACGGTTTTTGACAATTAGCCGATGTAGTTTTAAAAGTATACGCCTAAACCCTTGATTTGGCTGAAAATTGTCTGAATAAATACTCTAAGTATTTGATTTGATTTAACAAAAAACAGGTTGACGGCACCCGAAAGCCTCCCTAAAATTCGGTCCATAACAAGTAGGGGAGGACGATCCGGATCGTGCCTTCCTTTTTTTATGCGCCGCAAAGTAATTGCGTGGCGCGGTGCAGAAGGCGCCTGCGGAATTCAAGTCTTCAATTCCGATCCTGATGTGTCTTCCGCAACTTGTTCAAGCAGTTCATCCTGAAGTTCAACGATTCAAGAAGTACAGCTGGTCAAAAGCGCCGCTTACGCTGCCCACACCTATTGGGCAGGCCGTGCGGACAATTCCGGTCTGGTGGAATCTTGGGGACACGCGTGAGCCCCAATCCAGGCCCTCGACTGCGAAGCAGGCAAGCATCCACTGATCCCTGGCAACGGGGATGAGCGGCTGTGAGCGTGCAGAGATAGGAGGCATAGATGTCGCGTTTTACAAACAAGAAGTTGCAAGCCGCGCTGCAAGCCGCATTGAATCTCGCCAAAGGCAGCCTCATGGTTGCGGGCCTGGTAGCCTTGGTGGCGTGGGAAATGAAAACCGTCGCTTCGGCCAAACCGCTGACTGCTGCTCTGGATGCCGGCCCGCCGGTGCTCTCCAGCGTGCAGCCGCTCAAGGTTAAAGCTGACACTGCCGCGCAGGCAAGCGAAGCCGAAGTCAATGTTGCGGCGCTCGGCAATCCCGAAAACCACAGGCGCATTGCCCAGTTCCTCGCACGTAAGTACCGGGTGTCGGCTGATGCGACGCAGTTGCTGGTCGGTGCCGCTTATGTGACAGGCAAGGAAACCGGCATTGACCCGCATTTGATCCTCGCCGTCATGGCCGTCGAATCGCGCTTCAACCCCTTCGCCGAATCGGTAATGGGCGCCAAGGGCCTGATGCAGGTCATCCCCAAGTACCACATGGACAAGTTTGAGGAGTTGGGCGGCAGCGACGCTGCGCTCAACCCGGTCGCCAACATCAAGGTCGGCGCGATGATCCTCAAGGACTACATCCGCCGTTTCGGCAGCGTGGAATCGGCGCTGCGCGTCTATTCCGGCGCCACCGGCGACGATTTTGGCTACCCCAACAAGGTGCTAGCCGAACGCGACCGCTTGGTCGCGGCGGGTAGTGGCAAGCTGGTTTTGCCGCCACCGGTGATTGCGCCCAAGGCTGAAAAGAAGGCCGTGCCGTTTACGCCGGTTGATGGCGCCGACCTACCGGGCGTCCCCGGAGAAGTTTGATTTCACCGGGTTGAACCTGGCGAGGCCCCCGGCGAGGTGAATGCCGGGCTAGTGCGGGGCTGATTGCGAGGCAGAGCAGCGTTGACTTCGACGCGAACTGCGGCGGTGGGATCGCGGCCGGTCGCGCCGCTGCTGGAACCTCACTACACTGTTCTGGCAAAGTGCCGGTGTGGGCGGATGATGCGCTTGCGCAGGATTCTGCTATCCTGCAAAATTGGTCTGACCAATTTACCAATTTTGGCCGCACACCCGCTTCAATGCCGCTCGCCAGTATCGAACCCCAGCGCCTGTATCACCGCATTGCCGAGCAACTGCGCGGATTGATCCTGCGCGGCGAATATGCGCCCGGTACACGCCTGCCACCTGAGCGCGATCTCGCGGCCCAGTTGGGCGTGAGCCGCCCATCGGTGCGAGAGGCGCTGATCGCGCTGGAGGTCGAAGGCTATGTCGATATCCGCATCGGCTCCGGCATTTACGCCAAAAAACCCGATACCCTCGACATGGGGTCGGCGCTGGCCCATGCAGATGGCCCGCTGGAACTGATTCGCGCGCGCGCCTTGATCGAGCCCGAAGTCGCCGCGCAAGCTGCCATCAACATCAAGCGTCCGCAACTGGAGGGCATCGCTGAGGCGATTGCGCTGATGGAGGCCGATGCCAAGCTCGGGCGCATTCCCACCGCCGGCGACCGCCAGTTTCATGTGCGTATCGCTGAGGCGGCCGGTAACGGCGTGCTGGTCAGCGTGGTCGGGCAATTGTTCGATGGCCGCGCCAACCCACTGTTCGTCAAGCTCGCGCACTATTTTGAAAACCCGAAAAGCTGGGCCGCCGCGATTCGTGAACACCGCAAGGTGCTCGATGCACTCGCCGCGCACGATGCCGATGCGGCCCGGGCTGCAATGCGCTCGCACATGCAGTTGTCGCACAAGCGCTTTAACGCCGGCTGGCCGGAGGCGCAGAAGCGCGTCAACGGCAATCAGAACGCGGCCATCCCGGCGGCCTAAATCGCCGTCTCACCCCAATCGAAAAAAGGAATCCGCATGTTTAATTGCCAGATTCACGCCAAGGAAAAAATCGTTCTGGCGCCTTTGCCGGCGCTGGAACCGAAACCGGATGAAGTCCTGATCCGCCTCGGCGCGGGCGGCATTTGCGGCTCCGACTTGCACTACTACTTTGAAGGCAAGAACGGCAGCTTCGTCGTCAGAGAGCCGATGACACCCGGCCATGAAGCCTCGGGCGTGCTCGAAGCGGTGGGCCGCAACGTTAAAGGTTTGCAAGCGGGCATGAAGGTGGCAGTCAATCCTTCGCACCCCTGCGGCAGGTGCCCGGCCTGCCGCGGCGGGCGCGAGAATCTGTGCGAGCGCATGTACTTTCTCGGCAGTGCCAGCGTGTTTCCGCATGCGCAAGGAATGTTCGCCGACCTGTTCATTCTCGGCGCGCGTCAGGTCACCCCGGTGGACACCGGCGTGTCGCTAGGCGAACTCGCGTTCGCCGAGCCGCTTGCCGTCGGTCTGCACGCGGTGCAGCGCGCGGGAGGCAACCTCTCCGGCAAGCGTGTGCTGGTCACGGGGGCTGGCACCATCGGCAGTCTGTGCGCGCTGTCGGCCAAGCTCGCGGGCGCAGCCGAAGTGACGGTGTGCGATGTGCTGGATCGCCCGCTTACGATAGCCAGACAAGCAGGGGCCGATCACACCTTTCGCTCGGACACCGCACAGGTCAACGACTACGCGGGCCGGTTCGATGTGGCGCTTGAAGCAGCCGGTCACCCGCGCGCGCTCGGCACTTGTCTCAATGGCGTCAAGCGCGGCGGCGTGATCGTGCAAGTCGGCACCCTGCCCAATGAGGACTTGCCGTTCCCCGCCAACAGCATCATGGCGCGCGAGATCGACTATCGCGGCGCGTTTCGCTGGGGCGTCGAGTTTGACTGGGCGGTGGACTATCTGGCCAACGGCAAGGTCGATGTCAAGCCGCTGCTGACGGCGCAGTATCCGCTCGAGCAAGCGGTTGAAGCGTTCACGCTGGCCCTCGACAAGACGCGCGCGACCAAGGTGCAGGTGATGGGTGCCGGGATTGCCGCAACTGTCTAGGCCGCATTGCAGATCTGAGTGAAACCTGCGCCCCCGTTGACCATCCACACCACCACCACATTGCCGCGCGCATGAAGCCGATTCGCATCACCGCCATCCGTGCGACCACGGTCACCGTGCCGCTAGAAGCACCGCTGCGCCACGCCAACGGCTGCCACTGGGGGCGCTTTGTGCGCACCATTGTCGAAGTGGACACTGACGCAGGCATCACCGGGCTCGGTGAAATGGGCGGCGGCGGTGAAAGTGCCGAGAACGCGATTCGCGCGCTCGAAAGTTATCTGGTCGGCACCAGCCCGTTCGACCTCGAGCGCCAGCGTTTCGCCATCGCCAATCCGACGGCCAGCCTCTACAACAACCGCACGCAAGTGCTGGCGGCGATCGAATTCGCCTGCATCGACATCATCGGCAAGGCGCTCGATGTGCCGGCCTACCAGTTGTTCGGCGGCAAGTTGCGCGACACCGTGCCGTTTGCCAGCTATTTGTTCTTTCGCTACGCCGATGCCGAAGGGCAGAGCGAAACCCGCACCGTCGACCAACTGGTGGCCCATGCGCGAGCGCTCAAGCAGGCGCATGGTTTCACCAGCCACAAGTTGAAGGGCGGGGTGTTTTCGCCCAGGTACGAACTGGCCTGCTACCGCGCCCTGGCCGATGCGTTCCCCGGCGACAGTTTTCGCTACGACCCGAACTGCGCACTGCCGCTCGAAGACGCGGTGCGCTTCGGTAACGCGATCCGCGACATCAACAACGACTACCTTGAAGACCCGACCTGGGGCCTGAACGGCTTGCGCCAGGTGCGCGAACGCACCGGCTTGCGCACGGCCACCAACACGGTGGTGGTCAACTTCGAGCAGCTCGCCACCAACATTCGCGACCCTGCGGTGGACGTGATCCTGCTCGATACCACCTTCTGGGGCGGCATCCGCCCCTGCATCAAGGCCGCCGGCGTGTGCGAGACCATGCAGGTTGGCGTGGCAGTGCATTCGTCGGGTGAACTGGGCATTCAGCTGGCCACCATGCTGCACCTGGGCGCGGTGCTGCCCAACCTTTCCTACAGTGCGGACGCGCACTACCACCACCTCATGGATGACGTGATCGTGGGTGGTAAGATGTCATACAACCGAGGGGCGATGCGGGTGCCCGACGGCCCTGGCCTGGGCGTTGCGCTGGATCGCGAGAAACTCGGGCAGTACGCGGACCTGTACAAACGCCTTGGCGGGTATCCTTACGACAAGGACCCGGGCCGACCGGGCTGGGTGCCGCTGGTACCGAATACGGAGTGGGCCGATCCGGAAGATGCGAGACGTCCCGCCATGTAATGCTCGTTGCAGTACCGATTTCAAAACCATCCCGAAGAGGAGACAAACATGAAACGCTTTACCCTGTCAGCCATGTCCGTTGCGTTCGCCACCATTGCTGTGCTGGGCGCTGCCCCGGCATCCGCACAGACCAAACTGAAGTTCGCGCACGTCTACGAGACTTCCGAGCCGTATCACAAGTGGGCGTTGTGGGCGGCTGATGAAGTCAAGAAGCGCACCGCCGGCCGTTACGAGATGCAGGTGTTCCCGGCCTCCTCGCTCGGCAAGGAAACCGACATCAACCAGGGCCTGACCCTGGGTACGGTAGACGTGATCTACACCGGCCAGCTGTTTGCTGCGCGCACCCATCCGCCGCTCGCCATTGGCGGTGCACCGTTCATGTTCCGTGATTTCAACCACTGGAAGGCGTACGTCAACAGTCCGGTGTTCGCCGACCTGGCGGACGGCTACTTCAAGAAGGGCGGCAACAAGCCGATCGCCGTCACCTACTACGGCGTACGCCATACCACCGCCAACAAGGCGATCAACAAACCGGAGGACATGAAAGGCCTGAAGATCCGCGTGCCCGATGCGCCGCTTTACACCATGTTCCCGCGCGGCGTCGGCGCCAACCCGACGCCAATCGCCTTTGCCGAGGTCTATCTTGCTCTGCAAAATGGCACGGTCGACGCACAGGAAAACCCCTTGCCGACCATCGAGGCGAAGAAGTTCTACGAGGTGCAGTCACACATCAACCTCACCGGCCATATCACCGAGATGCTGATGACCATCGTCGCCGGCGGCGTGTGGACCAAGCTGTCGGATGCCGACAAGAAATCCTTTGAGGGCATCTTCAAGGAGGCCGGCGCCAAGGCCACCGACGAGATCGCCGCGTCCGAGAACAAGCTGGTCGACGAGTTCGTTACCAAATACAAGAAGACGGTTGTCAAGACCGACCGCAAGCCGTTCCAGGCGGCCCTCACCAAGTTGCACCTGGGGCCCGATGCCACCTGGGACAAGGCCACCTACGACAAATTGCAAGCCCTGAAGTAGACCAGCCATAACTAACCCGACCAAAGGAGAGACAAGCATGAAACTGATGACCACACTGGGATTGATCGCCGCCGCCCTGGCCTTGAGCGCCGGCAACGCCCTGGCCCAGCAAAAACTCAAGTGGGCCCACGTGTATGAGACCTCCGAGCCGTACCACACCCAGTCGGTGTGGGCCGCCGAGGAAATCAAGAAGCGCACCAACGGCAAGTTCGACATCACGGTGCACCCGGCGTCGTCGCTCGGCAAGGAGACCGACATCAACCAGGGCATGGCGCTCGGCACCATCGACATGATCATCAGCGGCCCGTCGTTCGCGGCGCGCAGCTACCCGCGCCTCGGCATCGCCTACTACCCGTTCATCTTCCGCGACGCCGACCACCTGCTGGCCTACAGCAAGAGCGCCGTGTTCAAGGAAATGATCGAAGGCTTTCGCGCCAAGACCGGCATCCAGATTCTCGCCTACACCTACTACGGTGCGCGCCACACCACGGCGCAGAAGCCATTCAATGATTGCGCGGGCATGAAAGGCTTGAAGATCCGCGTACCTGACGTGCCTGCCTACACGGCAACGCCGAAGGCCTGTGGCGCCAACCCGACGCCGATCGCGTTTGCCGAGGTCTACCTTGCCCTGCAAAATGGCACCGTGGAAGCGCAGGAAAATCCCTTGACCACCATCGAAGCCAAGAAGTTCTTCGAAGTGCAAAAGGCCATCATGCTGACCGGCCACATCGTCGACGGCCTGACCACGCAGGTGGCCCCGCACATCTGGAGCAAGCTCTCCGATGCGGAAAAGAAGATCTTTACCGATGTCGCGCTCGAGGCTGCTGCCAAAGCCACCGACCAGATCAAGAAGCGTGAAGCCGAGCTGGTTGACGAGTTCAAGAAAAAAGGCCTGCAGGTCGTGACCGTCAATCGCAAGAGCTTCTCCGACGCCGTGCTCAAGACCTCAACCGTCGAATCGATGGGTTTTGACAAGAAGGATTACGACCGCATCGTCGCCATTAAGTAACAGCGGGAGAAGCGGGTGCACAGCGAAGAAGCAAAAATACTCGGGGACGACGGCGAAATCCACATCGAGGATGAGGCCGTCGACCTGTCGCACACGATCTTCGAGGCCTGGGTGGCGCTGGGTTTTTTCTGGGCGCTCGGCCTCACCGTGTTTACGCAGTTCTTCACGCGCTACGTGCTCAATGATTCTGCCGCCTGGACCGAAGAAATCGCGCGCTACCTGCTGATCGCCGTGGTATTCGTCGGCGCGGCGATCGGGGTCGCCAAGAACAACCACATCCAGGTCGACTTTTTCTATCGCTACATGCCCCGCAAAATGGGGCATGCGCTGGCCCTGCTGGTTGACGTCTTGCGCACCGCGTTTCTGGGTGCGGCGGTGGTCTACACCGGGCTCATGATGGAGCGCATGAGCAGCCTCAAGATGACGGTGATCGACTGGCCGGTCAACTGGGTCTATGGCATTTGCCTGTTCGGTTTCGCTGCCATGTGTGTGCGCTCGATCCTGGTGATGCGGGCGCATTGGCAACGTGGCTACACCGTGTTGCAACGTCCCGAATCGACCATGGAAGACAGGTAAGACATGCTCAAGATCATCTTTCTGTTGTTCATGAGCGGGGGCGTGCCGGTGGCGATTGCCATGTCGGGCGCGTCGCTGGTCTACATCCTGTGGACCGGCGTTACCCCGCCGTTTGCCGTGTTCCACCGCATGATCAGCGGCATCGACAGC
>JANPAR010000010.1:0-11290 GCA_031430015.1 Burkholderiales bacterium
GAAGTGGTTGATCCCGGTCGCCGTGTCGGTGACCGCCATGCCGACGTTCTTGTACGGCACGTCCACTGCGTCAAAGCCGAATTCGCGCTTGAGCATTTCGGTGTACACATGCGACGAGCTGCCCTTGCCCGAGGTCGCGTAGTTGATCTTTCCGGGATTCGCCTTCGAATACACAATCAACTCTGCCCAGGTCTTGAAGGGCGCATTGGCGGCCGCCACCGCGACCAGCGGGATCACCCCAACGCGCGCGATCGGCACGAAGTCCTTCACCACGTCGTACGGCGGTGGCGCGGTGGTGTGAACCGACATCGTCATCAGGCTGGTACCCAGCAGCAGCGTATAGCCATCCGCAGCGGCCTTGGCGACTGCGGCATTGCCCAGGTTGCCGCCCGCGCCCTCGCGATTCTCGATCACCACCGGCACCCCGAGGCGCTTGGCCAGTTCGTCGCCGATCGCCCGCCCCACCGTGTCGGCGGCGGAGCCGGCCGAGAATGACACGATCAGGCGCACCGGCCGAGTGGGATAGTCCGATTGCGCACGCGCGGGCGCGAGGGCCAGCGACAACGCCAATGCGCCGAGCCAGAGAATCCAGTGGCGGCTTGCCTTCATGCAGCACCTCTTGAACGTCGCGACCATGGATGAAAGTTCCCGGTGATCGCGCTCATGGCCGGCCGGCGCCCGGCAACAGGCCCAGTTCACTGAGCAGTGCGCGATAGCGCGTGTTGTCGGCACGCAGCTGCTGTGCCAGTTCCGCCGCACTGCCGATCGACAGCGCACCACCGGCAGCGTCGAGCCGCGCGCGCACCGCCGGTGTATCCGCAGCCTTGGCGATGTCGCGGGCCAGGCGCGACACGATGGCGGCAGGCGTGCCGGCCGGGGCGAACAGGCCGTACCACAGCGCGATCTCGAAGTCCGGCTTGCCGGTCAGTTCGGCGAAGGTCGGCACGCCGGGGTAGTCAGCGAGACGGCGTTTTGATCCGACCGCCAGCGCGCGCAACTGGCCCGATTGCAGCAGCCCGCGCGCTGGCGGCAGGTTGGCGACGAAGTAATCGACCACGCCGCTTGCGGTGTCGGTGATCGCCTGGCTGGTGATCTTGTAGGCCACGTCCTGCGCGTCGAACCCGAACTCGCGCGCCAGCATCACGGCCAGCAGGTGCGACGAACCGCCTTTGCCGGAAGTGGCGTAGGTGCCGGCGCCCCCCTTGGACTTCGCGTACGCCACCAGTTCCGGCCAGGTCTTGAACGGTGCCGTGCTGGCCGCCACCACCATCGCCGGGATCTGCCCCACCCGCAGGATCGGCACGAAATCCCTGATCGGGTCGTACAGCGGCGGTGCGGTACTGTGCGCGGTCAGCGCCAGCAAGGCGGTGCCCATCAGCAGCGTGTAGCCGTCGGGCGCGGCTTTCGCCGCAGCCGCGTGCCCCAGGTTGCCACCGGCGCCCTCGCGATTGTCGATCACCACGCTGACGCCGGTCAGCCTGGACAGTTCGTCGGCGATTGCCCGCCCGACCGTGTCCGAAGCCGTGCCTGCGCTGAAGGCGACGATGAAGCGGATCGGCTTCGATGGGTAATCCGCTTGGGCAGCGGCGGGCCGCGCCAGCGGCAGCGACAGGCTCAACATCGATGCGCCGAGCAGATCGCGTCTGAGGATTTTCATGGGGTCGCTTTCATCCTTTCATCAACGGGGACAAGGGGCGCGACGCTCCCCGGCACGAACCGGCGTTGCAGCAAAGGCCGCAGTGCAAGCTCAAAGCGGTTCGATGGATTATGCTCTTCAATTAAATCTGGCCGCTCACCCTCTTGCGCATCAGACCTTGATCCAAATCCAAATCGACACCACGTTGAAAGGACGGCAGGCAACGCCTGCCAATTACCCATCCCTATGACTGTATCCCTGCAAGCACCAGCCGCAGCTGCTCCCCTGGCGCTGGCCGCCGCCGAACTGACGGTTGACACGGCGGTACGCGAGCGCGCGATGGCGTATCCAAGCCGCATCGCGCTGGTCCAGGACCAGCGCCACATCAGCTATGGCGAGTTGCAATTGCGGGTCGAGCGCTTGTGCCACGCGCTGGTCGGTCTCGGCGTCGGCCGGCGCGACCGCATCGCGGTGCTGTCCGAAAACCGCGTCGAGTTTATCGAGACCATCCTCGCCGCGGCAACGCTCGGCGCCATCGTCGCCTGCCAGAACTGGCGCCAGTCGGATGCTGAGCTTAGCCACTGCCTGGGCCTGGTCGAGCCGTGCCTGGTACTGGCCTCACCGCGCTACGCGAATCGCCTCGGGTCAGTCGCGCACGGTGCGCGCCACGTTGTCGCGTTCGGCGACGAATACGAGCGCCTGCTGGGAAACGCGGACGACGCGCGCTTCGCCAGCCGCTCGCAGCCCGAGGACGACCTGCTGATCCTGTACACCAGCGGCACCACCGGTTACCCCAAGGGGGCGGCGATCAGCCACCGCGCCGAAATCGCGCGGGCGATGATCGCGATGGCCGACGGCCAGCTGTATCCCGGCAGGGGAACCATCACCTGGTCGCCGCTGTATCACATCGGCGGCACCGATCCGACGCTGGGCGAACTGATGAACGGCGATACCACCTTTGTGGTCGACGGCTTCCAGCCGGCCCAGTTGCTCGAGATCATGGCGCGCGAGAGGCTCGGCAACGTGACGCTGATGCCGGCCTCGATCGGCCGGGTGATCGACGAGCTGCACCGCACCGGCCTCAAGCCAAAGAGCCTGATGACCTGCGGTGCGATGGCCGACCTGGTGCCGCGGCATCAGATCGCGGAAGTGACGACCCTGCTCAACGCCACGTTCCGCAACACCTTCGGCTCGACCGAAACCGGCGGCCCGCCCGCCAGCGGGCACTTGATACCGGTCGGCACGACGCCTGAGCGGCTGTCCAAGGTGCAGAGCTCCTATTGCCGCATCCGGCTGGTCGATGAAGAAGACCGCGACGTGGCGGACGGCGCGCCCGGCGAGGTGCTGTTTCGCGGGCCGTCGCTGTTCTCGGGATACTGGAACGCACCGGAGGTGAACGCCGAGGACTTTCGCGACGGCTGGTTCCACATGGGCGACATGATGGTGCGCAACCCGGACGGCACGCTGGACTTCGTCGATCGACGCAAGTACCTGATCAAGTCGGGCGGTGAAAACATCTACCCGGCGGAGATCGAGCGCTTCCTGCTCGGCAGCCGCCGCATCGCCGATGCGGTGATCGTGCGCAAGCAGGATGCGCACTGGGGTGAAGTGCCGGTGGCCTTCGTGGTGCGGGCAGACGAAACGCTGACCAGCGAGGACGTGCTGGCGCTGTGCCGCGGCAAGATCGCCAATTACAAGCTGCCCAAGGAAGTGCACTTCATCCTGGAAGCGGACATGCCGCGCAGCGAGACCAGCAAGGTCAAGCGCTTCGAGCTGGAGGCGCGGCTCAAGGGCGCTTGAGCGGGGCCTGCGCCGATCCAGGTTGACCGGCCCAGGAGTCTGTGCGCTGCAAGACAGTGCGCCTGGCGCTACGGCGGCATACTTGGATCCCGATTGGCAGGTCCCGACCGCCAGCGCTTCGCCTGCCGATAATCATTCACCAGGACCCATTCCCGTGGTCGATTCCGCCGCGATCCTGAACGCCAAAGTCCTTATCGTCGACGACCTGCAGGCGAACGTGACCCTGCTTGAGATGGTCCTGCAGGGCCATGGATACGTTTCAGTCAGCTCGACGATGGATCCGCACGCCGTGTGCGATCTGCATCGCGCCAACCGCTATGACCTGATCCTGCTTGACCTGCATATGCCCGGCCTCGACGGGTTCGGCGTCATGGAAAGCCTCAGGGCCATTGAGCAGGATGGCTATCTGCCGGTGCTGGTCATCACCGCCCAGCCAGACAAGAAGCTGCGCGCGCTCAAAGCCGGCGCGAAGGATTTCCTCACCAAGCCGTTCGACGTCGCCGAAGTGCTCGCCCGCGTGCACAACATGCTCGAAGTGCGCCTGCTCCACCTCGAAACGAAGCGGTATAGCGAGGAACTTGAGCGGACCGTGCAGGAAGTACAGGCGGGCCGCGAGCAGAGCCGGAAGCAGGCGACGGAAGTCTCCCGCCTCTACGATCTGCTCGTGGCCGAGCACCAACGGCTGGTGGAGTCGAGCGCCCAGCCGGGCGCCATGGTGGGCGTGGTGAAAGACGTGCACGCCACCACGCCGTGGTGGCGCAGCCTGTGGCTGCGGCACCGCTGGCTGCAGCTCAACCTGATTACCGCGTTCATCGCTGCCGGCGTGATCGGTTTGTTCCAGGAAACCATCGACCGGCTGCTGATCCTCACCATGTTCCTGCCGGTGCTGGCCGGCCAGTCGGGCAACACCGGCAGTCAGGCGCTGGCGGTGACCTTGCGCGCGGTGTTCATGGGGGAGCTGGAGCTGGGCAAACAGAAGGCGCTGGTCATGAAGGAGGCGCTGCTCGGCTTGCTCAATGGCGCCCTCGTGGGTGTCGTGGCGGCGACCTCGATGTACGTGGTCGCGATGGTGAAGCACATGCCCAACGCCCACATGCTCAGCCTCGTGGTGTTCCTGGCGATGGTCGGCAGCTGCGTCATCAGCGGAGCGTGCGGTGCGGTCATGCCGCTGATCCTGAAAAAGCTCGGCGCCGACCCGGTCATCGCGTCGTCCATCTTCCTGACCACGGCCACCAACGTGGCGAGCATGGCGCTGCTGCTGGGGCTCGCATCGCTGCTGGTGAAGTAACCGCCGTGCGTGTGCCTGCCGGCAAGCGCGCGTCAGTGCGCGTGAATCAATGTGGCCAGCGATGCGTGCCTGGCTCGGTCAATCCGCCTTCGCCCCCGTATCCTTCACCACCTTACCCCACTTGACGATGTCGCTGCGGATCACGCGCGCGAATTCGTCGGGTGAATTGCCGATAATTTCCACGCCCAGCCCGGCGAGGCGCTGCACGACTTCGGGGTCGCGCAGGGCTTTGAGCATCGCGGCGTTGAGCTTGTCGATGATCGGCCGTGGTGTGCCGGCGGGGCCAAGCAGGCCGAGCCAGAAGCCGACATCGAAGCCGGGCAAGCCGCTCTCGGCCACCGTCGGCACGTCGGGCAATTGGCTGAAGCGATTGCCTGTGCTCACCGCCAGCGCGCGCAGCTTGCCGGCCTTCACTTGCGCGAGCGAGGTGATCGGGTTGTTGAACATCATCGTGACTTGGCCGCCCAGGAGGTCAGCGGTGGCCGGGGCCTGGCCCTTGTAGGGCACCAGTGTGAATTCGATCTGCGCACTGCTCTTGAGGAGTTCGCCGGCCAGGTGTGAGGCGGTGCCGGCGCCACTGGAGCCGAAGTTGAGTGTGCCCGGTTTTGCCTTGGCAAGGGCGATGAGTTCGCGCAGGTCTCGCGCGGGTACCGACGGATGCGCCACCAGGATGAAGGGCGTGAGGCCGGCCAGGGTGATGGGCGCGAAGTCCTTTTCGAAGTTGTAGGGCAGCTTGGAATACAGGCTCACGCTGATGGTGTCACCCACCTGCGCCTGCAGCAGGGTGTATCCGTCGGGCGCGCTCTTGGCCACCGCGTCGGCGCCGATGATGCCGGCCGCGCCGGTGCGGTTGTCGACTACCACCGGCTGGCCCCATTCCTGCGTGAGCTTTTGCGCCAGGGCGCGCGCCATGATGTCGCTCGGGCCGCCAGCGGCGAAGGGGACGACGATGCGGATCGGGCGGCTCGGATAGGCCGCGGCGTCTTCGGCAGCGTGTACCGGCACGATACTGCCTGCCAGGGCAAGCATTCCGGTGAGCACCTGAAACGCCACGCGCATGCGGGTGGAACGGTCTGGTTGTCGAGTTGTGATCATGGTGGTCTCCTTGATGGTTGCTTTGGCTTCAACACTTGCCTTCAGGGCTTGGCTTCAACGCTTGCCTTCGATCACGATCTCCACCAGCCGCGGCGCCTGGGCGGCGAATGCTTCGGTGACCGCTGCCGCAATCGCGTCCGGGTCGCTCACGCGCACGGCGGGTACGCCCATGCCGGCCGCGAGCTCGACAAAGCCGAGCTCTGGCGTGCCAAGGTCCATGTGCGGATAGGGCTTGCTGGACGGCGCATCGAAACGCTGACGGTAGAGATCGAGATTGTGCTTCAACACGCGGTACTCGCGGTTGGCGAGAATGACAAACACGATTGGCAGCTGATGATGCGCGGCGGTCCATAGCGCCTGGATCGAATACATCGCCGAGCCGTCGCCGGAGACGCACAGCACCGGGCGGGTTGGCGCATTGCCGTGCGCGAGCGCCGCGCCAATCGCTCCGGAAAGTCCCTGGCCAATGCCGCCGCCGCGTGCGCCCAGATACTGCTCGGGTGCGTCGTAAGCAAATGCAGCAGCCATATCGATGCTGGCGGTGATGGACTCCTCGACGATTCCCGCATGGGCCGGCGTGGCGCGGCGCAGTTCGGCCATCACGCGCGGCATCGAGATCGGGGTGCGTGCCCAGGCTTTGGCAAGACGTGATTGGTAGGCCTCGGTATCGCGCGCCTTTTGCTCGGCCAGGCGGGCACAGCGGCTGCGCGCGGCAGCGTTCCAGGTTTCATCGGCTACGGCCATTGCTGCATTGAGTGCTTTCAGCGCGGCAGCCATGCCCGCCACCAGGCCGACATCGACCGCGAAGTTGTGCGCCAGCGCCTGGGGGGATGATTCGATCTGCACCACCTTCGCACCGTTGGGGAACGGCGACCCGGCGCTGAACCAGATTTCCTCGAAGAAGGCGCCGCCCAGCAGCAGCACCAGATCGGCACCGGCGAGCACCTTGCGGATGCCGGCGGCGTCGAAGGGGACGTTGCCGCGTGCGTGCGCATGCGTGCCCGGGAACGAGGCGTGACCGCGAATGCCCTCGAACCACACCGGCGCGCCGAGGCGCTCGGCCAGTTGCACCAGTTCGTCCACCGCACCGGCACGCGCGACCTCGTCACCCACCACGATCACCGGTGCGTTCGCAGCGCGCATCAACGCTGCCATTTCTTGCACCGCCAGCGAATCGGGTATCGGCGCGCGATGCAGGCGGCCCGGCGCGATCGCGGCGTTGTGCGTCTCCTGCTCCATCACGTCGATCGGTAGCGCGACAAACACCGGCCCATACGGCGGATCGTTTGCCACCTTGAACGCGCGCCGCATCACCTCGTCCATCTCATCCGCGTTCTGCACCTGCGCGCTCCATTTGGTGACCGGCGCCGCCATCGCCACCAGGTCGTGCGCGAGGATCGGGTCGCGCCGCAGCATGCGCGTGTCCTGCTGGCCGGCGGTCACGACCATTGGTGCGTTGGCCTTGAGTGCGTTGTAGAGCATGCCGATGCCATTGCCCAGGCCGGGCGCGGCATGCAGGTTGACCACGCCGGTGCGGCCGCTGGCGCGCGCGTAGTAGCTCGCTGCCCCTACTGCGATGCCTTCATGCAGGGCCACCACGTAGTCGATCGCCGGCACGTCGCCGAGCGCATCGAGCAGCGGGCTCTCGGTGGTACCCGGGTTGCCGAAGATGTGCCGCACGCCATGCAGCACCAGGCTTTGAATGAAGACATCACGTCCGCGCATCGCATGCTCCACCTCTGGTGTCAGAAGCCTGCATGGTAACCGCAGCATTCGCTGCGCCAACGGCACCATCGGGCACCCACGGTGCCGCGGACCGTGCCGGCGCACGACGGTTCGAATTCGAATTTGAATTCAATTGGCCCGAACCCTGCCTGAAACGGATGCGCTCGCCGAGGTACGCGACGCCAGCCCTACAATTGCGGCATGCCCGTCCCTCACCAACGCTAACGCCTCGCATCGCAATGACAGTCCACCCGGCTCGCCACGAAAACCCCGCTGCCATCCTCGCCAATCCGAGCGTCCAGCGCGTCACTGCGGCACTGGCCGCCGCCGGCATTGCCACCGAGATTATCGTGCATGCCGAGCCGACCCACTCGTCGCAAGCCGCTGCCGATGTGCTCGGCATCGACGTGGCGCAGATCGCCAAATCGGTGATCTTCCGCAGCGAGACCAGCGACCGTGTCGTGCTGGTCATCGCCAGCGGTGCCAACCGCGTCAACGAAGCGCGGGTGGTGGCCCACATCGGTGAAGGCATCGGCAAGGCCACCGCATCGTTTGTCAAAGAGCGCACCGGCTTCACTATCGGCGGGGTAGCGCCGCTCGGCCATCTCAACCCGCCGATCACCCTGCTTGATGAGTCGTTGCTGCGCTTCGCGGTGATTTACCCGGCGGCAGGGCATCCCAACACCGGCTTTGCGGTTGCGCCGGCCGTGCTGGCCAGTGCTGCCGGGGCCACCGTCTGCGCGATTGTTTGAGATGGCCCGTATCGTTTCCCTGCATCTGTATCCGGTCAAGAGCTGCGCCGGCTGGACGCTTGATGCGGCCAAGCTGGGCCAGGCTGGCCTTGAGAGCGAAGGCGTGGGCGACCGCGAATGGATGTTCGTCACGCCGGCCGGCCAGTTTTTGACCCAGCGCGAATACCCGCGCATGGCGCTGATCCGCACTTCGGTAGAACCCGTCACCGACGACGCAGTGCCGGCGGCAGATGGCCGCAAAGCCTTGGTGGGAGCGGCTCCCGGCATGCCGGCCCTGCACGTGCCGATCGCTGATTTCGCGTTGCGCAGCCCTGATCGCCATGTCACGGTGTGGAACCACGCCTGCGCTGCCTTTGATGAAGGCGATGCCGCTGCCGAGTGGCTCGCGGATTTCCTGCATGCCAAGGCACGCCTGGTGCGTTTCGATGCGGCGCACAAGCGCCTGTCGAATCGCCAGCGCACCGGTGCAGTTGAAGCGCAGAACCGTTTCTCCGATGGCTACCCGCTGCTCACCATCTCGGTGGCCTCGCTCGACAAACTCAATCAGCGCTTGATGGAGGCTGGCCGCGCGGCGATCCCCATGAACCGCTTTCGCCCCAATATCGTGATCGATGACGTCGGGCCGCATGACGAAGACCGCGTGACCGAATTGCGCGCTGCCAACTACACCTTGCGTGCCGTCAAGCCTTGCCCGCGATGCCCGATCCCGTCAATTGATCAGGCCACCGGCGAGCGGAGTGACGACCCGCTCGACATCCTCGCGCAGTATCGCGGTGGCCCCGATGGCGTGCTGTTCGGACAGAACATGATCACGCTCTCCGGGTTTGGGATGACCATTGCCAAGGGCGACCGGCTCGACGAAGAGTGGTCGTTTTGAGCCGCGCCGGTTTGAGCGGTGCCGGTTTGAGCCGAGAGCACAAGGGGCTTCTGCTCGGTTTCCTTGGCGTGTTGATCTTCAGCGGCAGCCTGCCGGCCACGCGCATCGCCGTGCAGACGCTCGACCCGATGTTCGTCGGTCTGGGGCGTTCGGTGGTGGCCGCGCATCTGGCTGCGATTGCGCTGATCGTCACGCGCCAGCCGTTTCCGCGCGGGGCGGCGTGGCTGTGGCTGGCGATTGCTGCGGGCGGCGTGGTGTTCGGCTTTCCGATTTTCACCTCGTGGGCGATGCGTTACGTGCCGTCGTCGCATGGCGCCATCGTGGTGGGCTTGCTGCCACTGGCTACCGTGATTGCGGCCACCTTCATCAACCATGAGCGCCCGTCGCGCGCGTTCTGGGTTGCCAGCCTGATTGGCAGTGCGCTGGTAGTGGCGTTCGCTCTGACCATGGGCGCGGGCTCTTTGCACCTCGCCGATGTCGCTTTGCTCGCGGCGGTGGTGCTCGGTGGCATTGGCTACGCGGCAGGTGCGCGCGTCACGCGTGAACTCGGCGGCTGGCAGACCATCAGTTGGGCGCTGCTGATCAGCGTGCCAGTGCTGCTGCCGATCACCGCCGCAGGTGCTTCGCGCACCGACTTCTCGGTCGTGCCCTGGAGCGCCTGGGCCGGCTTTGTCTACGTGGCGGTGTTCAGCCAGTACCTGGGCTTCTTTGCCTGGTATCGCGGCCTCGACCTCGGTGGCGTGGCGCGCGTGTCGCAGGTGCAGTTGCTGCAGTTGTTTCTCACACTTGCGATCTCGTCCCTGCTCGTCGGTGAAACCATCAGCCTGCTGATGATGCTGTTCGCGGTGGCCGTGGTGGCCGTGGTGGCGGTGGTGGCCATCGGGCGGCGTGCGCCGGTGGTGCGGCGGACGTAACACCATTTTCGCTCACATCCGACGCAGCAAAGAGCGTGCAATGAGCGCAATCGCTTAAACTTGCAGCATGAACGCCGCTCTCAAATCCACCGCAGACATGCACGCTTACATGCAAGGCGTGGGACGGCGCGCGCGCGCCGCATCGCGTGCGATGGCGCGGGCGTCGACTGCTGCAAAGGACACAGCGCTCAAGTCCATCGCCGCCGCCATTCGCGCCAACAAGGCGCAACTGCAAACTGAAAACGCCAAAGACCTGGCCGCGGGCCGCGCCAAGGGGCTGGATGCCGCGATGCTGGACCGCCTCACGCTGTCGGACAAGGCGGTCGAGACGATGGCGCAAGGCCTCGAACAAATTGCCGCGCTCGCCGACCCGGTCGGCGAAATCAGCGATCTCAAGTTTCGCCCCACCGGCATCCAAGTGGGGCGCATGCGCGTGCCGCTCGGCGTGATCGGCATCATTTACGAATCGCGCCCCAACGTGACGGCAGACGCAGCAGGTCTTTGCCTCAAGAGCGGCAACGCCTGCATTTTGCGCGGCGGCTCGGAGGCGATCCACTCCAATCAATCCATCGCCGCCTGCGTGCGCGAGGGATTGAAGAGCGCCGGCCTGCCTGAAGACGCCGTGATCGTGATCGACACGCCCGATCGTGCCGCAGTAGGCGAACTCATCACCATGACCGAATACGTGGACATCATCGTGCCGCGCGGCGGCAAGGGCCTGATCGCGCGCCTGATGGCCGAGTCAAAGATTCCGATGATCAAGCACCTCGACGGCATCTGCCACGTCTACATCGACGCGCATGCCGACCTCGACAAGGCCGTGTTCATCGCCGACAACGCCAAGACCCAGCGCTACGGCACCTGCAACACCATGGAAACGCTGCTGGTGCATGAAGCCATCGCGCCCAAGGTGCTGCCGCGCCTGGCCAAAATCTACGCGGAGAAAGGCCTGGAATTGCGCGGTGACGCGGCCACGGTCAAGCTCGCGCCTGCAGGCATTGTGGTCAAGGCGGCCACCGAAGAAGACTGGCGCACCGAATACCTCGCGCCAATCCTCTCGATCAAAATCGTCGCGTCACTCGACGAAGCGATGGATCACATCGAGCGCTACGGCTCAAAACACACCGACGCCATCGTCACCGAGCACCACGGCAACGCGATGCGCTTCCTGCGCGAAGTCGATTCGGCCTCGGTGATGGTCAA
>JANPAR010000011.1:0-14566 GCA_031430015.1 Burkholderiales bacterium
GGGCTGCTGCAGCCGCGTACGCCGCCCGCCTCATTGCAATCGTGGCAACCCTGGGCCGAATTGCCGCAGGTACTGGACTTGGCGCGCCGCCCGAACGCGGTGATCAAGGTCAGCGGCGCCTGCACGCTGTCGCGCGAACCCTATCCCTTCAATGACATCTGGGATCCGCTGGCGCGCGTGTTCGACGCATGGGGATTCGAGCGTTGCCTCTGGGGCACTGACTGGACCCGCGCCTTCGCGGTGGTCAACTACGAACAGGCTGTCACGCCGTTCCGCCAGGCCGCGCGCCTCAGTGAAACTGAACGTGCGATGCTGATGGGTGGCGCCTGCGCCAAAGCCTATGGCTGGTCGCCGGCGAAACACCAGGCAGTCTGACATGCGGCGGACGATGCCGGGCTTCCTGGCAGGCGGTTGACCGGGGCTGTTTACGGTCCCAAGCGCAAGCCGACCGTCCGGCCAACACGCACGCTCCCGGAGATTTTGACGCAGGGCAATACCGGCGCTATGCTAGCGGAAGGAAACCAAAGTTCAGAATGTCTTTGGAGACGCTCACCATGGCAAAGTACCGGCTGGTAACACGTAGCGATTTCGATGGTCTCGTCTGTGCGATTCTGCTCAAGGAGATCGAGATGATTGATGAAATCGTGTTCGTTCATCCCAAGGATATGCAGGATGGCAAGGTCCCGATCACCGCGCGCGACATCACGACCAATCTGCCGTATGTCGCCAGTGCCGGCATGGCGTTTGATCACCACGCATCCGAACTTCTGCGCAACCCGGGTGAATACTCCAACCTGATCATCGATCCCGATGCGCCTTCCGCGGCGCGCGTCGTCTTCAACCATTTTGGCGGCGGACGCACGTTTCCGGAAGAGTTTCACGGCATGATGGAAGCGGTCGACAAGGCCGATTCGGCGATGTTCAGCCGCGAGGAAATATTGCGCCCGACGCGCTGGGTGATGCTCAATTACCTGATGGATTCACGCACTGGCTTGGGACGCTTCCGGGATTTTCGCATCAGCAATTACGAACTGATGATGCAGTTGATTCATTATTGCCGTGACCATCCAATTGAGAAAATCCTCAACCTGCCCGATGTCAGGGAACGCTCGGACATGTACCTGGAGCATGCGGAAAAGGCCAAAGAGCAGATTCAGCTTTGCTCAACCGTTCACCACAATCTCGTGGTGCTTGACCTGCGTTACGAAGAAACCATCTGGGCCTGCAACCGCTTCATGATTTACGCCTTGTTTCCACAGGCCAACATTTCGATCCACGTCATGTGGGGCGTCAAGAAACAGAACACGGTATTCGCCACCGGCAAATCGATCATTGATCGAACGTCGAAGACAGACGTCGGTGCCCTGATGCTGAAATACGGCGGCGGTGGACACAAAGCGGCCGGGACTTGCCAGGTCAAAAATGACAAAGCCGAAGCCACGCTGGTCGAGCTGACAGAGGCGATCAATCGGGACGGTTGATCGCACCGGGCCGCCGCTACCGCGCCTCAACACCGGACACCGGAACGTGCAAGTTCTGTCGAGGTGCGTCGCCGCTTCCGCGTCACCGCTTCCGGCCCCAAGCGGTCAAACGGCCTATACCTTGCTGACGTTCAGCCACTCACTCGATCCCCTCGGCCGCTGCCGAACCCTTGCGCCGCCGGCGCGGCGCCAACAGCGCCAGTTTGTCGCGCCTGGGCAACTGTTTGATCTGATACTCGCGCCTGGCGGCTTCCGAGCGGCCCGCCGCCGACTCCTGATAGACCAGCACGACCGGGCGCCGCGCACGCGTGTAGCGCGCGCCAGCCCGGCCCGCGCCATTGTGTTCGGCGACGCGCCGTGGCACGTCGGTAGCGATGCCGGTGTACAAGGTGTCATCCGCGCAGCGGACGATATAAACGTGCCATGTCATGGGACGCAGTCTGCCACCAGTTTGCTGGTTGCGTCGATTGCGCGATTGTGTCGATGGCACCGCATGCGCCGGTCTCGGCTAGACTCGGGGATACCGCACTCTGCACATCTGGCGCGCCGCACCACCGTGACTCCCGTCGAATCTCCCGTTGAATGGCTCTGGATTCCCATCACGATCTGGGCCGCCTTCGCCCAGACCAACCGCAACGCTGCACAAAAAGGCCTCACCGGCACCCTCGGCGCACTCGGTGCCACGCTGGTGCGCTTTCTCTACGGACTGCCGTTTGCGCTCCTGTGGCTGTTCGCGGTGAAGGCCTATGGCGGTTACGGCTGGCCGTCCCTCAACGGCGCATTCCTGATGTGGGTCTGTCTTGGTGCGATCTCGCAAATTGGCGCCACTGCGCTGCTGTTGCGCGTGATGGCCGAGCGCAATTTCGCACTTGGTGTGGCGTATTCGAAGAGCGATGTGATTCAGTCAGCGGTGTTCGGCTTCGTCATGCTCGGGGATGGCTTGAGCCGCGGCGCGTGGATCGCGGTGGTGCTCGGCACCATCGGCGTGCTGCTGCTCTCGCCGCCCGATCGTGAGCGGCCATTCCGTGCGCTGCTCACCGGCTGGACCACGCGCTCGGCCCTGCTCGGATTGCTCTCGGGCACCTGCTTCGCGCTGTCTGCCATCGGCTTTCGCGCGGCGGCACTGGCCTTGCCCGATACGTCCTTTGTGATGGGGGCAGCCGTTACCCTCGCGATGGCGCAAACCATTCAGACCCTGTTGCTGGGCGGCTGGCTGCTCGCGCTTGACGCTGGTGTGGTGGTGAAAACATTCATCGCCTGGCGGCCCTCGCTGCTGGCCGGCGGCATGGGCGCGGCGGCGTCGATCGGCTGGTTCACCGCGATGGCGATCGAACCGGCGGCGCACGTGCGTGCGCTCGGCATGATCGAGCTGCTGTTTAGCTACGTGGTGTCGATGCGTCTGTTTCGCGAACGCCTCTCAGGCATGGAGCGCGCCGGCCTGCTGCTGCTGACGATTGGTCTGGTGGCAGTGGCGCTGTTGCGCTGAAGAGCGGCGCCCGGCGCGGCGGGGCAATGCCCTATACTTTTGCCGGGGAGCGTCACACGTCCTGTGAGACGGGCCAAGCAAACGGGCAAAGCGGCCACGCCGGGCAAAATGAAAAAATCCGCAGCACTGCAAAATGGTTTGCTGGTCATCGCCGCATTGGCGCTGGTTGGCGTGCTCGCTTTTCTGTATGACAAGACGCAAGCGGGCGATATGCGCGGCCAGAGCGAGGCACTCAGCCGTCTGCGCGAACTCAAGGAGATTGATGCGCGCTGGGATGCAGACGTGCTGCGCTCCGCCACCGAGCGCGATGCCGCCAGCGGCCCGCTGCTCGACCGCCGCGCCGCCCTTGACAGCACGTTGCGCCGTCTCACTGCGACGGCGCGTGACGCGTCGAGCAAGGCGCTCTCGGCCAGCTTGCTGCAAATTTCGCTGGTGATGCGCCAGAAGGCGCAGCTGGTGGAAGACTTTAAAACGGAGAATGCGGCAGCCCGCAAGGGCCTCGATGGCAGCGCGCAGTTCACACGTGAGCTCGGCGAGTTGTTGCCGGTGACCCCGCCGCCGGCCGCCAGCAAACCGCAGGGCAACCCTACACCGCAGGGTAACCACTTGGACGCGGCGCTTGGGCGCATCGCCACCGGCGCACCGCTGTATTTCTGGCTCCCCCGTGAAGCGCAACAGCGCGACCTCGAAGCGGCCTTGCTCGACGTGCAACAGGGCATCGCCGCACTGGCCGCCACGCCGCTGTCGGCATTGCCGCCAGCCTCGACTGAAGCTTTGCAAGGCAAGAGCGCGCAATTGCGCGATGCACTAGCCAGTCTGTTGGCGCGCAAAGCGGCGGAGCAAAGGCTGATCACGCAAATTGCGGTGCTGCCCACCGGCGCACGCATCGGCGCCCTCACCCAATCGCTCGAACGTGAGCTCGAAACCGGCCTGCAGGAGAAGGATGTTTACCGCGCCTACCTGATCGGTTACGCCGCTGCGCTGCTGATTTTGCTCGGCTGGCTGGTGTTCAAATTGCGCGCCGCCAATGTCAGCCTCGAGGCGCGTGTGCAGCAGCGCACCGCAGAATTGTCTGATGCCTTGCAGCACCTGAAGGAATCTGAAGCGCAGTTGATTCAGTCCGAAAAAATGTCCTCGCTGGGCCAAATGGTCGCGGGCGTCGCGCATGAGATCAACACGCCGCTTGCCTACGTGAAGAACAGCCTTGGCACCGTGGCCGACAAACTGCCGCAACTCGCGGGCGCGCTCAGCGGCACCGAACAATTGCTGGCCTTGCTGCAAAGCGGCGATGCCAACCCCGATCAGCTTTCGAAACAGTTTGCGCTGGTCTCGCAACAGCTTGCCGCCCTCAAACAGCAAGGCGTGGTCGATGAACTTGGTACCCTGGTCAGGGATGGCCTCTACGGCACCGCGCAGATGGCTGAAATCGTCGGCAATCTGAAAGATTTTTCGCGCCTCGACCGCAGCAAGGTGACGGCCTTCAATTTGAACGACGGCCTCGGCAGCACGCTGCTGCTCGCCAAGCATTTGCTGAAGTCGGTCACCGTCGAGAAAAACTTCGGTGCGATTCCCAATGTGGTGTGCTCGCCGTCGCAGATCAACCAGGTATTTCTCAACCTCATCACCAACGCCGCGCAGGCGCAGGAAGGCATGAGCGCAGCAAAGATTGTGCTCAACACGCGCGCGGCCAAGTTCAACGGCAAGGACGGCGTCACAGTCGAGGTCATCGACAACGGCAAAGGCATCCCGGCTGACGTGCTGCCCAAAATCTTTGATCCGTTTTTCAGCACCAAGGAAATTGGCAAAGGCACCGGCTTGGGTCTGTCGATCTCCTACAAAATCATCGAGCAGCACGGCGGCAAGATTGAAGTGGAGTCTGCGGCGGGCAGGGGCACGCGCTTTGCGGTGCATTTGCCCTTGAAGCCGCCAGCGGAGTCTTCGCAGCCGTCGGCGGAGTCTTCGCAGCCATTGGCGGACGCGCCGCCGCTGCCAACTGCTCGGGCCGCTGCCAAATCTTCCAACGCATAAGCCAATGACTCTTCCGCTCGTCATCGGCAAGTACGAAGTCCATGGTGTCCTCGGTGAGGGCGGCATGGGTGTCGTCTACAAGGGCTTCGACCGTGCCATTGCGCGCAACGTGGCGATCAAGGCCATCGCCAAAGCCAAGTTAAAGCCTGAAGAAGTGAAGGAGGTGATGGGCCGCTTCCGCCACGAGGCGCAGGCGGTTGGGCGTCTCGCCCATCCGCGCATCATCCAGATCTACGACTACGGCGAAGACGCGCAGTGGGCCTACATCGTCATGGAGATGATCCAGGGCAAGACGCTGACACAGCACTTGGCCGCTGGTGACACTTACGAAGTGCGTGAAGCGGGCGAGATCGTGCGCCAAATTCTCGATGGCATAGGCCACGCGCACAGTGCCGGGGTGGTACACCGCGACATCAAGACCTCGAACATCCTGATCAACAGCGACGGGCGTATCAAGATCAGCGACTTCGGCATCGCACGTACCGAGGCCTCTCCACTGACCCTGGCAGGCAACGTGATGGGCACGCTGCATTACATGGCGCCCGAGCAATTCATGGGCGGCCAGATCGACGCGCGCGCTGATCTCTATGCCATCGGCGTGATTGCCTACGAGCTGCTCACCGGGCGCAGGCCGTTCGCTGGCGACGCGCCGTTGATGATGCAGCAGGTACTCAACCAGATGCCCGAGAACCCGTCGCGCGTCAACCCAACACTGACACCGCTGGTCGACCGCGTGCTGCAACAGTCTCTGGCCAAGAAACCGAAAGACCGTTTTCAGAATGCACGCGAATTTTCCGAAGCGCTGCGCGAAGCGGTGGAAGTAAACACCACCTTGAGCGGCGCTGCGGCCGCCGTGTACAAGGGCGATGCGGTGATCCCGACTGACCGCTTCAACACCGCCGCACTGATGAATGCTGCGCGCCTGCTCGCGCCGGCCGCGCGCACGGGCCCGATGGGGGCCGCAGGCGGCGAGACCGAGTTCGCTGCAGGGGACAGCGCGATCCGCCTCGACAAGAGCATCAAACGTGCGCGCATCCTCTTTATCGACGACGAAGAGCGCATTCTCACGGCACTGAAATCGCAGTTTCGCGAGCGCTATCACGTCTTCACCACCACCGAGGGCGAGAAGGCGCTCGACTTCATCACGCGCTACCAGATGCACGTCATCGTCAGCGACCAGCGCATGCCCAACATGGTGGGCGTTGAACTGCTACGCCGCTCGCGCGAAATTTCGCCCAACAGCGTGCGCATTTTGTTGACAGGCTATTCCGACCTCGCCGCCATTGTCGGCTCGATCAATGATGGCGAGGTTTACCGCTTTATCAGCAAGCCCTGGGACAACACTGACCTGCAGACCATCGTTGCTGAAGCGGTGACGATTGCGCTCGAACTCGCAGACGCAAAGCCGCTCGCGGTGACGAGCAGCGGTAAAGAGGGTGCGGCACCCGCCCTGCCGGCGCGCGTCGAGGCCGGCATTCTGGTAGTGGATCAAGACGAGGAATTGTTCCGCGTGGTGCGCGAGCTGATGGGCGCGCAGTGCCCGGTGCTCTACGCAGCGAGCGCCGATGACGCACTGGCGGCGATGCAAAAAAGCGAAATTGCGGTGGTGGTCACCGACGTCGACTTTGGCGAAGGCCAGCTCACCGCGATGCTGAAATTGTTGAAACAGGAGAACCCGCAGATTCTCGCCATCGTCGCCACGCAAGCGTCGGATTCGGAGCTGGTGATTGAGCTCATCAATCAGGCGCAGATATTCCGTTTCCTCAACAAGCCGGTGAATGTCAAGCTGGTACGCGGCCACATGCTGGCAGCGCTGGAGCGTTACCTTGCTTACAAGGCCACCCCGCAATTGCTCAAGGCGCAGAAGGTCGCGGTGGTCGAAGACGAACGCCAGACCTCGCTCGCGCAGCGCTTGCTGGGCGGCTTCAAGTCATTGCGCGGGCGCTGGTTCGGCAGCTGAAAGCTGCCCGAGGCCTACCCAAGAGCTGGCAGCGGCTCCCGCACTCTGTCCGTTGTCCGCGATGGCGCAAACCGGCCTGCCACTGCCGCAAGCGCAGTCGCACAGTCGCTCTCGATTTTCAGTGTCAACAACGCATCAGCGCGCGTGCGCCCGACGTTGATCGCGGCGATGGGCTTGCCCGCCGCATGCGCCGCTTCGCAAAAGCGGTAGCCCGAACGCACCATCAAGGAGGACCCGGCCACCAGCACGGCATCGGCGCGCCACATCGCCGCCATCGCCGCATCAGCACGCGCACGCGGCACACTCGCCCCAAAGAACACCACGTCGGGTTTGAGCATGCCGCCGCAGGCATCACATACCGGCACGTCAAAGGCTGCGAAATCCACGCCATCGAGATCCGCATCGCCATCGGGAGCAGTGGCCGCACGCAAAGCTTGATACGCCGGGTTCGCCACCTCCAGCCGCGTTTGCAATGCACTGCGTGCCGACAGCGCCTGGCAATCGAGGCACACCACTTGGCGAATGCCGCCGTGCAGTTCGATCACGTTCGCGCTGCCCGCGCGCTGATGCAGGCCATCGACGTTTTGCGTCACCAGTTGTTCGATGCGGCCGGCCTGCTCCAGATGCGCCAACGCTTGATGCGCCGCGTTGGGAGCGGCGTCGGCCATTACGCCAAAGCCAATCATGCTGCGCGCCCAGTAGCGTTTGCGCGCGGGATCAAAGCCGGTAAATTCCTGATGGGTGATCGGCTGCTTGCGCTGCCACTCACCATGCACATCGCGATAACCGGGAATGCCCGAGCCGGTGCTGACCCCCGCGCCGGTGAGCACGAACAGGCGCGGATGCGCCTGAACAAAGGCTGCGAGTGCAGGCAGCGCGGACAGCGCAGGCAGTGCAAACAAAGCTGGCAACGCAGACCGTGCCACCGCCGTCACCTGGAATCACCCGCCCGCGCGCAGCTGGTCGAGCCCGGCCTTGAGCGCCCCTTGCAGCATCAACTGGTCTACACCGAAGGCAAACAGACGAAAACCGTGTGCCAAATACTCACGCGACCACGCCTCATCGGTCGCCAAAAACGCCGGCGTCTTGCCGTGCGCTTTGCACGCGGTGAAGTTGCGTTTGACGCCCTGCAAATACGCCGGGTGTTGAAATTGCCCCGGCACGCCAAGAAAATTGGTCAGATCAAAATGCCCCAGCCACAGCGCATCGACGCCCGGCACGGCGGCAATCGCCTCGACATTGCCCAGGCCCTCGGCGGTCTCGATCTGCGGGATCACCATCGTGCGCGCATGAATCGCTTCGATCTTCGCTGCGACATCCCCACCCTGATAGTCGTCGTGGGCAAACCCGAACGCGGCCCCGCGCCGCCCCAGCGGCGGATAGCGCGTACACGAGACGATGTGCGCGGCCTCTTCGGCGCTGCCCACCATGGGCACCATGATGCCCATCGCGCCGATGTCGAGCGCACGCGCGATGAAGTGATATTGCCCGGCCGGCACCCGCACCATCGGCACGATGTCAAGCCCGCGGCACAGCGCACACTGGGTCTTCAGGGTTTCAAATTCGAGGCCGCTGTGCTCCATGTCGTAAAGCACAAACTCGGCACCGGCGTTTTTACAAATTTGCGGCAGGCCGGGTGAGAAAAATTCGAACACCATCGCGCCGAATGCCTTGCCGCCATTCGCAACCGCTTGCTTGACCGGGTTGTCACGCATCAATAGTCCTCCGCGCAAGATTGACGGTTCAGCCGCCGAGCAAGCGCACCAGCACCTGCGCCGCGCGCACACAATCAGTGTGGCTCACGTCCAGATGCGTGAGCAGGCGCAACTTGGCGGGGCCGAGGGCGTTGATGAGCACACCTTGCTCACGTGCGCGCGTGACCAGATCCGCCACTGTGATGTGCGCGCCCTCCAACTCCCACACCACGATGTTGGTGTGCAGACGCTCAAGATGCATCTTCACCCCCGGGCAGCTTGCCAAACGACCCGCCATCATCTGCGCATTGGCGTGGTCTTCGGCGAGGCGCGCGAAGTTGTGTGTGAGGCCGTAGTCGCAGGCGGCGGCGAACATGCCGATCTGGCGCATTGCGCCACCAAACATGCGGCGGTAGCGGATCGCGCTTTGGATCAAATCACGCGGCCCGGCGAGCATCGACCCCGCTGGCGCCCCCAGGCCCTTGGAGAAGGCCACCATCACCAGATCAAACGGTGCGGCCAATTGCGCAGGGGCGATGCCCGACTGCACCGAGGCATTCCACAGGCGCGCACCATCGAGATACGAGGCCAACCCCATGTCGCGCGCCGCCGCGCCGATGCGTACGACTTCATCCTGATCCCACACGATGCCGCCGTGGCGGTTTTGCGTGTTCTCGACTTGCAGCAGCGTGGTCTGCGCCAGCGGCAGCACGGGCGCGTTACGTGGCTTGGCGTGGCGCCGCACATCGTCGGCCGTGAATACGCCGCCTGTACCGATCTCGGTGAACTGCACGCCCGCATTGGCCGCCGAGCCGCCCGCCTCGTGCCACACCGAGTGCGCTTCGGTACCGACCAGCACGTCGTCGCCGGGGCGCGTGAGCACGCGCAGCGCGACCTGATTGGCCATCGTACCCGACGGCAGCCACAGTGAGGCTTCCTTGCCGAGCACCTCGGCGACGCGCGCTTCAAGCGCGTTGAGCGAGGGGTCGTCGCCGTATTGCATGTCGCCCACCGGTGCGGCGGCCATCACGGCGCGCATCGCGCCGGAGGGGCGGGTGACGGTGTCGGAACGCAGGTCGATCATGTTTCATTTCTCCATTTCAAAACGATGATACGCCGGAGAAGCCCATCCACCAAGCCTTTCAAGCCACAGGCCCCTGAAAGCCGCTTGTACCATGGCTTTTAGGGCTATACGTCACTCTCTGCCTCCGCCGCCGCGCGTCCGCGCGCCACGTTCACCGGAATCAGCGCAATCATCCCCGCCACAAACAATACTGTGGTCGACAAAATCGCGATGCGCTGATTGCCGCCGGTAGCCCAGGTGATGGCCCCGTACGTGAGCGGCCCGATGATGCTGGCCAGCCGCGTCGCAAACGTCCACAGGCCATAAAACTCGGCGAGCTGCTTTGCCGGCGCGAACATGCCAGCCATCGCGCGGCCGGCTGATTGCGATGACCCCATGCACGCACCCGCAATCGCCGCGGCCCACCAGAACTCGCCCTTCGTTGTCGACAGTGCGGCGATGATGCAGGTGGCGACCCACCCTGCCAGCGTGATGCCGAGCGCGAGCTTGTGGCCGATCTTGTCCTGAAAAAAACCGAAGCCAAACGCGCCCGCGGCCGCCGCGAGATTGAGTACGAAGATCAGCACCATGGTCTCCGACGGCTTGAAGCCGATTACCTGCTCGGCATAGATGGCCGCGAGGGTGACGGCCACCGCCACCCCGCCCTGGTAGAACACCGCGCACAGCAGCAGCCACATGAAATCCTTGTAGCGCCGCGCGTTCCGGCAGGTTACGCGCAGGCGCGCCAGCGAGGCCTTGAAACCGCTCGCGCGCAATGCCTCCGGCTGTGGCACTGCACGCTCGCCCAGCAGTGCAAACGTCGCCAGCGCCGCGATACCGTAGATGAACGCAGTAAACAGCATCGTCGCGGGTACAAACTGCGCCGCGCTCATGCCCTGACCCTGCGCCCACAACACATAGCCCAGGCTCACGCCGAGCGCCAGCATGCCGCCGAAGTAGCCGAAGCTCCAGCCCCAGCCGGAGACCGTGCCGAGCGAATCCCGGCGCGCAAGCTCCGGCAGGAACGATGCCGAGAGCGACTCGCCGTAGCTGTAGAACGCATTCGAGAAAATAATCAGCACCATCGCCAACACCACCTGCCCCGGCCCCACCAGTGCGAGTGCGGCGGTAGCGGCGACGCAGGCTGTTGTGGCGAAGGCGAGATAGCGCTTTTTTGCCGCGCGCAAATCGGCCAGCGCGCCGATGCCCGGCATCGTCAGCATCACGATGGCGTAGGAGATCGACAGCGCCACGGTCCACGCAAACGTGGCCCACTCTGCCTTGCCCGCCACCACGCCGGCGAAGTAGGCGGAGAACACCGCCGTGAGCACAACCGTGGTGTAGCCCGAATTGGCGAAGTCGTACATCGCCCAGCCGAACACCTCGCGCTTTTTGACGCCGGGGTTCAGGTGATGCTGCGCGAACCAGCTCATCGATGAACTGCTCCGCGCCCCAGGCGTGCGTCGCGCAAATGAAGCATCACGCCGTCAAATCCAGCCGCTGTCCCTCACGCCAGCGCCACAGCGCGAGGCTCCACGCTGCGGCGGCCTGCACCAGAAAGATCACCAGTGCGCCGAGTGCCGACGCGCGCCCCAAAGGGAACACCAGAAACGCCACTGTCGATAGCCCCGCCACACTCATCAACGCGGGAAACACGCCGTCGAGCAGCGCGATGTACAACATCGCCGCTACGCCCGGCCGGCGCGGGAAGCGTTGCAAGGCAAAGATGCAGTAGATGCCCGCATCGCGCAGCAGCATCGCAGCGAGCGCGAGCGGCATGGCGCGCCCTTCCGACGAGAGATGAGCCAACAGACCGGTGAGTTGCGCGCCGAGGCCGGTGCTCCATGGCATCAGCAGCAGCACCAGCGCCGCCAGCCACGCGGCAGCCAGACTCACGCTCCACAGCGGCAGGCTCTGCAGTGCGCGCGTGACACCGCCCTCAAGTTCGCCACGCAGGGTGCGCAGCACGCGCGCCAGTGTCATCGCACCGGTGCGCTCCGAGAGCAGCAATACATAAGCGCCGGTGCCGGAGGTGAGGAAGGTGATCAGCATCACGATCAACGCGCGATTGACGGCAGTGCCGGCGCGCGCTTCGAGCAGGCCGCCGGCCCACCCTCCAAGAAACAAACTGAACGCCACCCACGCCCACGGCAACTGGCGCACGCGCAGCTCGCTGGCAAAGGTGCGCACCGCCCCGAGCCAGGCCCAGGCAGCAAACACCATCGACGACAGCAGCACAAACCACAGATACGGCAGATTTACGCCCCACCACATGAGGCCGTCGCTGCGGGTGCCGGCAAACCATTGCAGCGGTACCGATGCCACCCAGATCAGCAGAAATGCAAACATCGCGCCCGGATTGCGCGTGGCGCCAGCGCGCGCTGCGAATACGCCCAGCGTGAGCGCAGCAGCATGCAGCGTCAGTGTGCCAAACACGGCCGCCGCCGCGATCAGCACCGCGTCGAATCCATGCGCCTGCAGGCCGGCCACCAAGTAGGCCGCGAGAAACCACGCGCCTGCATACCAGCCCACCACCGGCGCGCCGAACACTTTGCCGAACGCGAGTTGTGCGGGCATCTGCGCCGACATGCGCTGAAAGTCCCAGGTGCGTTCGCGCATCTCTTCAGGCATCGCATTCATCGCGAGGTAGCCGCCGTAGAGCAGCGCGCAGGCGGCAAAGCCGGCCAGCCCGGTAGTGGCCAGCGCCGCGGCAGATTGGTTGCTCGACGCCGCGACCAGCGCCAGGATCAAGCCCGCGATCAAGGGTGCCGCGATCAGGCGGTGCGCTGTGAGTTCGAGCCAGCAGTAGCGGCGGAATTCAGCGTTGAGGCTCATGATGATTGCTCCGCCTGGGATTCGCTGCGCATCGAACGCAAATACGATTCGTGCAGATTTTCGCGCACGACAGAAAATTCCATCACGCCAAGATCCGCTTGCACCAAGGCTTTCAGCAGCATGGCCTGATCTTCAGCGGTGCCCTTGAAACTGCCCTGCACGGCCCAGCCCGCATCGCCCACCGGCGCTGGATGAACGCCGCTCATGCCGTGTGCGGTGAGCAGTGCAGAAAAAGTACGCGCCTCATTCGACACCGCTCCGGATACGGCGACCGGAGAAAGCGTGATGTCATCATCGTTTGCGCCGAGCAGCAAATCCTCTTGCGCCGACCCCTCACCGGGGAACGAAGCCAGCACGATGCGCAAGGTCACGCCCGTCTCTGCGGTGGCATCGAGCGTGCGAAACTCCACCGCACGCCCATCCTTGATCGCCAGCATATGGCTTGAATATTCATCGAGCTCGGCGAGGATGTGCGATGACACGATCAGCGTCATGCCCTCGGCACGCAACTGGCGGAACAGGGTCGAGAGGCCAATGCGTGCCTCGGGGTCGAGGCCGGCGGCCGGCTCATCGAGCAGCAGCACCTGCGGCGCATGCACCATCGCCTGGCCAATTGCCACGCGCTGGCGCCAGCCGCGCGACAGCGTGTCGGTGCGGGCGTCCAGCCGCGACGTGAGATCAAGGCGCTGCGCAGTGAGCGCAACCGCTTTGTCCTGCTCGGCTTGCGTCAGCGCACGCATGCCGGCTGCATGCAGCAAACTCTGGCGCACCGTCAGCGCGCCGTAGAGGCCGAAGAAATCGGAGAGATACCCGAGCTTGCGATACGCCTCGCGCGGCTCGTTCACCACGTCGACGCCATCGAGCATGATCGAACCGGACATCGGATCGTCCAGCCCGGCAATCGAGCGCATCAGCGTGGTCTTGCCCGCGCCGTTCGGCCCGACCAGCGCCAGCACTGCGCCGTGCGGCAGCGTGAAACTCACATCGGTGAGCGCGCGCTTGCCGGGGTATTCAAAGGTAAGGGCCGAGACTTCCAGCACGGGTGAGTTGTTCATGATGTGCAGTGTACCGGGTGGCGTGGCCGCGGCTGGCGCTCTTTCGACAACCGCTTAGTCGCTTGCAGCAGGACGCGCCTTCCTGAGGCCGATGACGACGACAGCGAACGTGGCGCACAGGCCAACTGCAGTGGCCAGCTCTGTGGCCGATGGCGGAAAGACAAGAATGAAGCCCTTGCCTTTGATAAGAGACGAAAAGCTCGATACGCAGAACGGCATCGCGAACAGGCGAAAGGTTTGCCAGCCATCGCTTGCAGCCGTCTTGAGGCTGCCAACACTGAGTACCAGCGCAACGCCAATGACCGCGCTAATACCAACAGAATTGAGCCAAACGCCGGGCGACGGATCGAAATGGTGAACCACGGTGGACGCTCACCAGATCAAATAACACCAGAGCACCAGCTTGCCATTGGGCAGGCTCGAAAGGTACCGGGTGAGTGAAGCGATCATGCGCATCCTCGGCTGCGGCGGGCATCAGCGCTTGAGCTTGGTCCGGCCGGTAGCTTGGCCGGCGGGTTGACCAGAAAGCGCAGCCAGCACTTCGGCAGTAGCGGCCGTGTCATGCTCGCCCATTCCCATCGCCATGGCGGCGGTATACACCGCTGCGCTGGCGTTGAACAATGGCGTGGAGCAGTTCACCTCGCGCGCCATGTCGCCAATCACCTGCATGTCCTTTTGCCAGACGCCAATCTTCATCGTGGCCGGCTGATAGCGGCGCTTGAGCATCATCGGCATGCGGATGCGCATCAGCCCGGTGCCGATGTAGGGGCTGTGCCCCATGTGCCGCAAGGCGATGCCCGGGTCCAGCCCCATCTTGCGGCACAAGGCCACCATTTCGGCGCAGGCCACGTTGAGGATGGCGACGTGGTGATTGGCCGCGAGTTTGAGCTTGGTGCCGCTGCCGGTGGCGCCGACGCGCGGGGCGTCGAGGGTGAAGTGCGACAGCCAGGGCTGCACCTGGCGG
>JANPAR010000012.1:0-17122 GCA_031430015.1 Burkholderiales bacterium
CCTACCAGCGCGAAAAGCACGTTGACGGGCGCATCAATCTCGCTGTGCTCGAGCAGGTGCACATGAGCCAGGCCGAGGTCGAGGACATGTACCAGGTGATGGCGATCGCCAATTACGAAGACCGCTTCGTGATTCCGAGTACCCACCGCGAGTACGCCGAGAACACTTTCAACATCCGTGGTGGCTGCGGCTTCTCGTTCGGCAATGGCTGCTCCGATGGTGCCAGCGAGACCAGCCTGTTCGGCACCGACAAGCGCCGCACCATTCCCATCAAGCTGGAGGTCTGAGGCCATGCAACTGTTCATCAAACCCGTGGCAGCACCCCAGACGCTGCGCGTGCTGGCGCGCCTCTTGAGTTACCCCGGCACGGCGCTGCGTACTCACTTGCCGGAATTGCGTCAGGCGCTTGCCGGTGAAGCGGCGTTGACTGAAACGCGGCTCGCCGAGCTCGATGCGCTCATGGAGTCGCTGGCGCACCGGCCGGCGCTCGACGTCGAAGCCGATTACGTCGAACTGTTCGATCGCGGCCGCTCCACTTCGCTTCACTTGTTCGAGCATGTGCACGGCGACTCGCGCGAGCGTGGCCCGGCCATGATCGACCTGGCGCAGACCTACGAGAAGGCCGGCCTCTACCTTGCAGAAGGCGAAATGCCCGACTACCTGCCGGTGGCGCTCGAATTCACTTCGACCCAGCCGCCGCGCGAGGCGCGTGCGTTCCTGGCCGAGACGGCGCATATCCTCAACGCCATCTTTGCCGCCTTGCAGCAACGCCGTAGCCCTTACGCCAGCATTCTTGGCGCGCTGCTCGAACTGGCCGGCGAAACCGCGCAGCCGGTCAAGGTGGTGCCCGATGAGGCGATGGATGACATCTGGCAGGAACCGCCGGCGTTCGACGGCTGTTCCTCGAAAGGGCAGGCCAGCCCAGGGCAGCCGCAACCGATCCACATGGTGCGTAAACCGCGCCCGGTTCGAGGAGCCGCAGCATGACCACACTGCATGGATTTTTGTTCGGTGTCTACCCCTACCTCTGCCTGACGGTATTCCTGCTCGGCTGCCTGATCCGCTTCGACCGCGAACAGTATTCCTGGAAAAGCGATTCATCGCAGCTGCTGCGCAGTGGATTGCTGCGCTGGGGCAGCAATCTGTTCCACGTCGGCATCCTGTTCCTGTTTTTCGGTCACGTAGTCGGACTGCTGACCCCGCACGCCTTTTACGCGCACTTCATGGAGGCCAGCTTCAAGCAGCAGGTGGCGATCTGGTCAGGCGGCGCGTTTGGCGTGCTGTGTTTCATTGGCCTCACGATGCTGATCTACCGTCGCGTGTTCGATGACCGTATTCGCCGCACCAGCCACCCGACCGACATTGCGATTCTGGTGATCCTGTGGGTGCAGCTGGTCGTTGGGCTCATCACCCTGCCGTATTCCTGGGCGCACAACGACGGCGGTGTGATGCTGGTGCTGGCCGACTGGGCGCAACGCATCCTGACGTTTCGGCACGTCGATGCCGCCGTGCTCGCCGAAGTGCCCTGGCCGTTTCAGTTCCACATCGTGTTCGGCATGACGATCTTCCTGCTGTTCCCGTTCAGCCGTCTGGTGCATGTGTGGAGCGGCTTTGCCACGGTGTTCTACCTGTTCCGCCCCTACCAGGTGGTGCGCTCGCGGCGTCTCAACCTGCCGGCCGGGCATTCTGCTCCAGGCCACGCGTCTATGCCGCGCCAGTCCGGCAACCACCATTGAAAAACCCCTGAAGGAGCGATGCCATGCTGGGCGAACCGACCGTGTTCAGATTTGATGCCCCTGCGGGGTCTGGGGAACCTGTGGCGCCGCACATCAATCACGTGCCGCTGGTGGAAGAGGGCGCCACGCTGCCCGCCGAAGAACTGCGACAGCGCGCCTGCACCGAATTGCTGCGCCAGGCCGCGCAGCAGGCCGGCCTGCTCGGTGCCGACGACGCACCCGGCACCGACGGCGCGATCACCGAAGCCGCTGCCGAGGCCATCGAGGCGCTGCTCGAGCAATCTCTCAGTCTGCCCGAGCCTTCCGACGCGGCCTGCCGGCGCCACTACGCGGCCCAGGAAGCGCTGTATCGCACCGGCGAGCGCGTGCGCGTGCGCCACATCTTGTTTGCCGTGACTCCCGGAGTCGACGTGGTGGCCCTGCGCAAACGTGCCGAGATGGCCTTGCTCGAGGTGCGCTGCTTCGACGGCAAGGCCGCTGAGACCTTCGGCGCCACGGCGCGCCAGTTGTCGAACTGTCCAAGCGGCACCGAAGGCGGCGACCTCGGCTGGCTCACCAGCGAAGACTGCGCTCCCGAATTTTCACGCGAGCTGTTTGGCCACATTGAGGTGGGCGTATTGCCGCGCCTGGTGCACAGCCGCTTCGGCCTGCACGTGGTCGAAGTGCTGGAGCGTGAGGCCGGCATGCAGCAGCCGTTCGAGTCGGTCAAGGGCGCGGTGGCGATGTCGCTGCGCCAGCAGACCTACGTGACGGCGCTGCGCCAGTACCTGCAGTTGCTGGCTGGCCAGGCGCTGGTGGAAGGCGTCGAACTGGACGCATCCACCACGCCTCTGGTGCAGTAACCACACTCCACAAGGCACATGAGGGCACATGAGGGCACAAGAGCATGGACATTTCCAGTTTTGACGATTTGCTGCACGTGGCGCGCGCGCAAGCCGAGCCGCAACGCCTGTTGTTCGTGTTTGCCGGGGCCGAATTGCCCGACGACGCCACGCCGGCTGAACGGGCGCAGTTCGAGCAGGGGCAGGGCGGCGCACTGACGCCAATCATGTGCGTCGACAAGACTCCCGCGGAGCTGGCTACCTTTGCGTCACTGGTTGAGGAAGCGCGCGACTACGGTACCGAGTGGGCCATCGTCTTTGTCGCGGCCTTGTCCGGACGGCAGGGCCAGGCGCCGAGCGACGACGCGGCCGAAGGCGCGCTCAATCGGATGGTGGCGTCGATCAAGGCGGGGCAGTTCGCCTCCTTCATTCCGTTCGACCGCCAGGGTATCGGCGTCATGCTCAACTGAGGCCGCGATGATCCGGCGCAATCCGCGTGGCGACACGCCGGTAGTGCACGAATCGGCGTTCGTCGACCACACTGCCATCATCTGCGGCCAGGTGATCGTAGGTGAAAACGTCTTCATCGGCCCGTATGCGGTGATCCGCGCTGACGAGGTCAACGCCAACGGCGACATGGAGCCGATCATTATCGGCGCCAACTCGAACATCCAGGATGGCGTGGTGATCCACTCCAAGGCCGGCGCCCTGGTGTCGATTGGCGAAAGCACCACCATCGCACACCGCTCAATCGTGCACGGGCCGTGTACAGTGGGCAGCTTTGTATTCGTCGGTTTCAACTCGGTGCTGTACAACTGCGTGGTGCACGACCATGCGGTGGTGCGCCATAGTTGTGTGATCGATGGCCGCGTTATTCCCGAGCGCTTTTACGTGCCTTCGTCGACCAAGGTCAACCACGAGACCGACCTTGCCACCTTGCCGCGCGTCTCGGCTGAAGCCGAGGGTTTTTCCGAGGGGGTGGTGCGCACCAACTTGCAACTGGCGCGCGACTACCGCAGGATTCAGAACGAGTTTTAAGATGCGCCGGATGCAGCGCGACAACAGCTTCCCCGGTTTCAGTGCGCCGGCCGCCGGGCCGGAGGCGCCCCTCGAAATGCTCGCTGCCTGCCACGGCCGGGTTGAACACCAGTGCGCCACGCTTGAGCGCCTGGTTGTGCACATGCTTACCCACGGGTCCGACCAGCAGGCCCGCAGCGCCGCCGCGAGCGTGATGCGTTATTTCGACACCGCCGCGCGGGACCACCATGCAGACGAAGAAGAGGACCTCTTTCCGGCGTTGATTGAATCGATGGCCGGCTCGGACGCCGTGTGCATTCGCGAACTCACCGAATCCCTCAGCGCAGAGCATCGCCGCCTCGATCTCGCCTGGCGCGTGTTGCGCGCCACGCTTGAACGGATCGCGGCGGGTGACTCCGCGACGCTCGATGCAGACGCAGTGGCCGCCTTCACTCAAACCTATGCGCGCCACATCGAGCGCGAAGAGAACGAACTCCTGCCCATGGCAGCGCGGCTGCTGGGGGATGTGCAGCTCGACGAGGTCGGACGTGCGATGCGTGAACGCCGCGGGATTGACGCTTTCTAGAAAGGCTCTCCCGGAAAGCCTTGGTGGACAGGGGTTTTCAGGCTATGACTTCTGCAACGACCGTTCCATGCGGTTCTCCGCGCGGTCTGCCACCAAATTCCCGTCAACCAATTCGATGATGCGGTCGCAGCGCTGTGCGAGGCGCGGGTCGTGCGTCACAATCAAAAACGTGGTGCCGCTGTCGAGATTGACCTTGCGCAGCAGCGCGAACACCGCGTCCGACGATTTGGTGTCGAGGTTGCCAGTCGGCTCGTCTGCCAGCAACAGGGCCGGGCGCATTGCCAGAGCGCGCGCGATCGCCACGCGCTGCTGCTGCCCGCCGGAAATGTCGGAGGCTTTGTTGTTGGCCCACGGCGTCAGGCCCACTTGCCCAATCAGTTCTTCGGCGCGGCTGCGCATCGCCTGATCCGGCCAACCTTGTTGTGACAGCATTGGCATCATCACGTTTTCGACGGCGGTGAATTCGGACAGCAGGTAGTGGTGCTGAAACACGAAGCCCAAGGCGTGGCCGCGCAGGCTTGTGAGTGCGCCATCGTCCAGACCGCTGGTGTCCTGGCCATCAATCCACAGCCGGCCCGCGCTTGGGCTGTCGAGCAGGCCGATCAGATTGAGCAGTGTGCTTTTGCCGCCGCCCGAGGGGCCGATCAGCGCGGCAAATTCGCCGCGTGCCAGTTTGAGGTCAATGCCATGCAGCACTTCGACTTCAGCCGGTGTGCCGACGCCGTAGGACTTGCGCACGCCTTCGAGGCGCAGGGTGTCGTGCTGGGCCGGGGTACTCATTTGCTCAACCGCGCGCATCAACCGCGAATCGCCACTGCCGGGTCGAGCCGCGCGGCGCGCCGGGCCGGCAACACGGCGGCCAGCGTGCCCACGAGCGTGGCCCCGGCTGCGGCCAGCACAAACAGCGAAGGCGGCATCTCGATGATGAACATGACAGTGCCATCCGGATTGCGCGCAATGCCGCGCCACACCTGAAAAAAACCCCAGCCCAGAATCGAGCCCGCCAGCGAGCCGGCCAGCCCCATCACCGCGCCTTGCAGCAGAAACAGGCGCAGCACCTGGCCGCGCGTGGTGCCCATCGCACGCAGGATGCCGATTTCTTTGGACTTTTGCACCACCGACACCACCAGCACGCTGGCAATGCCGAGCGCGACGGTGAGGGCGACGAACACGCGAATCAGCACACTCGACATGGTCTGTGCCGCGAGTGCGGTGAAGAATTGTGCGTTGGTGCGGATCCAGCTTTCGGCCAACAGGCCGGTGGCCGCTTCAATCCGCTGCGCCACTTCCTCGGCGGTGAACGGATCACGCACATTGACGTTGATGGTTGAGATGCCACCGGGCAGATCCAGCAGACTTTGTGCGGTGCGCAGGGCCACGTAAGCGTTGCGCTGGTTGACGGCCTTGTTGCCAAAATCGAGCAGGGCCGTCACGGTGAGAGTGACTGACGCGCCGTGCGCGGTGGTGATGCGCAGCTTGTCGCCGATGGTGGCGCCTAGATCGCGCGCGAGCTCGATGCCCGGCATGATGTCTGCGCTATCAACCCGCAATTGGCCGGCCGTGAGCTTGTCGGCCAGCGGGGTGATGCGGGTGTAGCTGTCCAATTCGATCCCGATTAGCGACACTGCGTTGCTGGCATCGCCACGCGCCGCGAAGCCCGCGCCGCTGACGATGGCGGCCACGTCGGTCACATCTCGCATGCGCGCGATTTCACCGCGTACCTGTTGCCACTGGTCGATGGAGCGCAGGCGCTGTGCCTTGGCCTGCACCAGCGCGGCACTCGGCGCGGCGGTTTCGTCACGCAGCGTACGCGCCGCTTCGCGCGGCGGCGCGATCACGATTTGCGCGATTGAGTTCAGCGTGCGCTTGAACAGGTTTGACTGCAGGCCGCTCAGCAGCGCCGACATGAACACAATCACCGCCACACCCACCGCTACGCCGGTAACGATGAGCAGAGTCTGCGTCAGCCCGCTGCGCATGAAGCGAAACGCGGTAATGGCTTCGAAGGGGAGAAAGCGGTTCATGGTTCAGCCTTGGTGCGCACCCGCTGCCCGGCTTTGACCAAGCCGTTTGACGGCGGCACCAGCCGCTCGCCTTCGGTCACACCTTCCAGCACCTCGATGCGCGCATCACCGCGCAGGCCCAGCTTGAGCGGCACCCGCACCGCATGGCCATCGCGCACCGCCAATACCCAAGGCTGCGCGCTGGCGCCATCACGCACTGCTTCCGCCGGTATCACCACTACTTTGGTGCGGCGTTCCACTTCAATTTCGACTGACACGGTCATGTCCTGCCGCAGCGTGGCTGGTGGCGACGGCACACGAAGCTTGACCTCGACTGCGCCGCGTGCGGCGTCAATCCCCGGGTTGATGTAAGCGATCTGCGCCTCAAAACGCCCGGCCGGGTAGGCATCGGCCGAGGCCTGCGCCTTCTGGCCCACGGCCAGCATGGCCAAGTTTTTCTCATCAATCTGCACCACCAGTTCGGTGTCACCCGCCGGTGCCAGCAGCATCAAGTCCTTGCCCGGCTGCACGATGGCACCGGGTTCGACGTTGCGGCCAATGAGCACGCCATCGGCCGGAGCGCGCACGGTGTGTTGTGCCAGCCGGGCAGCAGCCAATGCGAGGCTGGCGCGCGCCTGATCCAGCGCAGTGCGCGCGAGGGCGGCGTCACTGCCGGCCGGGCGGCTGCTCTGCACCTGCACCTGTGCCGCACGTAACTGGCTCTCGGCCACGTCGAGGTTGCGCTGCGCCTCGTCGAGCGCGGCCTGGCCGATAAATCCTTTGGCATGCAACTCCTGGTCGCGCTGCACCACGCGCCGCAACTGCCGCACGTTGGCTTCACTTTGCAGCACGCTTTGTTCCGCCACCGGCAGCCCGACTTCACGCACCTGGCGCACCCGCGCCTCAGCCTGCGCCACCGCAGCGGCAGCCTGCGCCATTGCTGCGCGCTCATCCTGGTCTTCGAGCACGATCAGTATCTGCCCGCGCGTGACGCTTTGCCCCTCGCGTACCGGCACGTGCGCCACGCGTCCGGTGACTTCAACGCCGATGGCGGCACGCTGCGGTGTCATCACGCGCCCGCTCGCCACCACGGTTTGCACCAGATCGCTGCGCACCGCTGCCAATGTTTCCACTGGCCGGCCGAGCAACCAATAGCCTGCCAGCAAGATGACCAGCACGAATGCTACGGCGGCGAGCAGGGCAGACTTGCTCCAGCCGCTGCAGTTCAGTCGAATGGATAGGGTGGATGCTGCATAGCAGGCCGGCAGGGCATTCATTGGCATTCGGGCAAGGGGGCACAAGAGTCCTATCCTGACGCGATGGCGCAGAAGCGGTTTGATCCAGCGCAAATGCAATCCGCATTGCGGCTGCACAATCGCTGCCTCGGTTCATATCCATATCAAACGGAGAAACGCCATGCATCTGGTCTGCCCCGCCTGCGGCACCACCAACCGCGTGCAGGACGAACGTGTACATCAAGGGCCGGTGTGCGGGCGCTGCAAGGCACCACTGGCTGCCCCCGAGCCGTTTGCTTTGAGCGATGCCGCTTTGCCAGGCTACGTTGCCAACAGCAGCATGCCGGTGGTGGTGGATTTCTGGGCCGATTGGTGCGGGCCGTGCAAGATGATGGCGCCGCAATTTGCGGCGGCAGCGCGAGACCTGCCCGGCGTGCGCTTTGCCAAGGTCGAGTCGTACGCGGCGCCCAAGGCCTCGGCGCAACACCGCATTCGCAGCATTCCCACGATGGTGCTGTTTGTCAATGGGGCGGAAGCGGCGCGCGTTTCGGGGGCGATGGCGTCGTCAGAAATTGTGCAATGGATTGGTCAGCACGCCTGATCACCCCATTCGCGGCAGAAGGTGGAAATGGGCAATGGACATCGCTGCGCATGCGTTGTGGGCCGGTGCCGGCGTGCTGATTGCGCGCGGTCAGATGCCATCTCTCAAGATAACGCCACTCACGGTGGCGCTGACGATGGTCTTGGCCGCACTGCCCGACGTGATTCATTTGCTGCCGCTGTCCGGCTGGTGGGCGTTTGGCAGCGGCACTGCCGCCGACCTCTACGCCTACGCCACCGCCTCTCCCGGGCAGGAGCCGCCGATGCCACCTTGGGTGCGGCACTTCGCGCATCATCTGCATTGCATCATGCACAGTGCCATCACCACCGCCGCTGGCTCACTGCTGCTGTGGCTGGCGCTGCGCACCCTATGGATTCCGCTGCTCGGATGGTGGTCTCATGTGGTGATTGACGTGTTCACGCACTCGGCGGCGTTCTATCCTTCGCCCGTGTTGTATCCGTTCACGCAGCAAGGCTTCGATGGCATCGCCTGGAACACGCCGTGGTTCATGCTTCTCAACTACTCCCTGCTCGCCGCGGTGTGGGCGCATCTGACGTGGACGCGCTGGCGCGCGCGCCACTCTGCGCCTGGCTGAGGCGCGTCAATCCGGCTGAAAACCGCTGCCACCAACCCTGTCAGCTCTGCCGCCCTGTGCAGCAAGCGCCAGATGTTCGTGACGCATGGCGGCGGTTCCCTGGGCCGCTTTGAGCCGCCCCAGAAACGGCCTTGACGCAATGATGCACAGCGCGTGAAATCCGTTGTGCCGCGCCTAGTTCTCCAGGTGGCCGGCCAGTTCCTGGGCGAACCGCAAGTGTGTCTTTGCTTTGGCATCCAGCTGCGGCGGGTGAGCGGCGCGGCCCGCGCCGCAACAGGCGTGCGTGGGTGGCGTTGGCACTCAAAATCAAGTCAGGTTTCATCCTGAAGTCCCTTCAGGTGGGGATTTTTGAGTGGTTGTGCGCTGTTGGCTGACGTTGACCGCTCCGTCGTCGACCGCGCAATGGCCGCGCGCATCGCGTCGTCCACGGTGTCGAGCCAGATGAACTGGAGTTGCCGCTGGGCGTCGGCGGGGATGTCGTCGAGGTCACGCCGGTTGCGCGCTGGCAACAGCACTGTGTGAATGCCGGCCCGCAGCGCGGCCAGCACTTTTTCCTTGATGCCACCGACCGGCATGACGAGGCCGCGCAGGCTTATTTCGCCGGTCATGGCGCAGTCACTCCTGACCGGCAGGTTGAGCGCGAGCGAGGCCAAAGCGATATACATGGCAGTGCCGGCGCTGGGGCCGTCTTTCGGTGTGGCACCGGCTGGCACATGCACATGGATGTCGCTCTTGTTAAAAAAGCCGGCCGGCAGGCTCAACGCAGCCGAGCGCACTTTGAGTAAGGTGAGTGCGGCCTGCGCGCTTTCTTTCATCACATCACCGAGTTGTCCGGTGAGAATCAGCTTGCCGCTGCCGGGCGCGCGCGAGGCTTCGATGAACAGGATGTCGCCGCCTACCGGCGTCCATGCCAAACCGGTTGCCACGCCAGGCAGACTAACGCGCATTGCGACTTCGCGCTCAAACTTCTGTGCACCCAGAATCACCGCCAAATCAGGTGCGTCAACCACCACATGCGCCGCAGTCCCTTCTGCAATCTGCATCGCCGCGTGGCGCAGCACACTGCCGATTTCGCGCTCCAGATTGCGCACACCGGCTTCGCGCGTGTAATCGCCGATCAGCGCGATGAGCGCGGCATCGGTGATTTCGCACTGCGCGGCGGTGACGCCGTTGGCCGCCAATTGGCGCTGCACCAGATAGCGCCGCGCGATTTGTGCTTTTTCTTCCTGGGTGTAGCCGGGCAGGGTGATGATTTCCATGCGGTCACGCAGCGGGCCGGGAATCGTCTCGAGCTGATTGGCGGTGGCAATGAACAGCACATGCGAGAGATCGAACGGCAGCGCCAGATAGTTGTCGCGGAAGGTGCTGTTCTGTTCCGGGTCGAGTACTTCGAGCAGCGCCGATGACGGGTCACCGCGCACGCCGCTGCCGAGCTTGTCCATTTCGTCCAGCATCAGCACGCAGTTGTTGGCACCGGCGCGGCTGATGGTTTGCAGAATGTTGCCGGGCAGCGCGCCGATGTAAGTGCGGCGGTGGCCGCGAATTTCGGCTTCGTCATGCACGCCACCCAGGCTGACGCGCGCGAACTTGCGCCCGGTGGCCTTGGCGATGCTCTGGCCGAGCGAAGTTTTGCCGACACCGGGCGGGCCCACAAAACACAGAATCGGGCTCTTGCCGGCCGGGTTGAGTTTGCGCACCGCGAGATATTCGAGAATGCGCCGCTTGATCTTGGGCAGGCCGTAGTGATCCTCGTCAAGAATCCGCCGCGCCTCGGCAATGTCGATGCGGTCTTCGCTCGCCACCGACCACGGCAACTCGATCAGGGTGTCGAGATAGGTGCGCAGCATCGCGTATTCCGCCGCGCCTTCGGGCATCTGCTGCAAGCGTTTGAGTTCCTTGCGCGCGTGGGCTTCCACTTCAGGCGGCAGCTTCGCTTTGGTGACTGCCTCATCGAGCTCGGTGAACTCGGCACCGATGTTTTCAGCTTCGCCCAACTGGGTACGGATGGTTTTGAGTTGCTCGCGCAGCAACATCTCACGCTGGTGCGCGCCGATCCGGCCGCGGGTTTTCTGGTCAATTTCCTGCGCCAGGCGCAGCACCTCGGTCTGATGCGCCAGCAAGACCAACACCTTGTCAAGGCGCGTTTGCAGGTCGAGGGTTTCGAGAACCTCCTGTTTTTGCTCAGGTTTGAGGTCCATCAGGCCGGTAACAAAATCGGCCATCACCGCAGGCGAGCTGATGTTTTGCGCCGCTGTTGCCAGTTCCTCCTGGGTGTGCGGCAGCAGCGACAGCACCTCAGCCACGCGCAGCTTCAATTGCAACTGGCGCGCTTCGATCTCTTTGCTGATGGGGGCGCTGGCGTCTTCGGTCAAATGCTCGACGCGTGCTGCCAAAAACGGATAACCCTCCAGATACTGCACGATGCGGAAGCGGTGATCGCCCTGGCACACCACATGGTGCGAGCCGTCCGGTGCCGTGATGTAGCGCAGGATATTGGCCACCGTGCCCATGCCATGCAACTGTTCTGGGCCCGGATCGGTGGCTTCGGTATCACGCTGCAGCAGCACGCCGAGCTGCCGCCCGGCAGCGGCGGCGGCCTGCGCAGCCGCCACCGAGCGCTCACGCCCGACCGCGACCGGCACGATCTGCCCGGGGAACAACACCAGATTGCGCATCGGCACGATGATGAGCACATCCTCCGGCAAGGGCGGCGGGGCTCTTGCCGTTGTGTGCGCCACGCCGTCCGCTGCCGTGACCTGCGGAACTTCTGTGGGCGGTGGCACCTCCGGTGGCGCACCATCGGCGCGCTGCGGGCTGGGGTTTGATCGGGTGTCCATGGAGCGGCTCCGTCTGCACTATCCGAGCTTGCGCAATTCAAGCCGCAGGCAGCCGGCGGCGAGCACCCGCGTGCCAATGCTGTAGCGGCCCGGTGGCAGCTCGATACGCCGCACAAAGCGGCCAAACGGCAATTCAAGGCGGCGAATCATCACACCGTCTGATACCGGCAGCACGCGCTCACCCGTCACGATCAGACCGGCACCATCGATCGCGACGGTCACATCGCGCTCGGCCACATCCGGCAACGCGACCCAGATGGTGAGGTGATCGGCGGTCTCGAACACATCGGCCGGCGGCTCCCAAGTGGGGCCGTGGCGGTCAGGCTCGCTGACCTGAAAAAACTGCCGCTGCAGTCGCCCGGCTCGTTCCAGCGTATCGAGAGCGTCGGCCCACATTGAGTGGATGGGATGGGAGGATTGCATCAAGGATGGCCGCTCTGGAAGGCGGGTTTGGGTCAAACCCGCGATGCATTGAGACTACGCGCCGCAGCGGGCGGCGGCTTGACCTGCATCAAACCGCGATGGATTGGCCAGCGCGCATTCGCATGACTTCAAGCGCCTGGTGCAGCCGCTTCCCTTGAGAGCTCAATACCGGCAGAAGCGGATCAGTGCGTTCGCGCACATACATTGCCGCCCAGCTAAATTAATCTGCGGCAGATCATTTACGAGTCTCGCCATGGAATCCGCTGCGATCACTCAACCCGCGCCGCAGCGCCTCGCGTTATCGGGGCACTGGACCGCGCGAGGCATCGGTGGCATCGAACGCAGCGTGGAAACGTTGCAGGTCGTGCCTAACACCAGCACCGCCGCCGATGGCACGCGCATCACCGCTCTGGACACCGCCGGAGCATGGGTATTGCAAAAACTGCTGCTGCGGCTTGGCGCCGATGGGCATGCAGTCGCGCTCCACGGGCTGCACCCTGAATTTGCCAAGCTGCTCAATGTCGTGGCGCAACACATGGCCAGCCAGGCCGGTGCGCCGGCTGCCGCTGCCGGCGCACCGGCGAGAGTGCTTGAACGTGTTGGGCGGGGGGCTCACTCCGCGTTCGAGCAGGCGATGGCACTGCTCGCTTTCACCGGCGAATGCGCGGTGGCGTTCGCCGGTTGTGTCTCCCATCCGGCCCGCCTGCGCTGGCGCCCGATTCTGTTCAACATCCGCAGTGCCGGATTCGACGCACTGCCGATCGTCGGCTTGCTGTCGTTCCTGCTAGGTATCGTCGTCGCCTATCAGGGTGCCGGCCAGTTGCGGCAATACGGCGCCAACATATTCGTCGCCGATCTGGTTGGCTTGTCAATGCTGCGCGAGTTTGCGCCCTTGATGACTGCGATCATTATCGCCGGACGCTCGGGCTCTGCCTACGCCGCGCAGATCGGCACGATGGCGGTGACCGAGGAAATCGACGCGATGCGCACCATCGGTATCGCGCCGCTTGAATTGCTGGTGCTGCCAAAGATTTTTGCGCTGCTGATCGCGTTGCCGCTCTTGACCGTGTTCGCCGACGTGCTGGGCGTGTTTGGCGGAATGATCATGGCGCAAGCGCAACTGGGCGTCAGCTTTGACGAATTTCTCGACCGTTTTGTCAAGGCCGTCAGCGTTACTGACTTTCTGGTTGGTATCTGCAAGGCGCCGGTATTCGCTGCCATCATCGCCATGGCCGGCTGCTTTCAGGGATTTCGCACCAAAGGCGGTGCCGATAGCGTCGGCCGCCAGACCACCCGCAGTGTAGTGCAGTCGATCTTCCTGGTGATTGTTGCCGACGCCTTGTTCTCCATCGCCTTCAGCACGCTCGGTCTCTGACATGCAAACGGGCACAGCAGCGGACGATACAGTCATCAAGATGGCCGGGGTGTCGACGCGTTTCGGCAGCCATGTCGTACATACCGGTATCGACCTCGAGGTGCGCCGCGCCGAAATCTTTGCCTTGATCGGCGGCAGTGGCTCGGGGAAATCGACTCTGTTACGCGAAATGATCTTGCTGCAGCGGCCAGATTCTGGCTACATCGAGGTGCTAGGGGTAGACCTTGACAAGGCCGGAGACGAAGCTGCGGCTGCCCTGCGCAGGCGCTGGGGCGTGATGTTCCAGCACGGTGGCTTGTTCGGCGCGCTGACCGTGAGCGAGAACATTGGCTTGCCGTTGCGCGAGCATACCAATCTGGCAGACAAGCTGATCGATGAAGTCGCGGCCTGGAAGCTTCACATGACCGGCCTCAAACCCAGCGTTGGCAACCAGTATCCTGCCGAACTGAGCGGCGGCATGATGAAGCGCGCATCTCTGGCGCGGGCCTTGGCGCTTGACCCCGAACTTCTGCTCCTGGATGAGCCGACCGCCGGTCTGGATCCGGAAAGCGCTGGGGGCGTTGACGAACTGGTGCTCAAGCTGCGCGACTTGTTCAGCCTGACCATTGTCATGATCACCCACGATCTTGACCTTTTGTGGCAAGTGACCGACCGCGTCGCCGTCCTGGCCGGTGGCACGGTGCAAGCCATCGGCTCCATGCCTGAACTCGCCCGCCTCGATAACCCCGAGGTACAGCGCTTCTTTGAAGGTCGGCGTGCGCGCGCGGCGCGGGAACAGAAAAAACATTTGGTGGCAGCGCGCCCTGCCCAACCGCCCGGGAGCCCGTCATCGAAACCAAAGTGAACTACACCCTCGTCGGTGCCTTTGTCGTCGTCCTCGGCACGGTACTGGTGGCTGGGGTGCTGTGGCTCGCCTCGGGCGGCGCCTTGCAAAAGCGCCACACTCTGTATCTGGCCATAGCAGATGAGTCGGTGGCCGGGCTCAACCTGAATGCGCCGGTCAAATACAACGGTGTCAGCGTCGGGCAGGTGCGCACCATCACACTGGACGCGGCAAATCCGGAACGGGTCCATCTGCTATTGGCCATCGAGCGTGGCACGCCGGTCAAGGAGGACACGGTTGCGGTACTCAAAACGCAGGGGCTGACCGGCATTGCCTACGTCGAACTGAGCGGCGGGAGTCGCGACGCGCCATTACTGCGCGCGACGGCGGGAAACCAATATCCGGTGATCCGCACCAAGCCGTCTCTGAGCGCACGGCTGGAAAACGTCCTCACAACGGTGCTGGCGAAACTCGATAGCACGTCGAACAGCATCAATTCAATCCTCAGCGAGGAGAACCGGGCAGCGCTGAACGGTGCACTCGTCGATATCGCTGCCGTGGCGCGCACACTGGCGGCGCGCAAGGAGACGCTTGACGCCGGTATTGCCAGCGCCGCCCGCACCTTCGACAACGCCGCGCGCGCCACCGCCCAAGCTGGCCCGGTGATTGACCGCATCGGGCGCAGCGCCGAGGCGGTCGCAAGAATGGGGGACGCGGTCGCTCTCACGAGCGGCAATGCCGGCAAGACGATTGGCTCGATCGGGGCTGACGTGACGCGTTTTACCGCCGAGACACTGCCAGAAATGGAGCGGCTGCTCGCTGAACTGACGGTGCTGTCTGCCGCGTTACGGCGCCTGACTGAACAAACCGAGCGCAATCCCACCGGCCTGCTGTTTGGCCGCAAGCCGGTGCCGGAAGGTCCGGGCGAAACGTCACCAGGAGTTCGACCGCAATGAACAATTCACTGTTGCTACGTGCCGTTTGTGTACGTACCGTTTATGCACGCACCGTTGGAATGTGTACCGCCGCGTTGGTTCTCGCGATTGCCGGCAGCTGCAGCGCCCTGCGTCCCGTGATGACCCCGTCACCCTTGTTTTACTCTCTCGACGGTGCGCGGATCGAAGCGGGCGCGCCGCCTGCGCCCCCGGTCAGCAGCACAGCACCCACGTTGATCGTCAATCCGACCCACGCATCTGCGGGCTTTGGCAGCCAGCGCATTATTTACGTGCGCACCGCTCAGCAGATTGAATACTTTTCACACAACGAATGGGTCGATACGCCGGCACGCATGCTGGCACCGCTCATCGTCGCAGCCATCGAGCGCAGCGGCTCGTTCCGCGCCGCCGTGCTGACACCGAGTGCGGCTGCGGGTGAACTGAGACTGGATACCGACATTATTCGATTGCAACATGATTTTGGCAGCAATCCCAGCCATGTGCGTTTCACCTTGCGTGCGTACGTGGTGGACAACGCCACCCGCCAGGTTCTGGGCTGGCGTGAATTTGACGAGACCGCCGTAGCCGCCAGCGGCGATCCCGCAGGCGGTGTCGCTGCCGCGAATCTGGCAGTGCAGAAGGTGCTCACACAGTTGGCGGGCTTTTGCACCGAAACGGCGGCACTCTGGCAGCGCGCTGTGGTCCGCGTGCCAAAACGCGATGCGGCAATGCCGGTGGTGCGTTGAATCGCTGGCGCCGCCCAGAAGCATTGCTGAGGCCTTGCCAAGACACTGCTGAGGCGGGCGCGACAGGCTGGTTCCAAAGCGGGCCAGCGCGTGCGGCAACGCACATACAAACAGAGCAGGCTGCCTTAGTCTGCATTTGCCGCCAAAACCGGTGGCACTCGACCTGATTGCTCGACTCTGCGGCCAGGCGCTGAACTGAACGGTTGCTTTGTGCGTTACCTCAGAGTCACCGTTGATTCGCAGCCAGTGTATCCGTCATTGACGACTGTCCGGCAATCCATCCTTCCGAAAGGTTCCAATCATGAAAATTTTCAACCGCTCGCTGACAACCATCGCCGCCATCTTGATCGGCGGCACCCTCTCGGGTGCGGCACTCTCCCAGGTACCCGCGAGCCCGGGGGCAACCCAGCCCGACATGAGCGCCTACCACGACGCCATGAAAGCCATGAAAGCGAGCTACAAGGATGCGGCAGGAAAATGCCGCGCCATGGGTGCCGGCGCCGAGTCGCGCAATTGCATGGCCGATGCCAAAGCCGCGCGCAAAGTGGACACGGCCAATGCCAAGCAATTGCGCACTGCAGCCGTTACGTCGAACAGCAGAATGGGTGGTGGAGCAGGGATGCCCGGCAGCCCGGTTGCGAAATGAAATGTTCGTGCCGATTGCGTCGCACAACAGCCGGCCCACGCAACCAGCCACTTTTTGAAAGTGCTACATCGTGACAACCTGCAACTACGCCAGCGATTCTGACTTGATCCGGAGAACCTAATGGACATCACAACCCGCACCAACACGCCTCTTGTGCCCGGCAACGGCATCATTGACACCACCTTGAGCAAGGCTGCAGTCAGCATCCATGGAGCAGTGGACCGGGTAGCCGGTGCAGCCAACGAGGCAGTCAGCACCGTCAACCCGGCGATAGACCGCGTCGCGCAAGGTGCCCACCACGCGGTCAACAGCGTGGCCCATGTGGCCGGGCCGGCGACCGCGTGGCTGCGCGCCCAGGGCAGTTGCCTCAAGACTGCGCAGGAAAAAGCGGCAGCGGAAACCGCGCAAGCGATTTCGGCACACCCATGGAAGGCGCTTGGGATTGCACTGGCAGCGGGCTTTCTGATCAGCCGTTTGGCCCGTTAGTCCGGCACCCATAGGCACTCACCGGCATTCACCGGCATTCACCGGCGGGTACGTTGTTGCGCGCCGGTGCTATCGCCTTCATGCTCGGCCGACGCGACATGTTGCCGGTGCCGGTGAACGCCCTCTTTGCGTCATCCTTCAAGACCGTTGGTGCATGCGCTTGTGCATCGAGTGACGGAAGAAAACCGTTGTCTACCAACGCTTTCACGGCTGTAGCCGATTGCGTTTTCCGTAGGGTGCCACGCCGCACTCACGAT